>JBHIEY010000035.1:0-15372 GCA_046861835.1 Fidelibacterota bacterium | reverse complement strand
AGGCCCTCCAGAATATTCCGGGCGATGATCTTCCCGTTTTCCGGATCGAGCCAGTAATGGGGATTGCCATAAATATGAATGTCCCCCTCCGCCCTGAGCTGAGCGGCGGGAAGAGTGGGAACCTGAAGCACGGGAACGCCCCTTGAAGCATCAACATATCCCTTGGCTCCCCATAGAATATTGGGATTTCGAGCCCCCACCAGAAGGGAAGGAGCCCACCCGATTTCCATATCCAACCCCACCTGAACGAACAGATCGGCTTTTTGAAGTTTTACGATATGACTGGGCTTTGCGTCAACAAAATGGGAATCCTGGTACCCCCGGGCGATGGAAGTGACGTTAACCCTGTCTCCCCCGATTGTCCGGGCGATATCCGCCAGGTCCGGTATCGTCGTCACCACATCAATTCTCGATTTCGCTGCGGTGAGCGAAAGGACCAGAAAGAGTCCCGGTATGAGAAGAGCGGGCGCCCTGAAGCTCCCTTGCAGTTGCCGTCTCATCATTGTCTGCCTCCCGTTAGAATTTGTGGGCCCCATGAGCCCCGATAATAAAAGTCCACTGAAAATGAATGGACGTGAAGGTGCGAAAAGCCGAGAAATTTCGATCGGCGTATGCCACCTGAATCTTGACGGTTTGAAACTCACTGGGCCAGAAGGTGACCAGACCTGAGATTCGCCTTTCAATGGCGTAGTCACTTTCCGGAAGACCCGAATAGTCGTAGGAGGCTCCCACAAACCAGCGCTTGGAAAGCTGGACCTGGGAAAACGCGAAAACCCCGAAGCTGCGTATGGTTTTCCCTTCGGACTCTCTCAGGCTGACCAGACCCTCGGTCTGGAAAGTGAAGGATCGATAGAGTCCCCTGGCCAGGGGTTTCCACCGGTAGATGGCATCCGCGCCGAACAGCCGGCTGGTATGACTCCCGGGGGAGTCGTTGGGGCCCGTCACGGCGGACAGTCCCACCTCCGCGTTGCTATTCTCAGTGAAGTCAACAAAGCTTTTCAGATGCACGAGGTAGGAGGGCCTATCGCCTGGGCCTCCGCCGAGGCTCACGGGATTATCTCCGTTGATGACGTCCAAATTGGCTTCCAGGTAAAAGCCCCAGGGGTTGGGAATGAGCGCACTGAGAGAGATTCCCGTCTCAGAGAGCCCTTCCTCGCCAAAATAGTTGGAGAGGAAAAGGGGGGGCAGGGCCAGGGACGTTTCAGGTGGGTGGGTCAGATTGAATTTTCCAAAGGCGTTCCTGAAGTGACCCACTCTGGCCTGGGTAGAAAAAGGGAGGGAAAGGAGTGTGAGAAAGCCCTCCTCTATTTCCACCCCTTCCTCCGGGACCACCGCGACAAAAAAGTCCGCCCGGGCGAAGGGATCCAGAACCATCCGAAAGGATATCTCTGCTTCGTTAAAATGAAACCCGTCTTCCGGCATGGAGGCTCCGAACTGATTCCGGTAGGAAAAATCTCCGATGACTCCGATGTTGGGATTCATGGCCTGGAAAGGCCCCTGACCCCGGGCGGTCACACCCAGAATAGCGGCCAGGAAAAGGACGAACTGACAATTCTTCATGCCAATAGGCTCCAGTGTTATGTATGAACGGAGGTGGAAGTGGGTCAGGCCGCCGGAGAGGCCCGGGAAGGAGGGAGAAGGGGTGAGAGGAACCCACCTGGGGCCGTCTCCCGGAAGGACACAAGGGTGGAGAACCTCAAGCTGACACAGGCGGGCTGCGGATAGTGGGGGAGATAGTTAAAGACTCTCACCTGACACCAGTCGTGTTTCGTTGTGGGGTTGAAGTGGCCGGGGTCGGTACACTTTTCCCTGCACACTCCCGCCGTTTGACTGCCCAGGTGACTATGAAAAAACGTGGCGTGAACGGAAACCAACAAAGGGGCAGACACCACCCACCCCATCAATAGAACGGAAACCCCCCGGGCAAACATCCGCTTCATATCATTCCACCGTGGACATATCAATGGCTTCATCAATCAACATGATGGGGATATCTTCCCGGATGGGATAGAGATACTTCCCGTCCTCCCTCAAAAGTCCACCGTCGAGGATCTCTGTTTCCGGTTTTCCGCTCCGTTTTTTCACTGTTCCCGCCCGGATTGCGGCGTTGATCCTCCTGATGTCATCGTCGGAAACAAGATGGACGTCTTCCTTGGTTTCGGGGCAACACAGAATATCCAGGAGGTCCTGACTGATGACCATTTTCCGGTTCATCCTTCGACAGGCTCAGGATGACGGAGGCTGTCCCATGAGTATATGACCGTTTTCCGGTTCATCCTTCGACAGGCTCAGGATGACGGAGGCTGCCCCATGAGTATCCAGAATCCAGAATCAAGAATCCAGTTTCAGTTAGGAAGGAGGCCCTCAGGGGGATTGAGTCCGAAGGGACTGAACGTCTCTTTTCCGGGTACGTGAATCTCTCCGTATTTCTTTTCGTACCGGCCGATATTTTCCGTAAGGGCCTTCAGAAAGGCTTTGGCATGGGGGGGCGCCATAATAATTCTGGAGTTGACTCTCGCTTTGACCATGCCGGGCAGGAGGCGTGTAAAGTCCATCACGAACTCGGCATTGGAGTGGGTAATAACCACAAAATTGGCATATTCGCCGCTCCCCACATCCCTGTCGATTTGAATATTGATCCGTCCTTTGTTTTCCTTAGTCATTTCTCGCTCGTTTCGTCTTCGGCGTCTCGCCGGTTGAACTCTTCCCAATCCTCTTCCAGGCCTTCCCAGATATCCATGTCCTCGGTTTCCTCTTCCTCCACCGGTTCCACGTCGTCCTCAAACAGGGAAAAACTTTCCTTTCTTTTTTCGTAGTCCTGGGGGTCGATCTCCTCCTGGTCGGAGGGATCCAGTCTCTCGATTTCGTCGCTGTAGAGTTCCGTATCAAAAAAGTCAATGTCGCTCACAATGCCATTGGCCACTAAGTATTCGATGAAGTCGAGATACTTTGGTGTCTTCAGGTCCGTCTTGCAGTTGGGGCAGACCAGGGACTCCTGAAGCTGGGAGTCATCCAGAGGCACTTTGCACTCTGGGCAGATGATGCCTTCTAATGCCATGTCAAACCATCCCGGGTCGTTTTGGGGGTCGTAAATATAACCGGAGATGGGGGGGTCGTCAATAACAAAATTTCGCCCCGGGTTTCGGCGTCCGGAAGGTGTTAGAGTGACAGACACTTCCCCCCTTCTCTCACACACCGAGCTTCACAACGCCAGCAGTTTCTGAATGGAAAGGTAGCCCCGTTCCAGAAAGTCGCTCGATTTCCTGTCAATTTCCACATTGAAAAAGTGCCGGGAAAAGGGGCTGGAGAATCCCACTCTTAAGGGTGCCCGGGAGAGGTAAGCCAGGTATGCCGTTACCAGGTTGAAAGAGGGATGAAGATCCACCACGGCATCATAGGATTGGGAGAGAACCCGCCGGATGAATCCTTTTTTGGGCAGTTGGAACCACCCCACGTCGTCACTGCTGTACATCTGGGCTCCGGGAGGGAGGGCATTCGAAAAGCTGTGATACAGGCGCCTGTCGATAAGGTAATCGAGACGGACCTCCTCGCCCGGGCGGAGCGATTTGAGAACATACCGGGCGATCCGGGAGCTCTGGGCTCCTCCCGGAAGAATGATGAGGGCCTTTCTGATCCCCCTGCCTCCCTTTCTCAGAGCGAGAAGGTGGCCGTAGGTGTGGATCTTTCGGGTGAGGCGGAACACCCAGATGACCAGGCGGATCTTCAGCCGTTTGGCCAATTCGGGCATGGGCGCCAATATATGACTTTTGAACAAGAATTAAACTTGTTATCTTAAAATCGCTATTTACCACGGCGCGACAGAGAACACAGAGGAGATTAATAATCATAAACTTAGACACAGGAGTACGGGGAGAAAACCCAAGCAAGAACACCACGAAGGCCTAACGCTAAGTTCTTAAATATTAGGTGTCTGCACCCTGTGTCCTGGTGTTCCTGTAGTGCCTGAATAGATCGCTGTTGTGTGATGGGCAGAAAAATCATCATTGCGAATCGGGGAGAAATTGCCGTTCGAATCATTCGAACCTGCCGTGAAATGGGACTTAAGGCCGTGGCCGTTTACTCCGAAGCCGACCGGGTTTCGCCCCACGTTCTGATGGCTTCGGAGGCCTACCCCATAGGCCCGGCACCCTCTGCGGACAGCTACCTGAGGGGAGACAGGATTGTCGAGGTGGCCCGGAAAGCGGGTGCCCACGCCCTTCATCCCGGCTACGGCTTTCTGAGTGAAAACATTGCCTTTGCCACAGCGGTGGAGAAGGCCGGACTCACCTGGATCGGTCCACCCCCCCGGTCCATGGCTCAAATGGGGGACAAAGTGGCTGCCAGGGCCCTTGCCCGGGACCTGGATGTCCCGGTGATCCCCGGATCGGACGAACCGGTGGTGAGTCCCAAAGAGGCAGATCGGGTGGCCCGGAGGGTGGGATTCCCCCTGCTGGTCAAAGCCGTGGGAGGGGGAGGCGGAAAAGGAATGAGAATTGTTCATACTCCCGGAGAACTGGCGGATGCCCTCTCCCGGGCCAGTTCGGAAGCCGCAGCCTCCTTTTCCGATGAGAGGATTTTCATAGAAAAGTACCTTCCCCGGCCCCGGCACGTTGAGATCCAGGTGGTGGCCGATGCCTACGGATCGGTGGTCGCCTTCACGGAACGGGAATGCTCCATTCAGAGGCGCTACCAAAAGATTATTGAGGAGTCTCCTTCCCCTGCTGTCACGCCACAGGTCCGAGACCGCCTGACAGCCTGGGCCAAAAGAATCGCCTTGAAGTGCGGCTATCTGGGGGTAGGCACGGTGGAATTCCTGGGGGACGAAAAGGGGAATTTCTATTTCCTTGAAATGAATACCCGCCTGCAGGTGGAGCACCCCGTCACGGAGATGATCACCGGTGTTGATCTGGTCAGGGAACAGATCCGGGTATCATCGGGTGAAAGACTTTCCCTCAAAGATGGCTCCGGGGACCCTTCGGGGCACGCTATCGAATGCCGGATTTATGCGGAAGATGGATTTCGCAATTTTATCCCCAGCACGGGGACCATTCTGGGGCTGGAGATTCCCGACGGATTCGGCACCCGGTTCGATCACGGACTCCGGGTAGGGCAGGAGATTACCCCCCATTACGATCCTCTTCTGGGAAAGCTCATCACGTGGGGAGTGGACAGGCGGGAAGCCCTCAACCGGATGAAGCGGGCCCTCAAGGAATGTCACATCGTGGGGGTGGAAACCACCGTTCCTTTCTGTCATGCCGTGGTATCTCATCCCCGGTTTGATTCCGGCAAGATCGACACCCACTTTATTCCCGATGAAATGGAAAGTCTCAAGGAGAATTCCTCCCGGGCAAGGGAGGCCCACCGCCGGATTGCATCGGTGGTTACCGCCATCCACGTGTGGGAGGCGGCTTCTGGCCCGTCCCACGATGGAAAGCCCCCTCAACCGGTTTCCCGCTGGAAGTCTGAGGGGAGAAAGGATGCCCTCCGGTGAAGTTCCTCGCCGCCGTCGATGGAAAGGAACTCACCTTCCACCTTCGCCGGGTCAATCGGAAGGTGACAGTCCAGCTGGAGGACTCGGAGGAAGAGGTCGATTTTGTTCAACTCTCTCCCTACTCCTATTCGGTTCTGGTGGGGGGAACCTCCCATTACCTTATCATCACGGAGCATTCAGAGGGATTTAGAGTGGTGGTCGATCAACAGGCCTACGATGTGAAGATCACCGATGAACGGGCTCTGGTCTTGAGGAAGCTGGGGATGACCCGTACTGCCAAAGACAGCCGGGGAGAGGTGCGGGCTCCCATTCCCGGCCTTATCACGTCCGTCTTTGTCAAACCCGGTGCAAAGATCAACCGGGGTGACAGGGTGGCCATCCTGGAAGCAATGAAAATGGAAAACGAAATTCAATCGTTTGTATCGGGCACGGTGGAAAAGGTGGCCGTTTCCCCGGGTCAGTCGGTGGAGAAAAACGCTCTGTTGGCCTCCGTATTGAGGGAAGACGATGGGGATCGGTAGCCGCTTGCTGTGGGGAGGACTGGGATGGGTTCTCGCAGGCCCTATTGGGGGAATCATTGGATTTACCCTGGCCACCATGAGTGAACAGCGGGAGGGGATGGGCGGCTTCGGGAGATCCCTGGGAGAGGGGCAGCATCCCCGGGACTATCCCCGCACCCGCGCGGGGGACTTCGCCGTTTCGCTGCTCGTTCTTCTTGCCTCTGTGATGAAGGCCGATAAGGAACTTCTCAAGTCAGAGCTCAACTACGTAAAACGGTTTCTCTCCCAGCACTTCGGTCCGGAGAACGCCGGTGATTTCATGATCCTTTTCAGGGATATTTTGAAACAGGACTATTCCCTCGTCACCGTCTGCCGGCAGATCAGGCGCCATCTCGACCATCCCGGACGGCTGGAAATGATCCACGTTCTCTTCGGCCTGTCACAGGCCGACGGGAAAGTTCATCCCGCGGAAATTGCCGTCATTGAGAAAATTTCCCGCTATCTCGGCATCTCCCATGACGATTTCGAGTCCATCAAGGGGATGTTCGTCCAGGATACCACCGCCGCCTACCGGATTTTGAACGTGGATCCCGATGCCTCTCCTGAGGAGATCAAGCGCGCCTACCGGAGGATGGCCAGCAAATACCACCCCGATAAAGTCCAGCATCTCGGGGAAGAAATCCAGAAACTGGCCGAAGAGAAGTTCAAGTCCATCAATGAGGCTTACCAGAAAATATCTCGGGCCGGAGACTTCAGGTAATCCTTGGATGATTTTCCTGGGCCGCTGAAGCCGTGACGCCCCAGAAGGCAGGAGAATTCCCCTATACCCGTGGCATTCATCCCGGGATGTACAGGGAACGTCTCTGGACGATGCGCCAGTATGCCGGCTTCACCTCGGCGAAGGAATCGAACCGGCGGTATCATTACCTCCTGAAACAGGGTGTCACAGGTCTGTCCGTGGCCTTTGACCTCCCCACCCAGATGGGTTACGACTCCGACCACACGATGGCCCGGGGAGAAGTGGGGCGGGTGGGCGTTCCCGTCTCCACCCTTGACGACCTGGAAACCCTGTTCGACGGTATCCCCCTGGACGAGGTCTCCACCTCCATGACCATTAACGCCACGGCTCCCATCCTTCTCGCTTTCTATGTGGTGGCCGCGGAAAAACGGGGCATTTCCCCGGGACAACTTCGAGGGACCATTCAGAACGATATTCTGAAAGAATACGTCGCCCGGGGGACCCACATTCTCCCCCCGGAACCGAGCCTGAAACTGGTGACGGACATTCTTGAATTCTGTCACCGGAACATGCCCAGGTGGAATACGATTTCCATATCGGGCTATCACATCCGCGAAGCGGGTTCCACGGCCGTCCAGGAGGTGGCATTCACGTTCGCCAACGGCATCGCGTACGTTCAGTCGGCCATTGACAGGGGACTGGACGTGGATGATTTCGCGCCAAGGATTTCATTCTTCTTCAACGCCCATCTTGACCTGTTTGAGGAGGTCGCCAAGTTCCGGGCAGCGCGCCGGCTGTGGGCCAGGATCATGAAGGACCGTTTTGGTGCCAGGAATCCGAAGGCCATGATGTGCCGGTTCCACACACAAACCGCAGGCTCCAGTCTCGCCGCCCAGGAGGTGGACAACAATGTGGTTCGCACCACTCTGGAGGCCCTGGCTGCCGTCCTGGGGGGCACACAGTCGCTCCATACGAATGCCCGTGATGAGGCCCTGGCACTTCCCACCGAGGAGTCGGCTCAACTGGCGTTAAGAACCCAACAGATCATCGCCTACGAATCGGGCGTCACCCGGGCCGTCGATCCTCTCGGGGGCTCCTTCTACGTGGAGGAGCTGACAGACAGGATCGAAAAAGAAGCGGAAGAAATCATCGAAAAGATCGATGCCATGGGCGGTGCCGTCACCGCAATCGAAAAGGGATTCATCCAGGATGAGATCGCCCGGAGTGCCTACCGGTTTCAACAGGCCGTGGACAGCGGGGAACGGGTCATCGTGGGGGTTAACAAGTTTGCCTCCGGTCACGATCCGTCCGGCTCGACCGGCAGGGGGCTCAGAACCCAGGTGATCGATCCCCGGGCCGAGGCGGCGCAGGTGGAGAGGGTCATCCGGTACAGAAAGAACCGGGACCAGGCCGGTGTCCGGTCCGCCCGCCGGAGACTCCGGGACGCCGCCGCACAGGGCGAGAATCTCATGCCCCCTATTATCGAGGCGGTGAAATCCCGGGCCACCCTGGGCGAGATTTCCGATACCCTCAGGGAAGTGTTTGGAGAGCATGAGGGAAGGTAGCCCTGAGCAATCATGATTTTCACTCAACTGATCAAGGCGAATCTTGAGACCCGGGTTCTGGGGCAGGAAATAGCCTACTTTGTCAGGGTGGCATCCACCAACACGGAGGCCATGGAGCTCCTGGAGGAGGGGGTTCCCGAAGGGACGGTGGTGGTCACGGACAACCAGACAGCGGGCCGGGGTCGTCATCATCAGAGTTGGTTTTCCGGGCCGGGAAAGGGGCTGGCCTTTTCCGTGATTCTAAAGCCGGAGCTGACGGGGCGGGTGGCAGGGGTCATCTCCCTCATGGGGGCGGTGGCCGCCAGTGAAGCCATTGAAAGATTCCACCTGTCACCCACGGTGAAATGGCCCAACGATATTCTCCTTTCAGGGAGGAAGTGCGGCGGTATCCTGGTGGATACCCGGTTTCAGGGAAACACCATGGGATGGGCCATCATGGGAATCGGCGTCAACGTAAACGAAACGGCCCATGACTTCCCGGAAGAGTTCCGGGAGGGCTCCATCTCCATCCTCATGGCCAAAGAGTCACCCGCCCAGCGCGAACTGGCCCTGGCCTGGATCCTGAATTCGCTGGAACAGTGGTATGACCGTCTCAAATCGGAGGAATTCGGAGCCATCATTTCGGCGTGGAAGAGACGGTGCAACCACCTGGGAGAAAAGGTCCTGTTCACCCGGAAAGGGAAAACCCAGGCCGGCATTTTCACGGATGTGACGGAAAGGGGGGAAGCCGTCATTCGTCACGATTCCGGGGAGGTTACCCTCTCCTCCGAGGAGATCTACCTCATCCGACCGGCTTGAGGCCCCTCCCCCCGTGACAGGACCAAGAAAACCGTCGCTGCAGGAAGATGCGACGTAGAAGACAAACACATCTAACGCATCCTGGAAGAGAAGAGGGACAGGATGGCTCGATTCCAGCCTGCGGGCCCCACCCCTCTCACCCGGTAGAGGCCGGGAATCTCAATGGCCTCCCACCGGTTCCCCGGTTTTTGCACAAGCACAGGGGCATGAACCGCCTCAAGGAGCGAAACATCGTTTTGACTGTCTCCCAGCCCCACCGTCCACACCGGCCCGTACCGCCTCCGGAAAAGGTCCGCCAGGATAGAAATGGCGCGCCCTTTGCCGCTGGAGCCCGCTACACCGTACCCTTTCCCCCCGCGCGTAATCGTAAGGCCCCTTGCCTCTAAGGCCTTACTGACCGTCCGGAATTCCGCGGGGGTAAGCTCCGTGACCACCGTTTCCTCGTACTCCCTTTCCCTGGCCCGCTTCGCTCCGGCGAAGTCAAGGCCGGTTTTCTCCATGACCTCTTCCACCGTCATGTCGCCGTAGCCTGACAGTTTCAGTCCCGTCTCCCGGACCACCTCCCGCAGATTCTTCCGGATAGCCGAATAGGACTCTCCGAGCTCAATCACGCGGTACGGTCCCACGGACCGGTCCCAGGAAAAAGCAAACGGGAAATAGTCGTCGGGAATAATCACGGCACCGCCATCTTCCACAATGAAAGGATCCCGGATGGCCAGTTGCTGACGGTAAAATTCCTGCTCCTTCCGGGTCTTGGAGGAACAGAACACCAGGGGGATCCCCTTCTCTTCTATGACCCTGAGGGCGGGAAGGGCTTCCCTGTAAGAGTAGGTTTCGGGATCGAGAAGGGTCCCATCCATGTCGGTGAAGACGATTGCCTGGGATCCTGACGGCTGAGATCTCTTCACCGGTCTAACCCAGCCATTGAATCAGCCACGCCACCGCGATAATGGCGAAAAAGTAGACCACCACCAGAGAATAGGAATCGTTCCAGTGACGTCTGATCCCCAGGTTGGAGTACAACCGGCCGGTCTTGAGCAGGGTGGCACCGGGCGATTCCCGCAGATACGACAGTCCCGCCGATACAGCCACCGCCACCAGAAAACCGGCCAGATTCCACCACATCCACGAGAGAGAAGAAAACTGCCATAGCAACACGTTGGCGGTGATGCCGGCCATGATACCGGGTTTGATATGAGCCGGGGAGATTCTCAGGGTGGTCATCCCCAGAAGGAAGGCCGCCAGGATGGGACCGTAAAGAAGGCTTCCCACCGCATTGATAAGAACAATGGTAGTATGCCGGGTGGCCTCACCGGCGTAACCGAACGCCAGGGCCGCCGTCACGCAGAAGATCCCCCAGAAAAGGGTCAGCAGTTTGGAGGCCAGGAGGTAGTGACGTTTGGTAGCGGACGGTCTTATGTAAATCCGGTAGACATCCTGCAGAGTCACCGCGCTCAAGGAGTTGATGGCCGAGTCGAGACTGGACATCAGGGCAGCCATGATGGCCACAAAGATAAGGCCCACGACCCCCGGCGGAAGAAAGGTCAGTACGTACATGGGAACCATCCTGTCCGGATCTTGCCCGAGGGTTTCCACAATGCCCGCGGGGCTGGTCCCCAATCTGGCCGCCACCTGGGAGATATGTTCAGGATCCGCGAAAACCGCCCCCACGAAAACACCCATCAGACAGTACAGGAGCACGATGGGAAACCGGCCGAAGGCATTGACCAGGAGCGATCTTCTCACCCCCTGGAGCGACCCCACAGACATTTCCCTCTGGACCTGGCTTTGATCGCATCCGTAGTAGGAGGCGTAAAGGAATATTCCGCCGATAGCCATAGGCCAGAAGGCGTATTCCCCTTCAGGGGACAATCCCCAGTGACGGAAGTCCAGGATCTTCAATCGTTCCGGATCGAGGGCCACCCAGACCTGATCCCATCCCACCATGGCCAGGGCCGTGGCTCCACCGATGGCAACCCCAACGACAATGATGATCATCTGGACGACGTCGCTCAATATAACGACACGAATCCCGCCCAGGACGTCGTAAGCGACGGTGACGGCACCGATGAGAATGATGGCCTGGGCGGTGGAAAGGGGGAGAGCCGTGGAGAGGATCAGGCCCCCGGCGAGAACGGTTACGGCCGTGGCCAGTCCCCTCCCCAATTGAAAAAGGAGGCTCACCAGGACGCGCGTTTCCCGGTCGAAGCGCCGTTCCAGGTATTCGTAGATGCTGATATAGCCTCCCCGGTGAAGGAAGGGGAGGATGACCATCATGACGAGCAGGAGTCCCAGAGGGACGCCGAATTCATAGGCGAGCCATTTCAGACCGCCCCCCTCTTTCAGAGCCACAAACGCGGGGGCGGAGACAAAACTGATGGCCCCCAGCTGGGTGGCCATGGTGGAAAATCCTGACTGCCACCACCGGGTCTGCCGGCCGGCCAGGTAATAGTCGTTCAGGTCAGCCTGCCGGCGACTTCGGTAGAGGGCGAAGGTGACGATTCCGCCCAGGTAAAGGGCGATGACTGCCCAGTCTAACGGTCTCAACCGGTGGCGATACCCGCGGGTGTCAACAGCGGCTTGGCGAATGGGGCCGATTCAATATCGGCGGCGAATCTATCCAGATCGATGGAAAACAGTGGAGGAAAATAGTGGGGCTTGTCAGGTGGTTTGCCCGGCTTTTGAAACTTTCGGGCTACGGCCTCCCGGCGGATTTCTTTCTTCAGGAAATCGGGGGTCACGGGCGAATGATAGATGACCTGCATGGCATTGTAGCTCATGGTATCGATATGGGACTTGTCGCCCGCGTCGTGAAGGTGAGGATTTCTCGATTCGATTTGCCACATCTCCACCGTCTCGTGCATCACCTCCGGAAGAGGGCTGGGCTGAATGCCGCCGAATTTTTCCAGCATGTTAATAATGTGAAAAGGTTCAATGCAATAGCCAGAAGCGTAATCCAGGATCATGGCCAGATCCATGGTCAGGGCGTGTTCACCGGCATTCCCCGTCTTAATGATGTCCGTTTCAAACCCGGAATAGTACGCAATCAACCTGTTAAGGAGGGCGTTGGTCTTCTGAGAGGTCCGGCCCCACTTCCTGAAAAAAAGCTTGGACTCGATAATTTTGGGCTTGCTCTGCCAGGAAATCCGCACCATGGCAAAACGGGACCGGCTGAGGGTGAACCCGGCCGCGTATTCCCGGACGTATTCCTCCACCGAGCCGGGGAAATAGTTGTCGGCGTCCACAAATCCCACATACTTTTTCCCTGCAAGCCGGGCCAGAACGGTGGCAATGATCATCCCCTCAGCTTTCCCGTCGCGCACCACCCCCTCTTTATCCAGGATGGCACTATACTCTGCATTCTGAAAAGCCTTGGCGAAAAGTGGATCCTTCTGATGAACGATGACACCATTTTTCCCTGCGAAGGTACAGAAATCTCTAAGAGCATCCTGGTCCATGTGGAATCGATCCACGGGCTCTCTGGGACTATTGGACACCACGATAATCATGCAGGGATGGGGGATAGCCGATAATACCCCCTCCACCAGCTTCAGTTTTTCATTGAATGTGGGTACCACAACGGCCATGTCTTCGTAAATGTCACACAGTTGCCGGTAGGAAACCTGGTGAATACCCTGAACGGGTTCAGGAACACGTCCGTTTGAAATCCCTGCATCCAGTTCGAAGACCTTTTGCAGATCGCCAAAGCGGACAGCCCCAAACCGCTCCACGTTTTTCGGAAGTTCAATTCTCATCGTTATCTCCCCCAATGTCCGGGTACACACCGTCGGCGGCCAGCTTCCGGCGGGTTTCATTCCAGTGGTCTTCGGACAGGCGCGGCAATAATCCCTGTTCGGCTGCATGAGAATCCAGGTAGTACTGCACATGGGGCTGGGGCTCCCAGAGCTCCTTTTCGCCGTACCGAAATCCATAGCGGGAGGAACTCCCAAGCTTTTCGTCCACCGTTTTCCCCGGGTCATAGCCCACTTTGTCCATCAGGGAGGCAGTCAAACCTCGAGATTCGGCAATTTCCTCAAAGGCGTCGTGAACGTTGGCTCCATGCTGAGCCGCTTCCTTGGGCCGGAAGGCGATGCCTTCGGGAATCCCTATGGACCTGCTATACTCACGGTGGATCCGCTTTCCGTGCGAATCCGAACCGTCTTTGATTTTCAGTTCGGGTGCTGTGGAAAAGGCCGAGTCTATCACCTGAGGATCCAGAAACGGAACCCTCAGTTCCATGCTGTGGGCCATGGCGATTTTATCTTCCCTCTCAAGACACTCTTTGTAAAGAAGAAAGGTATCTTCCCACGACCGTTCCACAAACTCATCATATCCTTCCTCATCCACAATCTTGGGGTACCAGGGGTAGCCGCCAAACAACTCGTCAGCCCCCTGGCCTGAAAGTATGACCCGTTCACCTTCCTCCTGTGCCATGCGGACCGAGGCAAAGATCGGGATGGCTACCTCCACCTGATTGAGACTGTTGTCCTCAATGTCGCTTATGACTTCAGGAATCATCCTGTCAATATCCCGAGTGGAAAGGGTCTTTATCTTAAGAGGAAAATCGAGCTCTTCGGCGGTCCTGCGGGCCCAATAAAGGTCGCTGGCACCATTTCCCCGGCCCGCGGTATAGCAGGTGAGAGGAATCCCCATTTCTTTCACCAGGTGGGCTATCAAGACGCTGTCCACCCCTCCCGAGAAGATGATCCCTACTCGTTCCCGGTCGTGAACCCGTTTTCGAACCGCCTCGGTGATAGCCTGACCATAAACCTCCTTGGCCTGCTCAGAGTCGGTAATATGACCATCATTGCCTATCCTGTGCGGACTCCAGAAAGATTGAAGATGAGCGTCGTCCGGGGTCAGGATCATCATGTGTCCCGGTGGCAGCCGATGAATCTGGGCGTCCCGGCCCCCCAATGCCAGTAACGGTTTCTTCTCCGATGCGTAGGCTGCCAGCCCTCTGCCCATGTAGGTGTAAAGTTGACGAACACCGATCTTGTCCCGGGCAATAACGGTCTGCCTCTGGTCCGTCACGGCGATGGCATACACACCGTCAAGCCTGGGAAGAACCGTTTGCAGAGCCTCTGCCAGATTGCCGGCGTACTCTTTTTCGATTAGCCTCAGCAGAACTTCGCTGTCACTCCCAGTCTCCACAGAATAATCACCATCCAATTCCCCGGCAAGCTCACGAAAATTGTAAATTTCGCCGTTATGCAAGAGGCTTAACCGTCCTCTTTCCGACTGGAAGGGTTGAACACCCGCCCGGCCCCCTGTGATGGCTAATCTGACGTGACCCAGGGCCATGGTATCCTTCTTTCCGTCGAAATTCAGGGCCTCCAGCTCCGGTTTCCGCTCGCACACCGATCCAATCACATACCCCGCACCATCAGGACCGCGGTGGTGAAGAGCGTGAAGCATTTCCCTTAGCAACGGGCCCAATTCCCGACGAGTAGAACTCACCACTCCGGCTATACCACACATGGTTTAACCACCCTTCCTTATACCATTTTCCTACGGATCATCCCGGTCGATGGGATGGGTAGCATCCAGGATAGGAGCCGCCTTGATATCACCCACCTTCATTAAATCCACGATGCGCATCAATGAAAGGGAAAGACTGGATTGCTCCGATTCGGGCAGTCGCTTCAGAGCCGCCGCCAGATCCTCCTGAAGGGGAGAGGGAGCCTCCCTGGCCAGTCGGCGTCCCCGTTCCGTAGCCGATATGTGAATCAACCTTCGATCCCTTTCGTCCCTTGAACGCCGGACCAGCCCCTTGGCCTCCAATCTGTCCAGAATCCCTACTATCGTACTTGGACTCAAATGAACTTGCTCAGCGATTTGGGCGGAAATGAGAGGACCTTTTTCCACAATCGCCAGAAGGCACAACAGCTGGGGACCCGTTATCTTGTGTTCGGCTTTCAGTTTCCGGGAGTGGACATCTATGGCCCGGATGATCTGGCGCAACGACTGAAAAATGCCCAGATCGTAGCGGGTTCCAGAGGCAGCTTCGGGGTGTGAATCCCCACCGCTCCGGGCCGCCTGTCTTTCAACCATCATCCCAGAAACTTTCCGGTGGTCTAATCATTCTTGTTCTAATTATTCGAGGTCTAATTTATTCATCCCACGGGCCAATTTCAACGTTCCGGTTTCGTGGGAAAACCGCTGAAGCGGTTACACCTTTACAGCACTTTTATCCCCCGACTGAAGTCGGGGGTTGGGTGAGACCTGAGGCAAAACCCCTCCATCCCCTCACTGAAGTCGGGGGTTGGGTGAGGCCTG
>JBHIEY010000163.1:0-4289 GCA_046861835.1 Fidelibacterota bacterium | reverse complement strand
AGACGACCGTCATTGGAGGCAAGGACGTCCATCACGATGGCGCCGGCTCCCAGGGCCGCCCGTTGGGCACTTTCCCCCGTCATCGATTTCACCACCCCCGCCACCATCATCTGGAGTCCCCCTCCCGCCGAACTGGTGGAGACATACAGATCCACACCCTCCCCATTCTTTCCGGGGGTGATGATTCTGTCGGATTCGAGGAGTTTTCTTCCGGAAAGTTCTTCAACCTCCATGACCGCGTTCAACACTCCCCGGGTGACGTCCTCAAAGGGGGCCTCCACCGTGGTGGGAGCTTCTCCCCTCACCACAAGACGGTATTCATCCCCCTTCTTCTCAATGAGAATGGCCTTCGTCGTCGTGCTCCCACAATCGGTGGCAAGAATAGATTTCAATTCCTTTCCCGGTGACATGACGGACTAGAATACGATATGTTTCAGATAGAGATACGTCAGGGGCGAAGCCACGATCAGGGAATCGAATCTGTCCAGCACCCCGCCGTGACCCAGCAGGAACGTTCCGGCGTCTTTCACGCCCACGTCCCGCTTCATCAGCGATTCCACAAAATCGCCGGCCTGCCCGAACACGCCCACAATGAGTCCCAGCACCACGGCATCCGTCACGGACAGGGACTGGGCGGAGTAACCGGGGGTGAGGAACCCCGTGGAGACCATCACGACATACCCCAGAACGGCAATCACGATCCCCGCTATGGTGCCCGTAACGGTCTTGTGGGGACTCACCCGCTCGAAAATCTTCTTCTTGCCCCATTTCTTTCCGAAAGCATAAGCCGCGGAGTCGCACAGCCAGACGGAAAAAAAGAGGGCGAGGGTGAGTTTCATGCCGAAGGTATAGTCCTCCGGGTCAATCTGACGAATCCCGATGAGAGACCCCAGAAGGAGGGGAACGTAGAGAATTCCCGCCACCGTCACCGAAAAATTCGCCGTGGCGTTCTCCCGGTTGCGGAACAACTCGATAATTGCGATCAGAAGGACGAATATCACCAGCACCTCCTGCCAGGCAAGAGGGAAAGGGGCACCCCGGTCAGTCCGGTAGTAAAAGAGGGCGATGATAACGGACGCCAGCCACCCGGTCCAGACCAGCGGGACAACGTTTCTTACGCGGGTCAAACGGTAGAATTCGGTGACGGCCAGGATGGAGGCGACGGCGATAAAGGCGGCAAAATAGAGCTTTCCGAGGTAAACCAGGGCGATTATGGCAGGTATCCCCAGGACGTTCACCACCATTCTCGATGACAGGGAATCAGACATTGCACCGGCTGAACAACGCGAAGAAGCTAAGACATTCGGGTGGGCTTTTCAAGAGGGGAACGTTCGTCATTCCCTGTGTTTCATGTATTCGTCGTCTCCCAGTTCAATCACTTCAATCTTCACCCTGGCGGTCCCTTTGCCCATGAATCCCAGCTTCACGGCGGCACCGTAGGAACAGTCAAGAATTCTTCCTTTGACGAACGGTCCCCGGTCGTTGATCCTGAGGATAATGGACCTGTCGTTGTCGAGGTTGGTTACCCGGATTATGGTATTGAGCGGAAGGGTCCGGTGTGCGGCGGTCAATCCGTACATGTCGTAGGTTTCTCCGTTTGCCGTCAGCTTTCCATGAAAATCTTCCGCGTAGTAGGAGGCGATGCCCACTTCCGTCATCTTATACGGTGTAGAGACAGGGGAACGCCCGGAGGAACCGGACGGTCTTCCCTCGCGGCTGCCGTAGCGGGGAGCGGAGGCGCACCCCGCCGCGACCAGAATGATCAGGACCGGCGCCAGTCTAACCGTTTTCTTCAAGGCTCCCCACCAGGTCCCGGACGGCACCCACACGGTGTTGTTCACAGTACGATTCAATCCCCTCAAGCACCGTCACGGCAATGGTCGGATCCCGGAAACTGGCCGTTCCCACCTGGACGGCCCAGGCACCAGCGAGAAAATATTCAACGGCATCATTTCCCGAGGTGATCCCGCCGATGCCCATGACGGGAATGCTCACCGCCCTGCTCACCCGGTAAACCGACGCAATTCCCACGGGGCGGATGGCCGGTCCCGACAGGCCGCCAAAGGTTGTGGAGATACTGGGCCGGCGGGTCGCCGTGTTGACGCTCATCCCCACCACCGTGTTGATGGCGGAAAGGGCATCGGCTCCTCCGGCCTCCGCCGCCCGGGCGATCTCGGCAATATCCGTGACATTCGGAGACAATTTCATGATCAAGAGCCTGTCCGTTCTTTCCCTGAGCTTCCGCGTCAGGGAAAGGGTCATATCCCTGTTAACGCCGAACTCCATGCCCCCCCTTTCCACGTTTGGACACGAAATGTTGATCTCGTAACCGCACACGGGGTTGGGGACCGATTCCATCTTTTCGAGAATCGTCACATATTCGTCTTCCGAAGAACCGGCGATATTCACGATCACCCGGGTCTTCAGCGTTTCATACAGGGGAAACAGCTCCGAAATGCACCGGTCCACGCCAATATTGGCCAGACCGATAGAATTGAGCATACCGGAGGGGGTTTCCACGATCCGGGGAGGGGGATTCCCCTGCCTCGGTTTGAGGGTGATGGACTTGGTAATAACAGCTCCCAGAGCGTTCACATCCATCAGGTCCGAGACTTCCCCACCGTACCCAAAGGTCCCTGAAGCCACAAAGACGGGATTCCGGAAGGACGTTTCCCCAATCTGAATTTGCGTGTCGACCGCCATGGAGCCCTACAGGGTTATGTCCCCGGCATCGTATACGGGACCTTCGCGGCACACCAGGGAATAGATCGTTTCCCGGCTCTCGCCCCCTCCCCTCCCCCGGCCAAGAGGGATAACACACCCCTGACAGATTCCGGTGCCGCAGGCCATGTAGCTCTCAACGGCCATCTGACAGGGAATCCCCGCGGCGGAAACGAATTCATGGACAGCTTTCAACATGGGCCCCGGACCGCAGGCATAAACAAAAGGCCGCCTGCGGTTTTTCGTCTCCCGTTCCAGGACGAGCATCACCGTCCCCTTTTCGCCCGCCGACCCATCGTCGGTTGTGACGAAAATTCCGTCCTCCGGCCGGTGGCGGTGAAAGTGTTCGTCCGCCGTCACCGCGCCGATGATCAGGTCGTGCCCGATCCCCGAAGCCGTGAGGGTGCGGTGGAACCAGTCCACGGGAGCAATCCCCACTCCCCCGCCCACCAGAATGGGAAAAAACGGCTTTGATGGAAGGCGGAACGTGTTGCCCAGGGGCCCCAACAGGCTCACCGGGTCTCCGGGCTCTTTTTGCGACAGACGGCGCGTTCCCCTTCCAAAGACTTTGAAAATGATGTGGAGTTTTCCGTTTTCAACACCGGCGATACTCATGGGCCGCCTCAACGGAAGTTCCCAATTGTCCGAAACCGTGATGGAAACAAACTGCCCCGGTCCCCGGGCCGCTTCCGAAATTGCGGGGGAGTGAAGTTCCATTCGCCAGATACCTGCGGCAATCCTCTCGTTGGACCGGACGGAGGCGGTTTCGATCTTCACGGCCGCTCCCCCTCAAAGCCGGGGATCCGTCCGTCACGATTCCCTCCCTGCCCCGGAGGAACGGGCGGTTCCGGTTCGTCGCCCTCCGGCGGACGGGACAACTGAAGAAGCTCTTCATACCGGTCCCTTACCGCCCTCGCCTGATCAGACTCCGGGAAATCCTGAATCAGTTTCCCGTACCACACCAAGGAATTGTCCGGGTCGTTCAGCCGGACATCGTACGTTCTGGCGATGGCCATGACGGCTACGGGCACATACCTGGAGTTGGGACTGTTTTCCACGATGTCCCGGTACAGGTTGATGGCCCCGACGGGATCGGCTGGCAGCAGGTCTTCCGCCTTTTGCAGCCTGCCCGGGACGTCGTCCGGAATGGCCATCCCCACCATCAGGGAGGCCTCCGCGGCAAATTCCGTCGTGGGATATTCCGTCATCAGCTTCCGGGCGAAAACCCGCGCCCTTTCATCGTCCCCCTTTTCACGATAAAGATGAGTCAACGCGTAGAGGGCCCTGGGCCGCTGTGCTGCCCCGGGAAACCGGTTGACCAGATCCTCAAACACCCGGATGCCGCTGTCGGGCTGATCGAAATGAAAAGCGAGCAGCTCACCGTAGGCGTAAAGATTGTCTGCATAGGACTCCGGGAGGTTCACCGTATCCGGGACGGTTTCGGAAGACTCGGAAGGGAGTTGAGATTCCTCCATCGCCTTGAGGGCGCCGAGGACCGACAGCACGGCGTCGATCTCTTTTACTTTTGCCCTGGCCGGATCGACAAATTCGGAAAACCGGTTTTCCTT
>JBHIEY010000034.1:0-15431 GCA_046861835.1 Fidelibacterota bacterium | reverse complement strand
AATCAGGTCGGCATCGAGGCGGCCACCGGCGTGTACATTTGCCGGCTTGTGGCTGGCAACTATAGAAGGACAATCAAGTTGGTTGTGCTCAAATAATCCGGGGAAATCGGGAGGTTACGAATAGTACCCCCGGGTGAATCCTGTCCACTCCCCCTGGCCCAGGACAAACCGCCTGACGAAAGCCATCATGAATCCCAGGCCGTATCCGAAAACCTGAATGGGAATCACCGCCACCAGGTAAAGACCCACCTGGGGACTCCTCTTCTTGAATCCTCCCAAAACGGCCAGGGCCAGCCATAAACCCACCCCGAGTTCGAATATAGACCCGTATTCCACAGGATCGGCAAGAAACCCGCCCACGATCAAGAACGCCACAAGGGTGATCACCGCAGGTACAAAGTGAAGCGGCTCCAGCATGTCCCTGTCAATACGACCCAGGTTGACCCTGGCTACCCCCCAGTTAAACACCTGCCGGAAAAAATGTTTCAGGGACGTTCGCCGCCGGTGATAGACCACCGCACCGGGAACATACACGATCCTGGCCCCGCTCTTGATGATACGGTGACTCAACTCAATATCCTGACCGTGCCTGAGACCGCCAAATCCCCCCACCTTTTCATATACATGCCGCGTCATGGCCATGTTGTGCGTGCGGGGATAGAATCTCGCCAGCCTGCGGGATCCATGACCCCGCAATCCCCCCGTGGTGAAAAATGACGTCATGGAAAAATCGATGGCCCGCTGCAACGGCGTGAAATCGTCCCGGGAAGCATCGGGACCGCCGCAGGCATCAAATCCCTCCGAACTGTAAGTGTCGAAAATCGTGCGAACCCAGTCGGGATGAGCCTCACAATCGGAGTCCGTAAATAGAAACAGCTCTCCCCTGGCCATGTCCATACCCAGATTCCTGGCGGCCCCCGGGCCCCGGTTGGCCTGCGCCACATACCGCAACGAGAAATCGACCTGTTCCTGCCATCCCTTAACACGCCGTTCCGTGTCATCCGTCGATCCGTCATCTACAATGATCATCTCAAACTTCTCGTGAGGGAAACTCTGGGCCTGAATGGACGGAATAAGAAAGTCCAGTTCATCCGCACGATTAAAGGTTGGGGTTATGATGCTGACGGAAAGGGAAACGGAGGGTGATCGATTCAAATCGATGGGGAACTGCCTATGTCTTGGAACGTTCCGGATATACGACTTCCTGAATAATGGCACCCCGGCGCGGTCCCGACTGAGCGATCATCTCCCCGAGAAAACCCAGGGATATGAACTGAACCCCCAGGATCAACAGGAGTACACCCAGAACCAGAAGCGCCAGATGCTTCCGAAAGGGATCTCCCACCCCATACTTCAAATAGAGGACCCAGAGATTGATGACAAAACCCGCCACCAGACTCGATAACCCAAAAACGCCGAAAAGGTGAAGTGGACGGCGCGTGTACCGGCTCAAGAACAAGACGGTCAACAGATCAAACAGGCCATGAAAATAGCGCTCCCGGCCAAACTTTGTCCTCCCGTACTTCCGCGGACGGTGGGCCACCACCTTTTCCGTTACCCGGAATCCCTTCTTCCCTGCCAGAACCGGTATGTACCGGTGCATCCCGCCGTATACATCGAGGGTCTTTACCACCTCCTTTCGATACCCCTTGAGACCGCAGTTGAAGTCATGGAGGGTAATTCCCGTCAGCAACCTTGTCGTCACATTGAAAAGTCTTGACGAAACACGCTTGATCAACGGGTCCCTCCGCTCCTTCTTCCATCCCGATACGAGGTCGAATCCGCTGTCGAGAACCTCAATGAGAGATGGGATTTCCCGGGGATCATCTTGAAGATCACTGTCCAGCGAGATGCCGTAATCGCCCCGGGCCTTCTCAAACCCTGCAGCGAGGGCGGACGATTTTCCATAATTGGCCAGAAAACGTATGACCATGCACCTGCCGTCCTCGGATACCCTCTCCTTTAATAACTCAAACGATCCATCGGTGCTTCCGTCATCCACGAAAATGAGTTCGTAATCGAACTTCCCCGCCAACACCTCCTTCAACTCTTCCCACAATTCAGGGAGGGATTCCCTCTCATCGTACACCGGGATAACCACGGATACACTTTTCAGATTCGATGCCAAGATCACTCCACCAGTTTGTTCTGAAGTCTTTCGTTGTCCGGATCGAGCTCCAGGGCCTTGCCGTAGTACTGGAGAGCTTCGTCCCGTCGATCGGTGGTCAAGAGTATATCCCCCATGTGTTCCAGTACAACGGGGTTGTCGCTCTCCAGTTCCAGTGACTTCCTTATGTAGTCTAAGGCTTTTTCGTATTCACCCAGCTTGAAGTAGACCCACCCAATGGTGTCCAGATAGGCGGCATTGTCCGGCTCCAGAGCCACGGCTTTCCTGGCCATCTCCAGCGCTAAGTCAAGATTAATCCCCCGCTCCACCAGGGTATAACTGTAGTTATTCAGAGCCTGACTGTCGTTCCGGTCCGTCTCCAGAAGTTCCCGGTATAACTGATCCGACAAACTCCATTCCTCAAGATGGTTGTAAACGGTGGCTAACAAGTGTTTGGCAGATCGCGAATCGGGTGAGATCTCGAGGGCAGAAAGGAGACTCTTCTTGGCCAGACGATAGTTTTCTTCGAGGGTGTACGTGTTTCCCAGAAGAAAGTTTACAGCAAAATTCTCCGGAAACCTCTCCCTGGCCTTCAAAAGAAGGGAAATAGCGTCCAGGGTTTTGTCCAGATTGATGTAGGCCAGAGCCAGATTCGTGTAACCCGCCACCTCATCAGGATACTTCTCCACAAGCTCGGACGAATAACCCACCGCCCCATCGTAGTCCTCACTCTCCAGAGCCATTCGGCCAAGATAGTACAATACCTGGGCGGATCGATTCCCCTGGTCATGAAGGTCTAAGAGGATCTTCCGGGCCTGTTCCGCACGGTCGTTTTCGTAGTACAGGATCGCCAGTCTTTCGAGAATTCCCGGATCCTCCGCGGTGAGTTGCACCAGGCGCTCCAGACCGGAGATCGCCTCCGTGAATTTCCGAAGAAGGATTGCCAATTCGCTGTAGATGCGCCAGAGCTGGACATTCGTGGAATCCGACCGGATCAGAATGGAGTAGGCCTCGAAAGCGAAGGGAAAATCGTTTCTCTCCCGGGCGATCTCCGCCGCCCGCTGAAGAGCCCGCAACTCCCGGGGATGGTCATCGTAAATCTCCCGCAACTGCTGCTGCGCGGACTCCGCGTTCCCTTTTCTTAGGGAGATTTCGGCCAGAATGTAGCGGTATTCAGTAAGATCCGGGTAGAACTCCCTGAGCAGACTGTACTGCTCCCGAGCGTCGTCCAACCGCCCCAGAATCAGATAGTGATGCCCCAAAAGTTCCCTGGCTTCACGGTTCTTCGGGTCAAAAGAGAGCGCCTCCTTAAGATGGGATTCGGCCCTCTCCGGTTTTCCGATCCTGAGGTAGGCGTTGGCCATGGAGGTGAGAATGGCGGGGGCTCCAGGGTCGTACAGGAGGGCATCCTGGTATTCCAGAATGGCCCTGGCGTAATCCCCCTGAAGCATCAACATTTCCCCGTCAAGAAAGTGCTGAAGCGCCTTCGTGTTAACGGCACTCACGGCGGCGGTATCCGCCCCGAACCGGCCGGGCGCGGAAGGCCCAACGGAAGGCGACGTGGCGCAGGCACCCAGGAAAAGTCCCAGGAGACCCACTGCCCCCCTCAGAACCACGGTGCCTGATGATCTGAAATGGGTCCGGTTCAGCGAAAAAACCTCTGCTCGATTCTCCACAGGAGTTCCCGTGGAGCTATGATATCTGACTGAAATTACCGAATTTTCCCTATCCATTGAAGTCAAATCCAGGAGGCAACCATGGTCAGACGTATTCTCCTGTCAATCGTCATTTTCTCAGGGTCCCTGTTTCCTCAGGACAAGGAGGTATTCAGGCAGAGAAGGGATGCGGTCCGAAACCTCCTGGGGCCCGGAAGTGCTCTGGTGGTTTTCACGGCAAACGTTTTCAACCGGAACGGAGACGTAAACCATGAGTTTCGACCCCACAGCGACTTCTGGTACCTCACCGGTCACCCCGAACCCGGAGCAATCCTTCTCCTGGTTTCTCCTCGGTTTCGAGGCAAGAAAAGCATTCCGTTTGAAGAAGAGATCATGTTTACCCGCCCCCGGAACCCCCGGATAGAAGTGTGGACAGGAAAACGGCTGGGTGTGGATGGCGTGAAGGAGAAGCTGGGGTTTGCCTCGAGCGCGGAAGTCGACTCCTTTCAAGCGGTAATGCAAGGGGCCCTACCCCATATCGATACGCTCTACGTGAACCGGGAAACGGCCCACAGGGGCAACGTTCCATCCGTCACCCTCGACAAACTCATGGAAATCGATCTTGGCGATATTGAAATCCTCGACAGCGGATCCCTGATCCACCCCCTGCGGCACGTGAAATCGGACGGGGAAGTTCAGCTTCTCAAGAAAGCAATCCACATCACCGGCGAGGGACTCAAAGAGGCCATGTTGAGGGCAAGACCCGGATTGAATGAATTCAACATTGAGGCAACCATAGAATACGTGTTCAGGGATCTGGGGAGTGAACGTGTGGGCTTTCCCTCCATTGTGGCCTCGGGACCCAACGCCACAATTCTTCACTACACGGACAACAACCGGCAGCTGAGAAGTGGGGATCTTCTCCTAATGGACGTGGGGGCGGAGTATCACATGTACACGGCCGACGTTACCCGGACCGTACCGGTCAGCGGAGTGTTCACGCCCGAGCAAAGGGAACTGTACACCCATGTGCTGAAAGCCCAGCAGGCAACTTTCGACTCCGTCCGGGCGGGGATGACCCTGAAGGATCTCAACCAGGTGGCGAGAAACTACCTGGAGAGCACAGGATTCGGCAGTTACTTCATCCACGGCGTTTCCCATTGGCTGGGACTTGATGTGCATGATGTCGGAGGACGAACGGCGGAGATCGTGGAAGGGTCCGTCTTTACCATCGAACCGGGTATCTACATCGCCGGTGACGATACGACGGCTCCCGAAGAATACCGGGGAATTGGCATCCGCATTGAAGACGACGTCCTGATGACGGCAAACGGACCCGTTTGGTTGAGCAGTGATATTCCCAAAGAGATTGAGGGTATTGAACGTATCATGAGAAGAAGAAGCCACCGCTTCAGGGGTCGTTAGACTGTATCCCAACAATCAGAACTGGACCAGAGCTTCTACAGGAATATCCAGCACCCGGATTTATCCGGGTGTCAGGTAACAATAAGGCAATTTTGATTGCCAGACTGTCACACTGACAAGTTGTGAAAAACCGTTAAAACGGTTCGGTAAATAGCTTCTGTTCCTCAACACACCCGACTGAAGTCGGGTGCTGTCCTGTTTTCTCCCGCCTAAGCCTTAGCGTGAGCCTCTGCCTTATACTCACCCTTATGGAAGCCTGGCCTACCGTCAGCCGTTAGGGGCAAACCCCACGCCGTTTCCCCCCTTTTTCTTGACCCCGTACATGGCCTGATCCGCCCTGGCGATGAGGGCCGACGAATCCTCTCCGTCCACCGGAAACTCGGACACTCCGGCACTGATGGTCATCCGCACCGAAATATCGCCTTTTCTGTATTCACGGGCGGCCACATTTGCCACCACCCGTTCGCAGGTGGCGTAGGTATTCTTTTTCGTCGCATTGACCAGGACGATGGCAAATTCCTCACCGCCATACCGGGCCACAAGATCGATGGTTCGCACGCTGTTCTTCAAAACGGAGGCTACTTCCTCCAGAACAAAGTCACCAAAAAGATGGCCGTACGTGTCGTTGATTCGCTTGAACTTGTCCAGGTCAAGAATAAGGAGAACGAGCGTCTGCTGATAGCGTTGAGCCCGGCTGATTTCTTCCTCAAACCTCTCCATGAATGATCGATGATTGAGTAACCCTGTCAGTCCGTCCCTTCTGGCGGCCTCCCGAACCCCCTCATAGCTCTTCCACCAGTCATGGAGCAGGCCGGCTCTCCCGGCAAACAGATTTACCATCCGCAAATCGAGCTCCGTGTATTTCCCGGGATCAAAGCTTTCCAGAACAATGACACCCGTCACCCCGTGATGTCCCGTCAGAGGAGCTCCCAGAAAAGACCGGTAGGGCGACTGTTCGAGGTCACCTTTTGTCACACGGCCCTCTATGCCGCCTGCCTGAACAACGTTGTCAAGCCTCAGTGTCTTTCCTTCAGAAATAACTCTACCGTAAAGAGTCCCTTCAATGGCAAAGCGATCATCCACCGATGGATCTTCAGATGCTCCCGAGACGGCCCGTACGACCGCTTCCCCGGAACTGTTTTCATCCACGAGAGCAATGGTCAACTTGTCGAAAGAGAAATTCCGCTCACAAAACCTGACAAATGCCGCCAGGAGCTCGTCTATTGAGTGGATAATGTCTAACTCCCGCTGGAAGGCATCAAGATGGGTCCAGAACAGGTTGTCCGAGCGCAGCGATGCCAGCGATTCGATCCGCTCCAGGGAAGCGGCCACCACCGCCGCATACGAGTCGGCAAGATCCCGGTGAACGGTTTCGAAGTCGCCATAACTGGCTGCCTGAATCATCAGAAGTCCCCGGGTCCGGTTCCCCTGAATCACGGGACTGACCAGTACGGAGGTGCTGTCGGGGAGTCGATTCCTCTCTTCGAACAGGAGGGAGTAGATCTCATCACCGCTGTTCGGCGTAATGAACCGGACGCCGCCGGAGCGAAGGAGCTCCTCCACGGCACCCTTCTCCAGGGGAAGGAAATCCTTGAAGGCATTTGTCTTCCCTGAGAATCCCTGCTGAACAAGACCGGCCTTCTCGTCGTCAACCAGAAAAAGTGCAGCGGAAAACTCCGGATACGTGGACACGTAGAGATCGAGGATTAACTGATTCGACTTCCTCACTTCCTCTTCAAGTTCACCGCTGAGAATCTTTCCCTCTGCCTCTTCTTCCGGCGGACGGTTGCTCCCGTGGCCCCCGTGGGAGGCAGGTTTAGACTTTCTCCGGACTCCCGGGCCGAAGTAGAGGTGAAAAAAGAGGTACCCTGCAAGGACAATAACGGCCAGGCGGAGGGCGGAGAAAACTATACCTGAGGGGTTGGGGTACACAAAAAGGGCGAATATGAGGGCGCCGGAAAAGAGGATACCGGCGATGAAAGTAAATCCCAAGGAAGGGTGACGTTCGGGTAGAGTCACATCCCGAAATTAAAGATCGGGATCAGAAAAAGAAAGAAGAGGTAAAAGGTAAAACCCGCTATTGCTGGTCTTTCACCAGTTGGATCCTGTCCTCGTAGGAAGGCCTCGAGCCGTCCTTCGCCCTTTCCGTTTCCGTCGTATCGTTTCGCGAGTCGCCCGCCAGCCGGACAGGAACGGACGAAGAGGAGGCGTTGGGTTCTGAACCGGGTGCAGGATGGGACAGGGACTGCCGCGTGGACAGGGGGACGGGACCGGGTAACGATGAAGTCTCGCCGCCCGGAAACAGACTTACCGAAAGGACGATGATGGCCACCAGGGCCGCAACGGACATGACGGCATACTTGGGCTCAAAACCCCAGATGGTGCCGCCACGAATGAAACGATTGGGGCGGCGGACTGGACTTGCGGCAACTTTCGTCAACCGCGCCTTCAGCCTTTCGTCGAACCGGTCGGACAGGGCAACCTTTTCCGATTCTCTCAGGCTCCGGATGACGGAAACAACCCCTTCGTAGGCGTCCTGGCAGGACGAACAGGCCGCCAGGTGAGTCTCAAACTGCCTGACCTGGGGAAGAGTTAACTCCTTTTCGATATAGTCCGATATCTGATCCCGAATCTGATAGCAATTCATCAAATAGGCGTCCTCCTTTTTGATTTAACATGCCTGAGTTCTTCCTGCAGCTGCAGCCTTGCTCGATTGATTCTCGATTTGACCGTTCCCAGCGGAACATCGAGTATCTTACTTATCTCCTCGTACGAAAGTTCCTGAATATCTCGCAGTATCACGGCCGTCCGGAAATGAATGGGCAACTTCTGGATAGCATCTTGAATTCGGGACTTTGTGAACCGACCCTCGGCATATTCGTTCGTGGCGTCTTGTCCCGGAATATCAAAATCCTTGTCCTCCGTCCCCATCTGACTGAGATACGATACCTTTCGACGCTTTCTTTTTCTCAATTCCGTTTTGGCCAGATTGGCCGTAATGGTATAGATCCAGGTGGAAAACCGGGCGATGTTCCTGTAGAAATGCCTGTGGGTATACAGCTTTACAAACGTGTCCTGAACGATGTCCTCAGCATCCTCGAGGTTCCCCAGGAACCGGTAGGCAAAATTCGTCAGCTTATCCCGGTACCGCTTCACCAGTTCCAGATAGGCGTATTCGTCCCCCTTCTGAAACCGATGAATAAGCTCTTCGTCCGTGTAAAGATGGGAGTCAGGCATGTTCATGAGTGATTCGATGAATCAGGGGAATGAAGATGGATCGCCCTTGAGTTCCCGTGCTCTTGAGCTGTCTGTCTGCCCGTGCCAGAAACCTCAAAACGTGTGACACATCCTTCAGGCCGTAAAGTTCCTGATATTTGGGCAGTTTTCTCCGGATCTGGGGACTGAGACGGGCAGCCGGGCGGGGCGGAATCGTTTTCCCCTCTCCCTTCTCCCCTGAACGCCGGGACACATGTCTGAAAAAGAGTTCCTGAAACAGACCGGTGAGGCTCGAGATGAGCATCGTTAAGTCCATCCCCCTCTCCACAATGGCCATGCCCCTTTGAACGGCCCGGGGAAAATCCCTCCGGCCCACGGCGTCCAGAAACTCCCATGGATAGAAGCTCCGCCTCCATCCCGATAGCTCCAAGATGTGGGATGCCTCCACCGTTTCCCCCTCGTTCATGTTGACCGCCAGTTTTCCTATCTCGTTCTCAATATGGTATACGTGGCGTGAAGACCTGATTTCCGCAACAGAAAATGGACGAAATCACCCATTTTCTCAGGGAACGGTGGCGAGGTATTAACGACGCCAAATTCGTCGGCGAGCTGCCGGATCAGTTTCTTTCTGGAATCGAGGACGTCGGTCACCAGAACCGTAACGGTGTCGGGACCGGGAGACCGGCAGTACTGCACCAGTTCCTCCCGGTTCTTCTGTCGTATCCGGGTGGGCTGATAAACGATGAAGAGCCTGGGCTGGACAAACATGGGGACACCGTTCAACTCCCGGATAAGGGCATCGGAATCGCCTGCGTCGGGTACCCAGACGAACCGTTCCAGGCTCCCTTTTTGTCCGAGGGCCCGCGCCAGTTCCCGGATGAAATAATCCTGGAGAAAGTAGTCGTTTCCCGCCAGGAAATAGACGGGACGGATCTTCCCCTTCCGAATCTCCTCAATCTCAGCCAGAACGTCCCTTTTCATGACTTCAAGCTGACGGTGATAACCGCAAGGGTTGCCAGGGCGAACCCCGGAACCAGGGAGTAGAGATAGGCGCTCAGAGGAGAGTTGTCCCAGATAACGATGGTCAGGAATCCTACGATCATGCCGGCCAGGACCCCGTTCCGCGTCGTTTTCCGCCACCACAGGCTGAGGATAAGGGCGGGGCCGAATGCCGCTCCCAGTCCTCCCCAGGCGAACAGGACCTTGTCGAATATGGAATGGGGAAGTTGGGCCAGAAGTATTCCGGCGGTGCCGATCAGGAGCGTGACGATCCGGGACAGGCGGACGAGCTGAGCCTGCCCTGCCTGGGGATTAATACTCTGATGATACACGTCTTCGGACACAGCCGACGTGGTCACCAGGAGCTGGGAGTCTGCCGTCGACATCATGGCGGCGATGGCTCCGCTGATCAGGATACCTGCCAGCCACCCGGGAAAGACCGTCATGGCGAGCTCGGGCATCATCTTTTCAGGATCGGAAAAGTGGCCCGGCCCGAAGTATGCCAGGGCCACCAGCCCCATCAGAACCGCTCCGCCGTAAGAAAAAAAGGACCAGACCATGGCGATGGAACGGGCGCCCCGGATTTCCTCCACAGAGCGGATGCTCATGTATCTAACGAGGAGATGAGGCTGACCGGGATACCCCAATCCGACCCCGAAACCCCCCAGAATCCCCGCAATGAGAGGCCACCCTTTTCTCCCGCCGCTCATCGTGAGAAGCTGGGAATCGATGGCCTTGATTCCTACCGCCACCTCATTCCAGCCTCCGAGCTGGACCAGCGTCACCACGGGCAAAACCACAAGGGCAGTCAACATGACAAATCCCTGAACGAAGTCGGTCCAGGCCACCGCGAAGAATCCCCCCATGAGGGTGTACAGAATAATCACAGCCGCACCCGTCAACACCCCCGATACGTGAGACCACCCGAAGGTCTGCTCAAGCGATTTTCCCGCCGCATCAAACTGTGCCGCGATATAGAAGCTGAAACAAAAGGCAATAATGCCCGTGGCAACAAACCGCAGTCCCGGATCGTTCCCGCCGAACTTTAGCTCGAGAAACCGGGGGAGGGTCAGGGCGTTCAACTCGGCACTCTCGCGGCGCAACCGCCTGGCCACCAACAGCCACGATAGGGCCACCCCCGTTACCCCCCCCACCGCCGTCCATAACGCGGGCTGAAGCTTCGAACCGGAAGGATCTCCCAGACCCGTTGCGTAGGCCAGACCGGTGAGGCCTAAGAGCATCCAGCCGCTCTCCCCGGACGCCCGTTCAGAAAAAGCGACTACCCAGGGACCCAGCCTCCGGCCCGCAATCAGAAAATCGGGAAGGGTCTTGTTCAGCCGGGCGGTAAGAAACGCCACGGTCAGAAGGACCCCAAGATACACGGTGAAGCCGATGGCAATGGGATTCACTTCACGTCCCCAGTATTACCGTTCCGAGTACAAGACAGTACACTCCGAACCAGTGGAAGTTCCCCCCAAGAAGGATTCGTAACAAGACTTTTAGGGCCACAAGTCCAGCCGCAAACGAGGAGAGAAACCCCGTCACGAGAACGGCCACGGAACCGGAATCGCTGGCAGCCCGGAGGAAATCCCCCAGAAGAAGGGCACCCGAACCCATGAGGGCCGGAACGGCCAGCAGAAACGAAAATCTGGCGGCCTCTCCGGAAGGGAGACCCGCGATCATTCCCGTCCCGATGGTGAGGCCCGACCGGGACACTCCCGGTACCAGGCTGACCGCCTGGGCAAGACCCACCAGAACGGACACCTGTCCGTTGAGCCGCCGTGCTCCCGACCGGATAACCCGCGTGAGAATCAGCACGGTTCCCGTTATCAGGAACGCCACACCCACCACTGCAAGATTCTCAAACAGGGGTTCAATCCGGGTTCTGAGCGTTCCTCCTGCGAGGGCAATGGGAATAGTCCCGTAAAGAAGATAACGGAGATACGACCGGGTATCCTTCAACCTAATCTGAGTGACAAGCCGGACGATGTCCTTCCTGAACACTACAAGTATGCTCATCAACGTGCCCAGATGGACCATGACCTCAAAGGCGATGCCCCTGTGATCCAGCCCCATGAGATTCTCGGCAACCACGAGATGTCCCGAACTGCTGATGGGGAGGAATTCGGTAACACCCTGAAGGACTCCCAGAAACAGGGCCTCCGTGACCGTCAACGTTCCTCCTTCAGAGCCATAATGCAGATCATTCTCCCTGCCCGGGTTCCGTCCCTGCGGTACGAATAGAGCCCATCAGAATGACAGGAGGTGCAGCGTCCATCCTGATGAATCTGGGATGGTCTTACTCCCCACGAGGCCATCTGGAAGGCGCTGGCTCCGGGCAAATCCAGGTGAAGGAGACCTTTTTTGTCCCCGGTGACAAATCGTTGGTCGAACCGTGAAGCTACGTCCCTCCCCACCACGTAGCAGCACGGGCGAATGGAAGGCCCCATGAAAATCTCAACGGATGCCGGCTCTATCCCGGAAACGGCCTTCATGGTCTCCAATGCGTTCACGACGATACCCCGGGACGTGCCCCGCCATCCGGCGTGAACCAGCCCGATCGTTCCCTCCTCCGGGGCATAGAGGAAAATGGGGATGCAGTCGGCCGTCTGGATGCAGAGAGCCAGATCCTGTCTGTCCGTAACCAGGCCGTCGCCCCGGCCTGCCAGGCCCCCGGACCGGACCACATAAACGCGACCGGAATGAATCTGTTGGCAAAAGACGGGGGCCTTTCCGTCAAAGCCGGTCAACCGGATGACGGAAAGGAGGTCCCGCTCCCACGAAGTTCCCGAAAACGAATTCCCCAGGATCATGCAAGACCGGACCCCGCCCGATGGAAAGTGTGAGCTAAAATCGTAGGCCCGGGGTGATTCTCTTTGGCGAATGGTACGATTCAGGGAGACTGGACGGTATGGGTGAGCAGTGAGTCGGAATTGAATTCCCCTACAGTGGCAAAACCTCCGTCGCGGTATAAGAGCACATATAAGGAGGCGTTGACACGTTCCCGGGCTTCGGAAAAGGAGAAGATCTTTCCCCGTCCACGAAACGACCTGGCCCGCTTCAGATTTTGCAGCACGGAGCTCCGGCTGGGCCGCTCCCCCAGCTGTCCCCCCAGGAAGGTCATAATGTCATAACCGAAAAGGGCCATCCTGGTGTTTCCGTCCTCTTCGAAAAGAGGCTGGCCTGCCGGGGTATCGCCTTCCTTCTGGTCCCACGGGTTCAGATGGTCCGAGAATATCACCATTCCATCGACGTTTGGACCGATCATTTCCTGGTTCAATTCACCGGCGTCGTACCAGTTGGCGTTACCCAAGAGCTGACTGTCCAGATAGTAAGAAGAAAACTGAGACGCCACATAGTTGATATCGCCCCGGTGAATGGGAAGATAGATGCCCTCAATACCGTTCAACACAATTCTACTGGAGTCGAGCGAGGAGAGAGGAGCCGCCGTTTCCTCTTCTTGAGGAAAGAAGTCCTCCTCGGAGAGGAAGAACGTATTGTCTGCCGTGTCAAGCTCAAGACGGGAGGCGCCGGGACCCGTCCCCAGGTCCGTAAGCCTAAAAGCCGCCTTTCTCAGTGAAGAAAACTGTTCACTGAGATCAACGGGAACACCTGTGTACCATTCCAGCGCCACAATCTCCGCCCCCAATTCATCAGCCCGCTGGACAAACCCGTCGGTCAGTTGTTTGCCGAAGTAGTCCGCCGGAGAGACGACGGCGAGGACCCTCAAACCCATGGCAGATACGGCATATTCGGCGGCGTACCGACCCTGGCTGACAAGATCAACGTTCATCTGGAATACGTTGGAACCCACGCTGCTGAGACCGACCTGCGTCGATAGAGGAATCAGCACAGGGATATTGCTCTCAGACGTGGCGGCGGCAGCCGTCACCGAGTTCGGTGTCGAGAGAGGCCCCACAATGGCCACCACGTTGGGATTGGCCATGAGAGTCTTCAAACAGGAAACGGTGGTGATATCTTCTCCCGCATTGTCGAGAACCTCCAGGGCGATCTCCACCGACAGTCGATCCCTCAGAGTTTGAACGGCCTCCTGCATCCCACGGAGAAAGGCGGTACCGTAGCTCCTGTCATATCCGCTCAAGGGAAGGACTACCCCAATGATCACCTCCTGACGTTCTCCGGCATACGTCTTTTTCTTGAGGGTGGACTAATCGTCCGCAAACGAGGGAGGTATGTCTTCCGCATTCATGCGAAACAGGGTCAGTGCCGCCTCATCGGCCTTACCATTTGCCAGGAGACGGTCCGCCAGCATGAGGGTCAGAATGGACCGGCTTTGTGGGTCCACCTCCATCCCGAGAAGGTCCCTGATTTCTTCTTCCTTCAACAATCCGTAGGCCAGACGGGACAGTTTTTCATCCAGGCGGACCACCGCGGAATCGCCCCCCGCTTTCCTCCGGGCATCCAGGTAGTTTTCAACCGCCGGTCGATATCGTCCTTCCGTGACAAAAATGTCTCCGAAGCATTCGTAGACGTCGTCCAGATACGAACTCCCGGGGAAACGAACAAGAAACGACCGGCCTACTTCCATCGCCTCTTCGGATCTGCCCGCATGAAAATACGATTTCATGGTCATGAGATAGCTGGCCGTGAGGAGCTTGTTTCTCTCCGGGGGATAGTTCATCAAACGACGGAAAATGTCGAGAGCCGTGTAGTAACGGCCAGCGTTGTAGTGCTCCACCCCTTTCTCAAAAAGACGGACCGGGCGGGAAGATTGGAAGAGCTGAACAGGGTCCAGGGCAGTCATCCGTGACGGAACGGTCAGAGAAATCCACACCGTCCCCCACAGGGCAACCCGGGCAATGCGAGGCTGTTTCAGAGGTCTCATTCCACGGTGACGCTCTTGGCCAAATTGCGGGGCTGGTCAACGTCGCACCCCCGCAGTGTTGCCATGTGATAGGCCATCAGCTGCAGCGGGATCGTCGCCAACAGTGGAAAAACCACCCGGTGGATCCTGGGTACCAGAATCATATGATCCGAAAGGGCCCTGAGTTCATCGGAAGGGTGATCGGTTACGGCGATGATTTTTCCGTTTCTCGCCTTGATTTCCTGAATATTGGAAACGACTTTGTCAAAGGTTCTATCCATGGGGGCCAGGACCACCACGGGCATTCTTTCATCGATGAGCGCAATGGGCCCGTGTTTCATCTCTGCGGCCGGATACCCTTCGGCATGAATGTAAGAGATCTCCTTGAGCTTCAACGCCCCCTCCAGAGCCACGGGGAAGTTGAGTCCACGGCCCAGGTAAAGGAAATTGTGGACGTCCCTGTACTGTTCGGCTATGGTCCTGACGGTCTCCGATTGTTTGAGTACGTCGTCCACGTGTTTCCCGATATCCCACATGGCGTTGGCAATCTTGACGGCTTCCTGTCTCGAAAGCCTGCCGTCACGTCCGAACTGGAGGGCCAGAAGGACGAACACGGCCACCTGGGAAGTGAAGGCCTTGGTGGACGCCACGCCGATTTCCGGACCGGCGTGGGTATAGATACCGCAGTCCGTTTCCCGGGCGATTGTGCTCCCCACAACGTTGCAAATCCCCACCGTAAGTGCACCGCGTTCCCTGGCCTTTCTAACCGCGGCCAATGTGTCCGCCGTTTCGCCCGACTGGCTGACAGCGATAACAACGGTGTCCTGATCCACCACGGCATTGCGGTATCGAAACTCGGATGCGTATTCGACCCTCGCCCGGAGACCGGCGTATTCCTCTAACAGGTAGGCGCCGATCAACGACGCGTGCCACGACGTCCCACAGGCCGTGATGTAACACGTGTGAGCCGACTCAATGCGATGGAGGTGGTCCTGAATTCCTCCGAGATGGGCCTTCCCAGAGTCTGGCAGGACCCGCCCTCGCAGGGTATCGGTGATACTGTGAGACTGCTCATGGATTTCTTTGAGCATGAAATGGGGATAGCCCCCTTTTTCGATCTCCTCTAAGTTAAACTCAATCCTTTCCACATGTTTGGTCACCAGCTGATTGTCCTGAATCCGCCGGATCTCGTAGCTGCCATCAC
>JBHIEY010000162.1:0-4319 GCA_046861835.1 Fidelibacterota bacterium | reverse complement strand
CCTCTTCGGTGGTCTTTCTTCCTAAACGCTCCCATTTGCTCCGGAGCCGTTTGTTTCCCCGATTCATCGTGAGAATAACCCGGGGAGGGGACTGATAATGTCGACCGAAGGCCAGATTGAGGGTGGATCGATCCGTCACGTGATACGAGAAGGCCAGCCGGGGAGAAAGCCATGGGAAGTCGGTGTACTCATAGTAGCCCAGTCGAACTCCCGCATTCATCAGGAACCGGAGAAAAGGTCTCCACTTGACCTGGACGAAAGCTCCGGTGCGAAGAAAAGAATCGTCTGTGCCTCGCTCCGATCCCTCATATACGCGGCTGATGCCTTCTTTTCGTACCCTCACAAACTCCCATTGACCCTCATCGTTCTGTCTTCCATAGTGCCAGGTTCCCTGCGGGTCGATGTATACGGAGTCCGGGGCTGCATTTTCAATCACCGGCCGCACCCATCTCTCCCACGCCGCCCGGTCGATGATCTGAAAGGAGTCGGGATTTCCGGGGAAAGTATAGGCATATACCCACACCGTGTCGGGATCGAGCTGGGACGAAAAGTCGGCACCCAGACGCTTCAGATCGATGCCACCCGACAGTTCCAGGTCCCGGGAGAGCCTCCACAGGAAGTCCCCTTTCGCCTGAAGATCCCACTCCGTCTCATCCTGTTGATAATAGGTATGCTTTTTCCCTTTCGGGGTAAAACGATAGACGTCATACACAAACTGGGCCCGGGTTCCCGCCACGGTAAAACGGCTCATTCCCTCCCTCCGCCACAGCTGTTTATACGTCACTCCCAGGACGGATTGATTGCCTAAAACATCGACGTTTTCGGCCCCGCGGGTCTGGGGCGTGTTTTCCCCCTCAATCGTGATGGCATCATCCCCGTGCATGAAATTGACCAGAAGCTTGGCCGATGGGCTGATGTCCAGAACGGTTTTTGCCTGAGCGTTCCAGTACCTGGGCACGGCGGTCAGACCCGTCTGCCGGATGATCAGGTCAAGATAACTCTTCCGGAGTGACGCCATGTACGATCCCCTCTTGTCTCCGAGGGGTCCCTCGGCAAAAAATCCAAGTCCCGCCATACTCATGTCGAGGTCAACGGCATGGATGTCCCTTCTCCCCTCCCCCAGCCGGATGTCCATGACGCTGGATGCTTTATCTCCGTACTTGGCCGGAAAGGCACCGGCAAGAAAATCGACCCTGTCGATGAAGAGGGTATTCACCATGTTGACGGGGCCGCCCCCCGTACCCTGTTCACCAAAATGGTTCGGGTTGGCAATCTCGATGTTGTCCATGAGAAAGAGGTTCTCCCCGGGTGCTCCTCCCCTTACCACGATTTCGTTCTGCTGGTCGGCAGTGGAGACCACCGACGGCAGCGCCTGCATCATCCTCTGGATGTCGAAACCGGATGGGTCCCTCCTGATCTCCTCAAAATCGACCGTCCGGCTCGATACAAAGGCATCCTTTTCCTTCTCAAAATAGGCACGCGTCACCGTTATTTCCCGAAGTTGCACCGCTTCTTGAACGAGATCGGCCACCACAACGGCTCCACGCTGCGGGACAACCCGGACATTGAGTTTCACCAGGGGACGGTATCCCATCATGTCAAAACGGACGTGGTAAATTCCCGGTGGAACATGGGACACCACAAAGCGTCCGTTGTCATCCGTCGCTGCGCCGAGACCGGTTCCTTCAATGATGACGTTTGCTCCGACCAGGGGCCGCTGAGTGGCCTGGTCCCGGACCAACCCCCGCACGGACGCTTCCTCCCCGTGGATCCGGCTCACCGGGAGAAGTATGCCCAACACCAACACCACGATCAGTCCGCCACCTCTGCCGCGAGCGAAACGGTTCATCTCACTCACCCGTACAGATCAAGGATAATCAGGAGAAAGAAGAGGAAATTGATGGTGTGGACGGCGATGCAAACCCGGCAGGCCGTCCTGAGCTTGATCAGACCCCATACCAGGTACAGACTAACAGTCACCATAGCCAGGGAAAAAGGAAGGAGAAACGCATGCGCCGCTTCTGTTAAGAAACTCACCACGGAAAGACCGAAAAGGACGGGATAAGCGAGGGATCCCCAAAAGGCATTGGGCTTTCCGAAAGTAGTTCCGAACGGCGTATCCACAATGGTTCGACAGGCGGTTCTCTCCACCCTGCATACCGGGGGAACCCACCAAACGTCGGGGGAAATCGAGCCCCGGTAGACCCGGAGAAAATAGTAAGAAAATGCCCCTCCGGCCAGCGCCAGAAGGGCCAAGATAATGAACATATCCTGCACTCCTACTGTCTCAGACGATAGGCAATTCCTTCGATACACTGAACGAACTTCTCCACCTGGGTGGAGGTGCTGAACAGTTCACCTATGTCCTGAAACGAATCTATCGGATAATTCTCCTCGTCAAAATCCCTGAGAAAATTGGATTCCAGTTTGATAAGATAGTCACGTATGATGGGTCTCGGGACATTCTTCTCCTTCAGGTAGTTGACATAGAATTTGATCTGCCCCCGGCTCGTGAGCTGAAAAAGGGAGAGGATCCCGAAATCGGACCGTGATCTGAAGGTCAGACTTCCCTGCTGTTTCCCCCTACCCCAGGCTGCCTTGTCAGCCCTCTCCTCCGTAAAGGCAATCAATTTCTCGGCCACCGCTGCAACCTCCGGGGATCTCTGGCCCCTCAGGTGCTGGAGAAATCTTTCTTTATTCCATTTGGTCGATGACATGCCTGGTGAGACCTCCTATCCTATGACAATACTCCCAAGACCCAGTGAGATTTCAAACCGTATTCTCGATCGGAGCCATTTCAGATCGGTCGCATGTGAAGGGGTGTCCCAGCTCTGATAAAGTGGAACGTAGAGGCTGAGAAACCCCGCGGAGATTTTCAGGCCCCCGTCAACGAACACCTCTTCCAGATCCGTTGCTCCCCCCACGTCCGCAAAAAGTCCCCCGGGAACGAAAGGAAGCGTCTGGTCAACATTAAGGCCCCAGGCCGTGGCGGTGGAGAAAGCCGCCGTGTAGCCTCGGAGGGAAGGGCCAAAGGGAATAAACTGCTCCCTGTAAACGTTGAACGGTCCCTCCGGGTTTTTCGTCCGGTTAAAGACCCAGCGATCCTCAAAATCTGGATCCACCCCACCGCTCATCCATATTCTATACTGGGCAGGGACGGTATTCCGAAGCACGAAACCCCCTATCCAGGCCCTGACGTCAGTGGCCAGTTTCTTCGAATAACGCCACCGCAATTCCCCCTCCAGGTGAATCCGGGCGAAACCCCCGCCGCGAAAACCAGCCACGACACCGCCTTCGGCCGAATAGTTCCGGAAAGGATTGGGCCTATGCCCGTAGCTGTAACCGAGGGAGACTACCCGGTGCTCGCCAGAATCGTAAAAGGTCGTGTCCACGGCGTCCGGTCGAATACGATGAAAGAAAACGGCACCGTTCACGCGGACCACCGGGGTGGAAACAACACCCTTTCGCAGCACTCCTTCCACACCCAGTTTGACGCCCTGACGTCCGCTGTAATCGGCAGCGGCGCCGGTCAGCGTCAGGGATCGAAATCCCAGGGCCCGGGTGAAGATCCTCCTTGCCGACACGGCCCCCGCCGGTCTGTTATGCTGAAAATCCCACTGGGGCGAAACACTAAAGCCCCAGAGGTACCCGGGGAGGAAGCCGCTGTAGGCCACCAGGCCGGGCGTGGTGCCGTTATACATGTTCCACCCGATCCAGGGCATCAGATTGACCTCGAGATTATGAAACGTAGGCTGATCAAACACAAAGTTTACCTTCAGGGGTTTTGAAGTGCTGTTGTTTGAGCGCCGGATGTCCGGCATATAATTGTCGGGATCGATGACCACCCTGTGAGTATTCCGTGGTACGGGTACACTCTTTTCCCCCATGAATCCTGGAATCCATCGCCGCTCAAGCTCCTCCCCTTTCGGACCGTAGAATGCCAGCTCCACGGGACTGACCAGGGACCCCCGGTTGGCCACGGTTGCCTCACCGTTTTTCAGGGAAACTACGGCATAGTCGACCACGCGGGTGCCGGTGATAACGTCGTCAAAATACCAGCTCAGGTCCTCATCCACATTTCTGAGAAAGGCAGACTTGAAATCGTCCGGAGACGGATGCTTGAACTTCCAGTTTTCATAGTAGTCCGTCATGACGCGGTTCATGGTTTCCTCACCGAGATAATGTTGAAGAAACCGAGTAAAGACGGCTGTTTTCCCGTAAACGATGGAACCATAATTGGCCCGTTCGAACGCCTGGGAAGTCAGCTCGATGGGCTGGTCATCCCCCGCAAGGGCCCTAATCTGGTACCCGAGATAGCC
>JBHIEY010000161.1:0-4325 GCA_046861835.1 Fidelibacterota bacterium | reverse complement strand
TAGCGCGCACTTTTCCAGTCAGTCCAACCTATAGTAACCGGCGAGGAATCAATCATACGGACTGGATCAAGATTGACCGCGATACTTATTCTGCCTGTCTTGATCCGCGCGATTACCGTAGTAGCAAAATGAGGTCGGACAGAACTAACTAATTGATTTTATTGAGAAGCCTGGCACAATTAAGCTGCTAGGCAACATTACTATTTGGTGCTCGGCCGGAGCCCATCAATTCGAACACACCTAGTAAGCCTGTAAAAGTCGAAGATGTGCAGCAGGAGAGCGTTTCCGTATCCGGGAATCGGTATCCGAAAAATGATACTTATCCGGCCAGATACGGCCAAATCTGGTAACCTTCCTTCGTTACATACCTAGTAGATCGGTAAACAAATCCCCGTCGGTAACTGGTGTTCTCGACGAGGATTCTTGTGTGAGCCCGGCAGGGCTCGAACCTGCGACCAACGGCTTAAAAGGCCGCTGCTCTACCAGCTGAGCTACGGGCTCGACGGAACCGGAAAGGCTGCGAAAAATTACTCCTACACCGACCGAAAGGCAACCCAATTAGAGGCAGTTCCGTTATCACTCCTTCCTCTTCACAAAGGCACTCTCAGTCCATTCTATGTCGTCCCCTTCTACGAACAACCCCGGTCATGGCGCCACCCAAATGAAACCCGAAACCGGAACACCCGTTCAGGCGTTTAATGGTATGAATTCCATGAGGATATGAAACGGATGAGACGCCCAACAGGGAACGTTCAGGCCCGCCTCGAAAAGCTCCCCCGTATTGAGGACAAACGCCTCACCCGGGCGGTCTCCAAAGCCGTCTACCTCATCGTGGAGCACAACTTCTCCTTGAAACGGGCCGTGGCCAGCGCGGCCACCCTCTATCCCGTGAAAAGCCACATCGAGAAATACGTCAGGAAATGTTTTCCTCCCACCTGGTTTGAGAAGCGGGCCAGACGGAAGTTCCTCTCCCGCATGGCCGAAGGGGCCCGGGAGCAATACATCGGTGCGGCCATCACCGAAGATCAGCTCGACCGCCAGTTCCGGCAGGCTGTAACCCCTGAGGAACGGGAGAAACGACGGCCCGTGCCGGAAACTCATTCGTAACGCTTCCCCCTGGGTCAATCGGTTTTTCCGAATCTTTTCCGATTTTTTTCCTATTCTTGCCTGTTCTTGCCTGTCTTGGAACATAAGAAAAACCCCCTGAATCGGGGGTTTCTCGTTGAGGGTCGTCCGTGACCCCGGGAGGAGTCGAACCTCCAACCAATGGATTAAGAGTCCACTGCTCTGCCAGTTGAGCTACGGGGCCTACTAAAAGAGCGGCAGTGAAATTAGGTTCCCGACCAACCAAAGGCAACCGGAAAGGGTCCATTTCCCTGCCCCCATTTGCGCAGGGATTCGCTAAATTGAGGCGAGTCTCCGCGTTCAAGTTTGGAGTATAACTGTCCATGGTAGATGCCATCGTCCTGGCCGGAACCCCCCATAGTCCCCGGCATCTCATTCAGGGGAAACCGAAATTCTTCGTTCCGTTGCCCCACGGACTCATGGGCATTGGGGTGATCCAGGTTCTCACTCAAACGCCCAGCTTGAGGGACATCTACGTGGTGGGAAACAGATCCGAATTGGCCAAAACCATTCCCTCCGGGCAGGTCAGAAAAATAATCGAAGAAAAAGGGGGGATCTACCGCAGTGCACTCACGGCCTTCCAACATATTCCCGGATCGGCCGGGGCGGACACACGGGTCCTCATTCTGGCCTGTGACACCCCCTTCTTGAGTTCCCGGGGTCTGGAGGACTTCATTTCCCGTTCGCCCGATGCCGACCTTGTCATGCCTTTCTGTAACCGGAAAACCTTTGAGAGTCTGTTTCCCGGATTTCGATGGCCGTATCTCATCTACAAGGAAGGACCCCTGAAATTCGGCAATATGATACTTGCCAGACCCAACAGAATCGGGAACCGGGACCTCTTGGGGAAATTTTTCAGTCTGAGAAAACTCGCCGTTTCCGGAAGCCGGTGGGAAGAGTACCTCACCCTCCCTAGAGTGACAGTGGCGGCGTTGAAACTGCGCGGAGCGGAAGGGGTGGAAATCGCCGCGAGAGAGATCTACGTCAAGTATATTGCCACTCCCCTGGGGATCCGGACCCGGATGCCCCGGTTCCTGTCCGTCAACAGGCTGACTTCCGTATTCTCAAAGGTCCTGGACTGCCAGGTGGAAGGGTATCAAACCCCCTGCCCGGAACTCTGCTTTGATATCGATAAGGAAGAAACCGATCTCCGATATGCGCTCGATCACTATGACGCCATCATGAAAAAAATGATGTCGCCATGAGTTTATCTCCCCTTTTCATCATGTCGTTTCGGTTTTGACCGGATCCCCTGCCGCAAAAAATATTTTGGACTCAATTGAGAAATGATTAACATCTTATAATTTTGATCATCTGCCGAGTTTTCAACACGGTAAGGGGGAAAACGTATGATTCCGGACACAGCTCCGGTCACCAGCCATCAGGCAAATGTGTTGCGGCACCGGATCGCCCACAGTTGAGTCCAGACCCATACTGAATCCTGTTCACACGGAATGTCTTCTGCGTCACACCTGTGCGGCGTCTCACACGACGCCCGCTGGCAAATCGTTATATTCTTCTGGTATGACGAGATTTCATGATCAGGCCCCTTTTGCGGTTGGCAACCCGTTCGTGGTGCCGGATTCCGGTCTGGCCGTATTCTCCCGGACTCCGGCACGGTCTGACAGGCCCGGAAACGGGAAAGGTTAGGATTCAAATAGCAGCTAATTCGTGCTGGGACATTGAGGAGCTCCCGCCGAGTGCCCGCGCATAGAAAAGGAATATTCGTTCTGGCCCTCCTGATGGCATGGGGCCAGCTTGCCGCCCGGGGCGGTCTGGGGACCGGTGCCGACGGTTCTGTGACCATTTCCACGGCCAAGAACATCAACGTCGATGTTCTGGGGTCGAACCGCACCACCAACGCCGACGGCATCGTCACGACCGTTTCTTCTTTCGGCAGCGCCACGGGGGGAACCACCCTCACCGTGGCCGACGCCACCGGCTTTGCCGCCGGGGATGAAATCCTTCTCATCAATCTTCAGGGGGACGCCACCAACAACTCAAACGCGGGCAACTATGAATTCTTGGATATTCAGTCCGTCTCGGTGAATACCCTCACCTTCAAGACTTCCATTCAGAATATTTACGGCGCCACTACGTCGAACCTGGACTTAGCGGGTCAGAAGGTGGTGGTGCAGCGCGTTCCCCACTGGACGAACGTTACCATACAGAACGGCGGTAACCTCCGGTCCAACAACTGGGACGGCACCAGTGGTGGGATCATCCTTTTCCGCGCCACGGGAACCGTCGACGTTCAGGCGGGTGGGAAGATTGATGCGAACGGGCGAGGATACCAGGGTGGTGCCGGTGTTGCCGGGGATGGCGGAACGAACGGCGAGTCTTATGATGGAACGGTAGGGAAGGGAGGCTCCAACGGCGGTGCCGGAACATCAGGAGGGGGTGCGGGAACCAACAACGGGAATACCTCGACAGGAACCCGCGGCGGCGGTGGCGGCGGCGGATACGATGGTTCTACCGGTAACACTGAGGGCGGTGGCGGCGGCGGCGGGGGTGGCTACGCCGGCGGTGGTGGCGGCGGCGGAGCTTCCGGGGATGGTTCAGCCAGTTCCGGGAACGGCGGGTCGGGCGGTTCCACGGACGTTGCCGCAGGTGGAGGCGGTTCGGCAGGCGGAAATACTTCCGGAGGGGCCGGCGGGAACGCCGGCAGTGCCGGTGGGGACTCCGGGGACGGTACGGTCGCGGGTGGCGCGGCCGGAAGCGGTGCCACGACGGGAGGCGGCGGTCGAAGTGATGCGGGAGATACGGATAGCGGTGGTGCCGGGGGAGGAGGAGGCGGCCTCTACGGAGACGCGGCATTGTCACAGCTGTTCCATGGATCGGGTGGAGGAGCAGGCGGCAGTTCCGATGAAGCAAACAGCGTAGGAAAGAACGGCGGCGACGGGGGAGGAATCATTTATATCGCGGCCGATGTCGTTACTGTCAGTGACGTCATCCGTTCCAACGGAAAGAACGGGAAGAAGCCGGGCGACACCTCCACTCCTTTTGGCGGGTCCGGAGGAGGAGCGGGCGGTTCCATCAAGATTCAGGCGAATTCCGTTACGCTGGGAACCAATCTCGTCACGGCCACGGGTGGTAATTCAACAAACGTCGTCGGTACCCAAACGGGCGGCGGCGGCGGCGGAGGAGGCGGTGTCGGGAGGATCCGCATTGAGGCGGACGCCATCACGGGGACCACCAAT
>JBHIEY010000160.1:0-4348 GCA_046861835.1 Fidelibacterota bacterium | reverse complement strand
GGCCAGCCGTTTCCTGTTGGATGTCATTGTGGCGCCTCAGGGGAGTTGGGGACAGTGGGCCCGTCTCGTCCGGACCAAGGTGGGGGTGGGACGATTCGATTTTACCGCCACCGCGGGTTCCTTCCGGTGGATCCAAACAGCCCTCGATCCAGTGACGCTGCGCATGTCATCCGTGGCCCAAAATCGCACCATGGTAGGGTGGGCGGCCGTGGGAGAATGGCTCAACTGGGGAATCTGGACGGAAGGAGGGTGGAACAGGGCAAAGGGGGAAGGAACGTTCCTGGAAGCTCTCGTGGGAGTCGATCATACGTTCGATTTCTCCACCTATTTACTGATGGAGCTGTATCATAATGGGAGCGCCACTTCCAGGCGGGAGAGTCTTCAGCTGACCGACTACCTGAGCTACTTTGGCGGCGAGACCCACAGCCTCATGCGGGATTACCTTTTCCTGTACGTGAATCATCCCCTCACCGATCTTTTCACCGTGGGGGTAATTGGCATTGCCAACCTGAACGATAAGAGCGCCGTACTCAGTCCCCAGCTGGAATACGGTCTTCTCGAAGACACGGTGGTGAGTCTGTTGGTCAGCGGAACCGGGGGCGACAACAACTCTGAGTTTGGCATTCAGAAGTGGGGCGTCCGCCTGAGGCTAAGGGCCTACTATTGACCATGACCGGTATCTCTGCAAACAGCATCCTGATCCTGGGGGCGACGGGCAATACCGGTTCCAGGATCGCAGAGCTCATGTTATAACGAACGGAGTCAAAGATCACACTGGCGGCCAGAAATGGGGAAAGAGCATCCAGGCCCATGGGCGGACTCGTCCACCGAAGCCTCAAGGCCGTCTCCAGGCCCCTACGGCGTGGTTATGAAACTGGAAGCCGAGGGGATAAGGGGAAGTGAAGCAAGAAAAGTGGAGGTCTCTTTGTGGACCATGGGAAATCTGGTGGAACCCGTTCGCCTCATGGAGGAGATGGAGAGAATGGGGGTCGTGATACTCGAGAAAGTCATGGGTAAAGGGTAATGCGTAGAACATCGAACGTTTAACGTCGAGCGGTTATCATGAGCACGTACGTCTTAATGCGGATCCTGGAGTCCGTCCCTTCCCGGTACGACGTGGGGATACGACTTCTTACCCTGGGGAAGCTGGACAAAGCCTACGAAGATCTGATCTCCCGTATCCACCCTGGAGACCGGGTCCTCGACATCGGGTGTGGAACGGGAGCCCTGACGCTACTGGCGGCCCGGCGGGGAGCCAGGGTAAAAGGGATAGATACAAACAGCGGAATGCTGGAAATTGCCCGGAACCGGGTCACCGGGATGGATCTCGGAGACCGGGTGGATTTGGTTGAGATGGGAGTTGCCGAGCTGAGCGAGGAACCGCCCCGTCATTATGATGGGGTCATCAGCGGTCTCTGTTTTTCCGAACTCAGTGGAGATGAACGGCGTTACGCGCTAAAGGAGATCAAGAGGATCCTGAAGCCCGGGGGCCTGCTGATGATCGCCGATGAAGTCACACCCCCCACGGTGGGAAAACGTTTGCTGACAGCGCTGGTGAGAACACCTCTTGTCGTTCTGACCTATCTGGTGAGCCAGTCGGTCACTCACCCGGTAAAAAACCTCCCTGAAACGGTGGAGGATGCCGGGTTCCGGGTCACCTCCCTGGAGGTCTCAGGGACGGGGAGTTTTCTGAAGCTGGTTGCGGAGAGCGAGAGGAGTCCCGGGGGATGAACCGGCCGGGATACGTGTTGATCAACGTGGTGGAGACCCTGATCCGGATGTTGCCCCTGCGGACCCGGACGGGAGTGATCAGAATCGGGGATCCCGGGAGGGATTCCCCGGTGATCGTTACGGGAAACTATCACCTTACCGTTAAGCGGGTCCGGAAGGCCCTTGAGGGAGTGGACGCCTATCTTCTGGTAGCCAATTCCAGGGGAGTCAACGTCTGGTGTGCGGCCACGGGGGGCATGTTCACCCATCATGACGTCATCTCCGTTCTGAAAACCAGCGGAATTGAAAAGATGGTGGATCACAGGGAAGTGATTCTTCCTCAGCTGGCGGCCACCGGCATCGAACGTAAGATCATTCGCCGTAAGACGGGCTGGAAACCGGTCTGGGGTCCGGTGGAGGCCAGGGATATTCCCCCTTTTCTTAAGGCCAGGACAGGATTGACCGGTCCGATGGGACAGGTCACGTTCCCCCCTCTTCGCCGCCTGGAAATGGCTGTGGCCTGGGCCTTTCCCATCTCCGCCGTACTCACCGTTTTCCTGGCTCTGTTCTGGTCGGGAGGCATCCTCCCCACTCTGGGGATCACCTGGGGTCTTTCCCTTTTCATTTTTCTTTCATTCCCTCTTTACCGCCGGTGGTTGAACCCCCGAACCCCCCGGGTTGGCTTCGTTGTTTTTGATTTCGGCCGGGGAGGAATTCAGCTCATCCTGTGGGTCGTCGTTCTGGCCGGCTTGGGAGTGGGGTCCCTGGTATTGGGGGACTTCAGCTGGGGATTCATGGCCCGCTGGGGTTTCATCTCCCTTGTCGTCATCGGGCTTTTGAGCATGGATGTTATGGGAAGCACCCCCGTTTTCAAGAGCGGTCTGCACAGGGACAGGTGGCTGGAAGTAGTTCTGGATGAAGAAAAATGCCGGGGAGCGGGATTCTGTGAGCAGGTCTGTCCCCGGAACTGTTACGAAGTCGATCACGTCCGGCACAAGGCCACCAGGCCCCGGGCGGACCTGTGCGTTCAGTGCGGTGCCTGCATTGTTCAATGTCCCTTTGACGCCCTCTATTTCGAAACACCCGATGGGGAAATCATTCCACCGGCAACCGTCCGGCAGTTCAAACTCAACCTCTTGGGCAACCGGACGGTAAGGGTCGGGGGAGAGGGTATCCATGCGGGATAGACTGCTCGTGAAACTTGCCCACTGGGCCGTTTTTAAGACGCCCCACGTTCTGGCGGCGGTCCTGGTATTGACCGGAGCCTTCGGAGGACTGGCCAGCAGGATTCAGGTCTCTCCCAAGTGGTCCGATATGCTGCCTGCCCGGGACAAGCGGACCGAGGAGTTCGACCGTATTCTGGAGGAATTTGTTTCCGCTTCAAGCATTGTGATTGTCGTCCAGGGTGAAGAGAAACACATCAAGGCGTTTGCCGACACGCTGGCCCCCAGGCTCCTGGCGCCCCTCTCCGTACCGGGTGGGGGACCGGAAAGGAGGGTGTTCGTCCGGCGGGTCGATTATAGGCGGGAGGCCGGTTTTCTCAGGGAGCACGGTCTCATGCTCATGAGCCCCGCCGACCTGGAAAATGTTAGGACCATCTTTGAAGATCCGAGCCTGATTCCCTTTCTCACCCATCTCAACGACAGTTTTGAAAGAGAGTACATGGGTGAGGAAGCCCTCGGTACACGTGAAAAGGGGGACAGGGCCTACGCATTCCTGAAGGGTATTGAGGGGTGGTTGACCCTGTGGGAGCGGTATCTGAGGGGCGATGATATTCCTCCCCGGGCCGTGGAAAGCACCGTTGTTGAGTTGTTGACCGGGGATCCCTACTTCATTTCTTACGACCGGCAGGCCCTCATCATGAATGTGATACCCAATTTCAGCATGATGGACACCGACTTGATGGTCCGTGGGACGGATGCCGTTCAGGCCGTGGTGGACGAGACTCTCAAGGGGTTCCCCCAAGTCCGGGCCGGACTCACGGGGACCATTCCTCTGGGCCATGACGAGATGGTCTACGGCATGGAGGGACTCCGGGTCACCTCCACCGTGGCCCTTGTTGCCATTGTCATTCTGCTGATAACGGCCTTCCGCATGTGGGTGGGGCCCCTTCTCGCCGGAGTGAACCTCGTTGTGGGGCTCGTCTGGGCAGCCGGAGCCGCCTCCCTGTTTGTTCCCGTTCTGAACATCATGACCGCCATGTTCGTGGTAGTCCTTTTGGGACTGGGGATCGATTTTTCCATCCACATCATTGCCAGTTTCACGGAAATGAGGGCGGAGGGACTCCCTCTGGACCAGGCCATGCGGGAGGGGCTCCTCAAATCGGGAAAAGGGGTAATGACAGGAGCGGTGACCACTGCCTGTGCCTTTTTCGCCCTGTTGATCGGGGATTCCCGGGCCATCAGTGAAATGGGGCTGGTGACCGGTCTCGGACTTCTGGGTGTGGCGGCGTCCACATTTGCCCTTCTCCCTGCACTTCTCGTGATACGGGACCGCCTGAATGTCCGCATCCGGGGAAAGGGGAAGGCGGCGGTGACCAGGCCCAGGGATATCTCGTTTGCTTTCCTGGGTCGAGCGGCCTCAAGCCTGAAAAAACGATATCTGTTTACCACCGCCGCTGCACTGGCCGCCACTGCCT
>JBHIEY010000159.1:0-4357 GCA_046861835.1 Fidelibacterota bacterium | reverse complement strand
ATGCGGTCAGCTTCCAGCTATCAGCCCTCGGCGTCTAATCAAATGACTGGCCTTGTTGTAATGGTCATGGTAATCGCAATGACAACGAATGCGGTTTCTTTCTTACCTGACGATCAGAAAGGAGGAGTCCCGGGGGCGTTCAGATCAGCTAAGGACCAGGAGGTCCCGGGGGGATTGGTTCAGAATCTCGCAGCCGTAGGCCTTAACGATCACATCGTCTTCAATTCGTACCCCACCCCAATCGGGGATATAAACCCCCGGTTCCACCGTCACCACGTAGTTTTCGTGCAGCGAATCATCACTGAGCTGGGACAATCTCGGCAGGGTGTGAACCTCCAGACCCAGACCATGGCCCGTACTGTGTACGAACTGCTCTCCGTATCCCCTTTGGCTGATGATGTCGCGGGCCACGGAATCCGCTTCCCTGCAGCTCATTCCGGCCCTGAGCGACCTGCAGGTCCGGGATTGAGCCTCCCGGACAGCGTCATAGATATCCCGGTGGCGGTCCGAGGCCGAACCGATAACCACCGTCCGGGTCATGTCGGCGTGGTAACCCCCATAGCGGGCACCGAAATCGAGAACTACAAAATCCCCCTCCTGCAGTTCCCTTTCCGAGGGAACCGCATGGGGCAGGGCCGAGTTGGGCCCGCTGGACACAATGGGACTGAAAGCGTCGCCATCGGCCCCAAGCATGCGAGTGATATACGATATTTTCGCCGCAATTTCCCGCTCCTGAACACCCGGACGCAACTCCGGCACAATCTGGTCGAAAACATCGTCCGTGATTTCCACCGCCTTCCGGATCAACCGGATCTCTTCCTCATCCTTCACCGCCGCAATCTTCTCCACCAGCCGGGATGTGGCTTCCCAGCGACATGAGGGAAACAGGGTGGTCATTTTTTCCATCAGGGCGACGGAGGTATGGTCAGCCTCGAATCCAACGGAACGACCGTTCCCGAGCACCCCCTTTTTCTTCATGATCTCCAGATGGGAGTCGGCGCCGATGAGAATCTCCATCCCAATGACTTCCTGGCGCGACTGCGTCAGGTATCGGCCGTCGGAAACAAAATAGGCCCTGTCGGGAAGAATCAGGCAGGTCCCCGACGACCCTGTAAACCCGGACAGATAATGAACGTTGGGGAGGTGGGTCACCATGAGGCCGTCAAGAGAGAGCTTTCTCAGGTGCTCCCTGACGGTCTCCACCCGGCGTTGGACACGGCCCATCTATTCGCTTTCCCTCTGCCGGTTCAGAAGCTCTTCAAGGACGGCTCTCTCCTCCCGAATCCGGCCCAGATCGGCTCCCTCCTTTTCCGCCATCACGTCCAGCACCTCCAGGGCCTGTTCATACAGTTCCTGACTTTTCAGAATGGACATGAGGGTGAATGTGGCGATTTGAGGACTGATGGACAGACTTGCCAGAGTCTCCTCAGGCGTCCTCCTGGGTTCCGTGACGGCGGTCGGCGGGGGCGGAGACGGTTTGGGCCGCCTGGGCTTTCTCGGGGGAGCTTTTCGCCGTTCCCTTCGGCGAGGCTTTCGCAACCACGACCGGGCCTTCTCATTGGCCCTGTCCAGCTCCAAGATGCGGGTATAGGTCTTCTCCAAGGTCCCCCGGGCCCTCCCCAGGGCCGTCTGTACCTCAGCCAACAGGATAAGACCCTGATAGTGTCCGGGATCCAGGTCGGTAAGGGTCTTCAGGACCGCTTCGGCGGGCTTCAACTCCCCTTGCGCCAGATAGGTCCTGGCATGAACAAACAGGCCGGGAACGAACCCCGGATGGTGTTCCAGGCCGATCTCGCACACCTTGTGGGCCCGCCGGAAATCTCCCCGCAACAGGTAGTGCTCCGCCAGGACAGGAAACAGTACCGTGTCGAAGTGGTCGGCGAAATAGTGTTCCAGAGCTTCTAAATTGTTCAGATCAGGCATGTTTTTTCAACCACAGAGAACACAGAGAATTGAATATTGACGATTGACTATTGAAAACTGGCTTCTGGCCGCTGGTCACTGGACGCTGCTGACTGACGGCTGATGGCTGACCGCTGATTGCTTTGTTCGTAATGCGTAATTGCTCCTAACCCCTAACCCCAACTCCTAACCGATCCACCGCCTAACGTCCAACGTCTAACGTCTAACCCACAACCCATAGCGCATAACACATAACTCACAACGGTATGTTGCCGTGTTTCTTCTTGGGATTGGCATCCACCTTCGTATCGAGCATTTCCAGAGTCCGGATAAGCCGGGAACGGGTCGTGCGAGGTTCGATTACATCGTCCACATACCCCCGCTCGGCAGCCACGTAGGGAGTGGCAAATTTCTTACGGTACTCCCGGATGAGCCTCTTCTCTTCCGCCTCCGGATCCGGAGCCCGGGCAATTTCTTTCTTGAAAATGATATCGACAGCCCCCCGGGGGCCCATGACGGCGATTTCCGCCGTTGGCCAGGCGAAACTCACGTCGCCGCGGATATGCTTTGAATTCATCACATCATAGGCCCCTCCGTAAGCCTTACGGGTGATAACGGTCACCCGCGGAACGGTCGCTTCACAAAAAGCGTACAAAAGCTTGGCACCGTGACGGATGATGCCCCCCCACTCCTGTTCCGTGCCGGGGAGAAACCCCGGAACATCCTCGAAAACGACGAGGGGAACGTTGAAGGCGTCACAGAATCTCACGAACCGGGCACCCTTGGTGGATGAGTCGATGTCGAGGACACCGGCCAGGTGGGCCGGCTGATTGGCTACAATCCCGACGCTGCGACCATTCAGCCGGGCGAATCCCACAATCAGGTTGCGGGCAAAGTCCTGCTGGACTTCCAGAAACTCCCCCTCATCCACAATGCCTGAGATCACGCGTTTCATGTCATACGGCTTGTTGGGGTTTTCCGGCACCACCGAATCGAGGTCACGATCCTCCCTGTCCACAGGATCGCTGCACGCCAGACGTGGAGGGTCTTCAAGGTTATTCTGGGGTACATACGACAGGAGCCGTTTCGCCGTATGGATGAGCTCCATTTCGTTCTCGCAGGCAAAGTGGGCAACGCCGCTGGTGGTGGCGTGGGCGGTGGCCCCGCCCAGCTCCTCATGGGTTACATCTTCATGGGTGACGGTCTTGACCACATGGGGGCCGGTGACGAACATATAGCTGGTCCCCTTAACCATGAGGGTAAAATCGGTGATGGCAGGAGAATAGACGGCCCCTCCCGCGCACGGTCCCATAATGAGGGACAACTGGGGTACCACCCCGGAGGCCAGCGTATTTCTCAGGAAAATATCGGCATAGCCTCCCAGAGAAGAGACCCCTTCCTGAATCCTGGCCCCTCCCGAATCGTTTAAACCTATGATGGGTGCCCCCACGCGAACGGCATGATCCATTATCTGACATATCTTCTGCGCGTTCGACCGGGACAGTGAGCCCCCCAGCACCGTAAAATCCTGCGCAAATACGAACACCCGCCGCCCATCAACAGTCCCCGTCCCCGTCACCACCCCGTCCCCGGGAAATCGCTTCTTCTCCAGTCCGAAATCGACAGACTGATGGGTGACGAACATCCCCATTTCCTGGAACGAACCCTTGTCCAGAAGAAGATCCAGACGCTCGCGGGCGGTCAACTTCCCCTTCTTGTGCTGAGCCTCAATCCGCTGCCGGTCTCCCCCTTTCAGGGCCTGTTCCCGGTACCGCTTCAGCTTTTCCAGCGACCGGCTCACGATGTCACCCGGTTGCGGGCTACCCAGTCGGTGATATAATCGATACTTTCCTGAAGAGGGGTTCCCGGTCCGAAAAGTTTTCCCACACCCATCTCCTGCAGCGCTTCCATGTCCTCCCGGGGAACGATACCGCCACCCGTGAGCAATACGTCATCCATTCCCCGCTGTTTCATCAACGAGAGAACCCGGGGGAAAATGGTCATATGGGCTCCCGATAAAATGGAGAGGGCAATGACGTCCACGTCCTCCTGCTCAGCAGCGGCAACAATCATCTCGGGCGTCTGCCGGAGACCCAAATAGATCACCTCCATCCCGGCATCCCGGAACGCCCGGGCCAACACCTTGATGCCCCGGTCGTGACCATCAAGGCCCGGCTTCGCCATTAACACACGGATTCTTCGCTCCATGTCCCCGGAAAAAGTGCCGACTGGACGCCCAGGTTCCTTACCTCAATCGTCAATTTCGCATACTTTTCACTAAAAGTGAAGCGAAATCACATGACGTCCTTTCCTTGCCATTTCAATATTGATCACCTATATTGATATGCATGAAAATTATTTTGTGCATTATTTTTATCCTTATGACCTGTTTGCATGGGGCCTTTGAGCGGGTACCCCAATCTCCTCTGGCCACGGGGTCGGCCTTTTCCTATTT
>JBHIEY010000158.1:0-4373 GCA_046861835.1 Fidelibacterota bacterium | reverse complement strand
TGTTGAGCCGAATGTCCCGGGCCTTCAACCCGGTAATGAGCCGGGAGTAGGTGGTGCCGTGCAGTCTTGCCGCCGCGTTGATGCGGGAAATCCATAACTTCCTGAAGAACCGGCGTCTCTGGCGACGGTCCCGGTAGTTATAGAGCATAGCCCGCTCCACCGCTTCCCTGGCCGAGCGGTAGACGCGGCTTCTGGCTCCGTAGTACCCCTTCGCCTCTTTTAAGACTTTCTTATGCCTTTTCTTTCTCTGTACGGCAGAGGTTACCCGCGTCATAGGTCCTCCCTATGCTCCCAGCATCTTTCTTACCCGCTTCTTGTCCGCCTGACTGACCTTTCCCCCCTTGCGAAGCCCCCGCTTGCGGTCTGAGGATTTTTTGGTGAGAAGATGAGACCGGTTGGACCGGTTCTTTCGAATCTTTCCTCCCCGCGTAAGGGAAAAGCGCTTGGCCGCTCCTTTTCTCGTTTTCATTTTCGGCATCCGGATCCTCCCGGGGACCGCACGGTTCGAATCGCGCGCCCCTATCTGGGCGCCATGATGACGGAAAACCGCCGTTGCTCCATGTCGCTCCGCTTTTCCACTTCGGCCACGCCGTCGAGAGCCTCTTTGATCCGTGTCAGCAAATCTTCTCCGAGATCCTGACGGACTATCTCCCTGCCTCGAAACATGATGGTGATCTTGAGCTTATACCCTTCCTCAAGAAACTTTTTGGCCCTCCGGATCTTCGTCTCGAAATCGTTGTCGCTGATGCGAGGCCGAAATCTAACCTCTTTTAGTCGAATTACATGCTGTTTTTTCTTGCTCTCCTGCTCCTTTTTCTTCCTGTCGTACTTCAGCTTCCCGTAGTCCATGAGCCGGCACACGGGAGGAGTTCCGTCGGGAGCCACTTCCACCAGATCGAGGCCCGCCTCCCGGGCCTCCTGAAGGGCCTGCTCCAGATCCACGATACCGATTTGACTGCCGTCCTCACCAATGAGCCTCACCCGCTTTGCCCGGATCTGTTGATTGACCCGGATCTCTTTTGCCGCTGCTATTGGGGTACCCTCCTCCTGTCCTTGATTTCTGTGGTCAGCTCCACGATAACGTCGTCCAGGGGACGGGTTCCCCGGTCCCCGGAAAAGCGCCGTCGAACCGACACGGTCCTGTCCCGGGCTTCCCGTTCCCCCACCACGAGCATGACATTGATCTTCTGAAGTTCCGCCTGCCGGATTTTCGCCCCGATCTTGTCCGTCCTGTCATCCAGCTGCACCCTCAGACCTGCATCAGTCAAGGCCGCCTGAACTTCCCGGGCATAATCGCCTGACTTCTGGGAAACCGACAGAACGGCAACCTGAACCCGGGCCAACCACAACGGAAAATCTCCGCCACAGTGTTCTAAATAAACACCAAAAAACCTCTCCAGGGAACCGAGAATGGCCCGGTGAATCATGACGGGCCGTTTTGCCTCTCCGTCCCGGTCTACATACTCGAGCCCGAACCGCTCCGGGAGATTGAAATCGAGCTGAAACGTTCCCAGTTGGTGATACCGGCCCAGCGCATCCTTGACGTTGAAGTCGATCTTGGGTCCGTAAAAGGCACCCTCCCCTTCGTCCACCGAAAAATTCTGACTCATCTTCTCCAGGGTGCTCTGCAGTATGGCCTCCGCCCTGTCCCACAGTTTTCTGTCACCCAGAGCTTTTTCGGGACGGGTGCTCAACACCACCTTCACTTCATCAAACCCGAACACCTGATAAACCCGATGCAACATGTCAAACAGGGCTTCCATTTCTCCTTCAATTTGGTCCGGGGTACAGAAAATATGGGCATCGTCAATGCTGAAGCTCCTCACCCGCGTAAGTCCCGACACCACCCCCGCCCGTTCGTAACGGTGCAGCCGGCCGAAATCGGCAAGCCGGAGGGGAAGGTCCCGGTAGGACCTCAGTTGGGAAGAATAGATGAGGGTGTGGGCCGGACAGTTCATGGGCTTCAGGGCAAACTGGCGCTTGCCCAGCTTCATCCGGTAGATATAGTCCCTGAACAATTTCCAGTGTCCCGACTTCTTCCACAGCTCGATATCGTAAACGTGGGGGGAAATGACCTCCCGGTAACCGTATTCCCGGTACAGGGTTCGTATGTAGTTCACCAGTTCCAGGTATACCGCCGTCCCTTTCGGCAGAAAAAACGGGCTTCCCGGCGACAGGGGATCAAACAGGAACAAGCCCAGCTCCTTTCCCAGCTTCCGGTGATCCCTTTTGGAGGCCTCCTCCAGAAGGTGGAGATACGATTTCAGCTCCTCCTCATCGGGAAAGGCTGTTCCGTAGATTCTCTGGAGCATCTTGTTGTTTTCATCACCCCTCCAGTAAGCACCGGCGATGGTGAGTAGTTTGAAGTGCCTGATCATGCCTGTGGAGGGAAGATGGGGTCCCCTGCACAGGTCGACGAAGTCTCCCTGGGTATAGGTCGTAATAACCTCGTCGTCCCCCATCTCGTCTATCAATTCCAGTTTGTACGTTTCCCCCAGACCGGCAAACAGTTTCCTGGCTTCCTCGCGGGAAACCACCCGTCTCTCCACGGGGAGATTCCGTTTCGCTATTTCCTGCATCCTCTGTTCAATTCTCGGGAGATCTTCCTCGGTAAACGCACTGTCGGAGTCGAAATCGTAGTAGAACCGGTTCTCGATGGTGGGACCGATGGTGATCCGGGTTCCGGGATACAGCTCCTTGACTGCGTGGGCCATTAGGTGGGCCGCACTGTGAAGAAGGATATCGTGTCCGTCGGGAGACCGGGCACCCACCGCCTCCAGTTCGGCATCGGAATCGAGCTCCCGGTGCCAGTCCCACAGTTCGCCGTTGACCTTCGCCGCCACGGCGTCCTGGGCCTGATTGGGATCTATCTCCTGGATGACTTTAGAGGCAGGGGTACCTGCGGGATAGGCACGGGGTTTTTTCCCCCGAACGGTTAGGGTAATCTCCTTCATAGACAGGGGTCATCTTTCTGTTCATTCTTCAGCTGAACCGGTCCTTGTTCCGTGGGCGATAGTGGACTTGAACCACTGACCTCTTGCATGTCAAGCAAGCGCTCTAACCATCTGAGCTAATCGCCCGCAATGAAACGGCCCCGTTCCCGGGACAAAAGGGGGGGACGAATTTAGACGTACACCGTCGGAAAGTCAACACCGGTCCCCTCCCGTCTCCACTATGACGGATTCAGGGTGTGGTCGTAACTCACCCGGTCACTCAACAGTTCCCTCGCCCGGAGGATGGCGGGATCATCGTCAAAGGATGATTGAATCCTGGCCCCGATCCCCCCGATGAGAGAGGAGAATTCCCGTTCGAGCCCGATCATGAGCTGGGGGCGGGCCTCCTCAAACAGGTCCGATTCCATGGCGTCAAAATAGTCCTCCAGCACCCCCAGGGAATGACGGAGAGCGGCGCTTTCTACCGCCGTGCTGTCCAACCTGGTTTTCAAGGCCCGGTACTCCTTTTCCCCGCCCACATTGAGGGCCAACTCCCGGGAATCGAGAAACTCTTTGAACCTGGCCATCATCTCCTCGTCAACGACAACGGGAAGGGTCATCTCCTCCTCCTGAACCGCGATGGAGGCAAACTTGAAAAAGAGCCCCCGTCTCCAGCACTCCCGGGTAAGAGCCGCCATCTTTACAGGAGAAACCTCGATATCGGGCGTGATGCCGCCGTTGGCCAGAACCTTCCGCCCATTCCGGGTATCAAACACGGTATCCAGTTCCACACCCCCGAGGACCATCTCTTGCTCCAGATACCCCGGTTTCTGGATCAACCGTCCGGACGGGAGATAGTACTTGGCCGTGGTCAGTTTCAGGGACCGGGAGGGATCCAGGGGATAGACCGACTGCACCAGGCCTTTCCCGAAGGATCGACTTCCCACAATCACTCCCCTGTCAAGATCCTGAACGACCCCCGCCACGATTTCACTGGCGGAGGCACTCCCTCCATCAATGAGAACGGCCAGGGAAACCCCGGAATCGACAATGGGCTCGGTCTGGCTCACAAAGGTGCGTTCGGCCTCCTCACTTCTGCCACGGGTGGAGAGAATCTCCTCTCCTTCTTTGATGATCATGTCCAGGACCTGGATGGCCGCCTCCAGGAGACCTCCGGGATTCCCTCGCAGATCCAGAATGAGCTTGTCCATCCCCTGCTCGGTTAAGCTCCGGAAAGCTTTTCGTACTTCACCGGGAGAGTTCCGGGAAAAGCGGGACAACCTGACGTACCCGATCCCGTTATCGATCATGCCGGCAAAGGAAATGTCCTCCACCCGAATGGTATCGCGGATGAGTTCAAAGTCGAGGGGATCCGGTTCACCGTAACGGCGGATAGTCAGCACGACGGACGTCCCCTTTTCCCCACGAATTCGCCTTGCG
>JBHIEY010000157.1:0-4379 GCA_046861835.1 Fidelibacterota bacterium | reverse complement strand
CACACCCGCAGTCCGGTGGATCAAACCGATCAGGGATGAGGCCAGCTCCCGGGCCGCCTCCGGGGGACAGTTCTCCCAGTTGTACCGAGAAAAGTACGTGTACGCGGAACGCCGGGAGAGCTTCACCAGGGGAACCACCCATTCGTATCCCTTTGACCCGTAACCGTGAACGGCAACCTGAAGAACGGATGAGGTTTGGGAAGTGTCGCTCTCAATCCGGGTAAACCCATAGGGCTGCCCCATGAGGATTTCTCCCGATGCTTTTACCTGATCCCCAGCCGGGAGAGTGTTCGCCCTGACGGCATAAACGGTATCCAGGACCGCCCGGGGCCCCGGCTGAGACAGCAGAACGGACCCTATAAGGAAGAGGGCCGGGATGATTCTAAGACGCAGTCTACGTATGATGCCCATGGGAAGAACGGCTTGATTATACCCCCGGGAAGGGAGATTTTCAAGCCCCGGGGACTATTGTCCGCTGGCGGAAAGTCAGCGAATACCGAAGAACTGGGAAAGACCCGAAGCGGGCTTGTGGGAGGAGACGGAAGGAGTGGGAGGAGACGTCCGGAAAACGGTACCGCTGGCGGTTCCCGCATAGACAACGCCGGCGGGGCTGACGGTGAGGGATCTCACGGAAAGATCGGTGAGACCGTTATTCATCGGTTCCCAGTGGATTCCGTCATCGGTCGATCGGAAGACGCCCCCTCCTGTGGCGGCGGCGAGAACGCGCCCTTTTTCATCGATGGAGAGATTCCAGATGACGGAGTTCTCAGGTCCCACGTTCATGACGGTCCATGCTCCCTCGCCGGGGCGGGAACGATAGACCCTCCCCGCCCAGGTTCCGGCGAACAACGTTCCTTTCCGGTCGACTGCCAGAGAAAACACGTATATGTCGGGCAGCTCAATGCTTTGCCAGCTGTCACCACCGTCCGCGGTAACGAAAAGCCCCAGGTTGGTTCCCGCATATATCTCACCGTCCGAACCGGAAGCGAGACACTGGACCGACACTTCTTTCAACCCCGTTTCCGCCCACGTGTCGTCATTTTCAATCCGGAACACGCCCCCGCCCCCCGTGCCGGCGAAAATTCGCGCCCGGCTGTCAACAGCAAGGGCATGAATCTCGAACGGGAAATGGGCGATGAGACTCCAGTCCTCTTCCCTGTCGGCAGACTTGAAAACGTGTCCCGTGCCTGTTCCCACATACAGATCCTCATCCCGCACCACCATGGCCCGGATTTCGCGAACGGGGAGCGTGGCACTCACCGACACCCAGGAATTGCCCCGATTACGGGACAAAAACACCCCTCTTTCCAACGTGCTGGCAAAAATCTGTTCCTTGCCGTCCAGTACCAGGCTTGACACCACGCCTCCACCGGGGCCTCCGGTGGGAAACCAGGAAGGCTGGGCGGATAAGGCCAGAGGGGTAAACGGAAGGGAAAGGGTCACGCAAATGGCGGCAATGAGGGTAAGTTGTCCCGGCCGGGCGGACGGATGGAGGATCGTAACTTGCACGGCGTCTCTTCTCCTGTGGTCCATAAGTGCCAAATTCATACCAGTCTCTCCGTGCCGGTGATTCCCGTCACATTGACGAGGATCCCTCAAGGCAAGCCGGGGGCGCCGGAATTCCCCGGTGGTTCAAATCCACCACTCCTGAAGAGGTAGCGGTTTATTTCAACCGTTATGAATTTACCCGCCTTTTGCGGGGAGGAAAATCAGACCAGTTCGGATTGCTCTGTGGGACGGAGGACGGGAATCGGATAAGCGTCTGTCCTACACGGCGGGTGACATTCGCCTTCCCTCTTTCGATCTTATCACGTAGACAGTCCCCATCGTCCATTCACAATCAAAGAAAACAATGAGCTTGCTCATCGCAGTGAGCTTCTTGGAAGGAGATGAGCTTGCTCATCGTGGTGAGCCACGCGAACGTAGATTAGCGGAGAGGGAGGGATTCGAACCCCCGTCCCGATAAATCGGGAAACGGCTTTCGAGGCCGCCGCTTTCAACCGCTCAGCCACCTCTCCCAGGGATGAGAATATACGCATTACGCATTACGAACTACCCGTTCGTTTTGTCTGAAAGAAATCGACCAGCAGTTGCCGGCATGATTCCTCAAGGATTCCCCCTTTTACGGCGGTCCGGTGCGGGAACCTCGGGTCGCCGCAAATCTGGTATAGAGAGCCGCAGCATCCTTCCTTTTCGTCATAGCATCCAAATACAACCCTTTCGACCCGGGAATTGACGAGGGCACCGGCACACATGGCACACGGTTCCTTGGTAACGTACAGGACACACCCCTTCAGGCGCCAGTCCCCCAGGTAACTGGCGGCAGCGGTGATTGCCAGCATTTCCGCATGAGCGGTGGGATCCCGGAGCCTCTCCTTTTGATTGTGGCCTTTTCCAATGATACGATTGCCCCGGATCACCACCGCTCCCACCGGAATTTCTCCTTCATCGAAGCCTGTTTCGGCTTCCCTCAGGGCCGCCTTCATCCATCGTTCATCTCTTGCTGAAGGCATACTGGCCCTCCCCCGGCCCTACAAGTTATCCCTCAGGAATTCGATTTTCTCGGCCAGTTCTCTTCTCCCTTCAACAGTGGTAATATCCGGAGTGAAGGAAGCCGGTTCCGACATTAGCTGGTGCACGTGGGCCAGGCTCTGCTCGAAATTCCCCAGGGCAAAGTGGGACGATGCCAGGGTCCAGATGATATGCCGGGCATCTATGGCGGAGTCCCGGGAGAATATCCATTTGGGATCCCCCTGGGCGACAGTGTAGCTGGAGTCTCCCGAGAGGGCGAGAAGGGAATTCCCGTAGATTACCGCGTTCGCGTGACTGTTGTTGGCATGGTAGGCCATGGCGAGTCCCGCCGTGGTCTCCCTGGGTACGTCGTGGGACGGTACGGAAAGTAGCAGCAGGGAATCGTCCCGGGTGGTATCCTGAAACGCCAGGGTTCTTCCCGTCTGGAAACTGGAGATACTCTGGGCCACCTGACCCAGTTTACCGAAGGTCCATCCCAGTCCGTTGTATCCGTCTTTGTAGGTGGAATCCTCAAAGACAGCGTCCTCAAACCACCGGTTGGCCTCCCGGTACTCTCCCCGGGCATAAAGGGTCCACCCGTGTTCCGACATGTCCATTTCGGTGGGCTCCAGACGTTTCCTGCAATTCAGGATAATCACGGGGAGAAACAGAAGCACCACCCACTTCGGAAAGGAGCGACCGGGTTTTCGAAAATCCCTCATGTTACCGCAACAGGATAAGTTTTCTCGCCTGTGACAGGCCCGATTCCGTCGCCAGCCTGACCACGTATACTCCGGACGCTACGGGAATCCCCGTCTTGTCGCGTCCGTCCCAGACAAGTTCATGACGACCGATACCCATGGGACCGTTTTGGAGAATCGTTACCTCCTGTCCCAGGAGATTGTACACGGTCACGGAGATTCTCTGACGCGGACCCCCGAAGAACCCCACATCAACGGGGATACGGGTCCGGGCATTGAAAGGATTGGGGTAGTTCATTCCCAGGGCGGTGACTTCCGGAATCACCAGCGTCTTCTTGCCCAGCTTGAAATAGCCCATTTTGGATGTCCATGTGAGGAGATTCCCGTTTCGGAACACCGTGGGCAGTTCCCTCCAGATACCGTCGGCGCTTTTCTGATATATCGCCTGTTCCCTTCCGGGATGGGTGGAATCCGGGAGAATGGTGACCATCACCGGCCGGGAGAACCGGGCCACCGGGTGCCCCATCCGGTAGCGGCCACCCTCTTTCTGGTTCGGGCCAAACAGGAGTGAGTCGACGATCATGAATGTTCGATCGAACGGCACGCTGCCCACCTTACCCTCCACACGAAAAATACCGTCGGAGCTGGAGGCGGACCACTCCCTGTTCGCCAGCGCCCGGGTGAGACTGGACGACCGCGTGACGGTGGTGTCTCCCACCCGGGCGGCACCGTGCATAACGTATTCCACCACCACGCCGGTGGTATCAAACTTGTAGCTTCCCACCCACGTAAATTGCCCTACGGTGTCCAGCGGTACGGCCACCGCCTGGGGATTGATCGTCAACGTTACATCGAGAGCCTTTTCCGCCGTATCGGTAATCATGAATTCATAGTAGCGGTTGAAGCTGACATTCTGTCCCAGGGCCAGGGACAGATGGGGCCTTGGTACATGGATGACATCCAGCAGGAATGTGGTGGAATCGCTGAATTCCTCATCGCTGACGACCACCAGGATATTGGACTGCCGGGACCAGAGGGGTTCGGGAATGAACGTGGCCACACTGTCCGTGACCGTCACCTTAATCTGGGACGAATCGGGAATCGCCCGGAGCGTCACGGTGGAGTCGTCGATGTCAATGGCTCTGAGGACCAGAACCAGGGTGTCGT
>JBHIEY010000033.1:0-15870 GCA_046861835.1 Fidelibacterota bacterium | reverse complement strand
CCTCCTTGGCCGCCAACTCGATAGTCGGGATGCCCGCCCGTTTCATGGCCTCGCCAGCGGGCAGCCGCTCCCCCCGATAGATGGCTTCCCCTTCGCCCAGGAGCACCAGGGCCATATGAGCCAGGGGAGCCAGGTCCCCGCTGGCACCCACGGATCCCCGGGACGGGATCACCGGGAGAATGTCGTGATTGAGGAAGTCCCTGAGTTGACGGACCACCTCCCATCGAACCCCGCTGTAACCCAGACACAGGTTATGAAGTTTCAATAGCATGACGGTCCGGGTAACGCCGGAGTCAAACGGTTTGCCCGTTCCGGAGGCGTGACTGCGAACGAGATTGAGCTGCAGTTCCTTCCGGCTTTCTTCCGGAATCGCCTCCTGACTGAAGGCACCGAAACCGGTGCTCGCACCGTAAACGGTTTCCCCGCGCCTGAGCTTCTCGGTGAGAACGGAATGACTTGCCGCCACCCTTTTCCTCACGGCCGCCGATATCTGAACTTTCACCGGACGGGTCAGAGGAGTCTCGAAGTCCTCTATGCGAAGCGGTTGTCCGTGAATTCTTATCATGGGATTAAACCGAATTTAGAACTCCCCTTTCCTCCGGCACAAGCTCTATTCACCCCCTCCTAACTGATCGGGAGAGGTAAAGGGAATCATGGTCACCGGTATGGCCTCCCGAAAGTATCGTCCATACCGCTTGGTCACCACGCGGTTATCCATGTTGATAAAGATTCCCTCATCCCGGGAGCTCCGGATGAGCCGGCCGAACCCCTGCCGGAGACGAATTGCGGCCTCGGGCACCGTATGGTGGAGAAAGGAATTTCCTCCCTCCCGGTCAATCCTTTCATTGTAGGCCTGAATGACGGGATCGTCGGGCACGTCAAACGGCAATTTGGTCACCACCAGGACCCCCAGGAGCTCCATGGGCAAGTCGACCCCTTCCCAGAAGGAGCTGGTTCCGAGGAGAACCCCCCCGGGAGCCGATTTGAACCCCTGAAGTAGAGATCCCCGGGACGAACCGGCGTGTTGCGCAAACAGGGGCATCCGTTCTCTCTCGCCCCGGGACCGGAGCACCCGGTAGCACTCCCCCAGAGCCTCTCTCGAAGTAAAAAGGACCAGAGTTCGCTTCCCCCATGCGGATGCTATGCGGACAACGACATCGGCCAGTAGATCGGGAAAACCGGGAGAATCGGGAGGGGTTTTTCCCGCCCACTGGAAGTACCGGCACTGATCCTCGTAGTGAAACGGACTGGGAAATGCCGCCACATGAACAGGTCTTTGATCGAAATCTTTCAATCCGAGACGGGACTTGACGTAGTCGAAACTCTCTCCCACTCTCAGGGTGGCCGAGGTGGCTACCACCGACTCCACAGGTTTGAATACGATTTCGGCCAGCTTCTCTCCGATGTCCACGGGAACACCGTTCAACGACACGGTCAGTTCCCCGTTCAAGAACTGTCCCTCTTCCCAGTACACCCAGTCAGGTTTCTCCTCCAGGGCAACGTCACGAATATGGGCCAGGATTTCCCGGACCGAATCGTCAAGATGTTCGACGGTCACAAGGGTTCCCGCCTCCACCGAAGATTCTGGAAGTTCCTTCAACGCCCGGTTCAGTCCCCCGAGATGGCCCGAGAGGTTCCCCACCGCGTCCACCAGCGAGTCAAGGGGACCGGACACGCTCTGGAAATGATTTTGAAAGTCCCGGTAACGCTTTCTCTCCGCGTAGCCCGCGGCGGGGTTATAGTGTGGATAACGGTTCTCCGCCAGGCGGCGAAAGAACCGGTCGCCGGCATCCAGGACCTGCCCGACAGCGGTCTGCACCCGGCCAAACCGGCGGGCCACCTCGGGTCTGAGGGTTCCAACCCGGTCTATCTGAGTCCTCAGTCTTCGTGATCGCCGGGAACGGGGATCGGCGGGAGCCAGCCGGTCCCGGATCCCTCCCCTGTCCAGAACCACTTTGAAATGGTCGTAGGCAACCCCCACAAAGTTGTGAGCCTCGTCAATGATCACCCGGGAAAACGGCGGGAGGATTCCGGGATTGGACAGTTCCGACAGCAGCAACGAATGGTTTCCCACCACCAGATGGGCTCTCATGCTCGCCTCCCGGATGGGGGCAAGAAAACATCCCCGGTACGTCCGGCACATCTGTCGCGAACAGAATCCAGGATCGCTCTGGATCAGCCGTCTGACCCGCGAAACCTTCCGGTTCAAGAACCCCGGACACTCTTCAAAGTCACCGGTGCGGGTCCAGTGCAACCAGACGACAACGGGTGCCAGAGACTGGATCTCATAGGGGGAAAGCACCCTTGCCGCCTCCTCCACGAGCCAGTCGAGACGTGTTTTGCACAGATAGTTTTGCCTCCCTTTCAACACCGTGGCCGTAAAGGAAACATCGAGGGCCCGGGCCAATTTCGGTACTTCCTGAATGAAGAGCTGATCCTGGAGATGGCGGGTGTAGCACGCCACCACGGTGGGACCCGCCTCCTCTTTCGCGGTCCATTGGAGAGCCGGGAAGAGATAGGCCATCGATTTTCCCAGCCCCGTTCCTGCCTCCGTAATGCCCACTCCTCCCTTCCTGAGGATCTCCGACACGAATTCCGAGTACCGGATCTGACCCGGCCTCACTTCAAACTGCTTCTGGCGGTGAAGAAGCCCCCCGTCTCCAAACACGGCTTCCGCCGAATCCGGAACGACCTGGGAAGTTCCCCGGTGGGAATAGATGTTGGAAGGAGAAGGTTTTTGAATGGCCGAGCGAAGAAGTCCCGCCTCCCCGAGGTTTTTCCTTATCATGAGGCGGGCCAGATTGTTGTACAACTGCCGGTTGGGAACGGGGGCGTTTCCGAAAAGGGATACCAGCCGCTGAACCACGGCGAGAGGGTAACTGCCCGCTTCTTTGACCAGGGAGATGAAAATCTTCCCCGCCAGAGTGGCGTCGTCCAGGGCCCGGTGCCCTTCACCCCGCCGATGACCAAGATATTCCCCCACCGTCCCCAGGCGATGATTGGCCAGGAAAAAGAGGAAAGCCTGGGAAAGGGAAAGGGTATCGTAGAGAAGATTGGGAATTCTGGATCTCTTGCCCCCATGAAGGGATCGAAGGCGTTGAAGGAACTGGATGTCGAACTCGACATTGTGGGCCACGAGGGGATCCCCACCCAGAAATTTCAGGACCTTTGCGGCCACCTCCTCTTCGGGCGGCGCGTCACTCACCATATCATCGGTGATCCCTGTGATGGCGGTGATATAGGGCGGAACGGGAATTCCCGGGTTTGCCAGGGTGGCGAGGCTCTCCTCCACCCTTCCGCCCCGGAAGCGGACAGCACCGAACTCGATTATCCTGTCCCTCTCCCCATTCAGCCCCGTGGTTTCAAGATCGAAGGCCACGAATACGTCAAGCCCCAGGTGCTTCAAGAATTCACCCTGTTCCATTTTCCCCTTCTCGGTGTGGACCGATCTCGAGATCAGTCCTGGCCCGCGTGAAACGTCGGGTAATCAATATCGAACCGGAAATAGTAGTAGAATTTGGATAAATAGTAGAGGATTACAAGGGCCGCGAAGAGCCACGGATACCTTACGGAGACAAAGATAGCCATGATCAAAACGGGATACCGGATAGCTCTGACCACATGATCCATCCGGGAGAATACGAGGGCTACCAGAAAGAAGGGGAGAACAATAACCGATCCCGTGCTAATGACGGGGTCATCGAGAAGATATCCCGTCACGACCGCTCCCGTGACCATAACGGCTCCCAGGGCCGTTGTGGCCGTGACACCGAAACGGAGGGCAAACGTTTTCTTTCCGGCCGGTTCGTCGCCCTTACGTTCGGGAACAGCGGTAAGGATCGAAACGGCCACAAAAAGCAACACGTAAGGGGTGGCGTGTATCAGACCCGCGGCAAATGGACCGGATCCGTAGGACCACCCCGCCATGAAAAGGGACAATGCCGTCAGGATGTAGGTGACCAGGCCCAGCACAGGTCTGGCGAACCAACGGTACCGGTTCCCGGCATGGAAGACGATCCAGGTAAGAACCGCCAGGAGGGTCCAGAGCGCCGACACCAGGGGGGCCCATTCCCCTCCATTCGTCAGGGCGTAAAGGGATACACCGGCAAGAACGATCAGACCTCCCGTCATGAGCGGTGATACCCATCCCTTCATCTGAAGGGGATTGATGCCCCAGTTCACCAGGGCCGTGACGGTGCCGTTCGATTCATCCGCCAACCGGTTTCTGATCTGAAATTGAACGAGGGCACCCGCCCCCATCAGGGTAAGACCGGTGAAGAGAAGGACGGTTTCCCAGTTCACCCCTGTCACCCAGTAAAGCTCGGGGATGGCCAGGGATCTGGCGGCGCCCAGGCCCGCCGCCACCGTAATCCAGAGGGGAAAGATCAACGTGGGTCGAACCACAAAAAGGGGGTCCAGAAAACGGGCCGTTTCGCGTATTCTTCCATAAAGGGGGGATCCGGACTTAATGATTCGGGCGATAAGCATAGCCGTCCAATAAGGGCTCCATCAAGATCTTCATGAATTCACGGCACGAGCCAGGCGACGATACGGGTTAGCAGGCCGGTCGAGTTTAGCAGGACAAGGAATATCAGAATGGGCGACAAATACTTGAGGAAGACCTTCCAGACGTCCACCCGCCACCGGAACCGTTCGAACAGGGCTTCCGCCCCCTCCCTGAGCTTTTCAATACTGCGGTCGAGTCCCCACACCCAGGCGACAAAAATGGAAATGAAGAGGCCGCCCAGGGGCAGAAGAATATTGGAGGCCAGGAAATCTGCCAGATCGAAGAAGGTCCGTCCAAACAGGGTCGCTTTTGCCATAACGTTGAAGGAGAGGGCGCTTGGTATGCCCAGGAGAAACGTAAACGTCCCCAGAACCAGGACGGACCGATGACGCTGCCACTTCAGTTCATCCACGAAGAATGCCACCACAACTTCGAGAAGGGAGATCGCCGACGTGAGGGCGGCGATAGTCAGGAGAACAAAAAACATAATGCCGAAAAGGTATCCGCCGGGCATCCGGCCGAAAACGAAGGGGAGCGTCTGGAATATCAAACCGGGTCCAGCCGCCGGGTCCTGTTCGGTGGCAAAAACGGCGGTGAAAATTGCCAGACCGGCCAGAAGGGCAATCACCGTATCGAGCAGAACGATCTGCAACGCGGCACCGGGAATGGAGTCCCGTCGCGACATATAGCTGCCGTAGGTCATCATGGCGCCCATCCCAAGGCTCAGCGTAAAAAAGGCGTGACCGAGAGCAATCAGTACGGCCTGACCCGAAATCTTGCTCCAGTCCGGCTTCCAAAGGAAAGCCAGTCCTTTTTCCGAACCGGGAAGGGTCAACCCTCTCACCACCAGAATAATGAGGATGACGAACAGAATGGGCATCATGATCTTGCTACCGCGCTCAATGCCCTTCTGAACACCGGCGTAAACAACCGCCATGGTTACCAGGAAAAAGAGGCTGTGAAAACCGACAATCCACGGAATACTGGAGGTCAGTCTGACAAAGTGTTCACCTGCGGCCCCCGAGGATGTAAAATCAAAAAAGATCCCCCGGATGGATTCGACGACGTACCCGAGGGACCATCCCGCCACCACGCTGTAGAAGGAAAGGATTACGAATCCGGCGACAACCCCCATGCCCCCCACTCCCGTCCAGAAGGGAGATCCGCTCAGCTTCTTGAATGCCCCCACCGGGTTTCGCTCCGTGGTTCGTCCGATCAGGACTTCGGCGATGAGAACGGGCAGACCGATAACGGCGATGCAAATGAGATAGACAAATACGAACGCGGCACCACCGTTTTCTCCGGCGATATAGGGAAACTTCCAGACGTTGCCCAGGCCAATCGCCGATCCGGCTGCGGCCAGTATGAAGCCCATGCGGGAGGCCCAGTGTTCCCTCTGTTCAGGCATGCGTCCTTTTCACCGGTCCGGTGCGAAAGGGGACATCACCCCCGGAAGAAGGCTCCACCCCTTCAAATTCGTCCTCCTGGAAAGCGGAGAGGTGACTGTCCACCAGGGCATCGAGGATATTGTAGATGTATATGAACGCCGTCCACCAGGCAAATTTGTTTCGCTTTTCAAGATACCGGTGCCTCGGAAGATCATACTTCTCAGGATCCCACCGCTTATAGATTTTCAGGTTCCGGTTGAACTGGTAGGCCATATACGCCTGGGCGGCAAGAATGACGACAGCCTTGACATATTTCCCATTATAGACCTGTCCGGCTCCCGGAAGAAATATGGAATACAGGACGGCCCGGGTGGGTGATTTTTCCACGGCCGACGAATCCGGTTCCTGACCGGCGGTGACGGAGATCATCACCGCCACCGTGAACATTGTCAAACCGGTGCGATGCCTACTCTTTACCGTCAACCGTCCAGTTACCGATGACAAAAAGGGCTTTGGGAATCAGCTCCACCTCAACCTCGCTAATTTCGTGTTCGGGCAGTTCCCCGTCCATGTGGAGGGGAAGGGAAACCTCGCTGGAGATTTTCACTCTCCGTGACCGGTGGATGGTGACTTCATCCACCTCCTCAATCGTGCCGTTTGTGAGCTTGATGAAGTTCCCCACGACCTTGAAAGGGGAGATATCCCGGACATGACAGACGTGAAACAGACCATCGTCCATGGATGCTCCGGGGGTCAATTGCAGACCGCCCCCGACGGAGGAACCGTTTCCCACGCAGACCAGATAGGTTTCCTCTTCAATAACCCGGTCGTCCAGTTCAATTCTCATGGGGATGGCGGCATAGTCCTTCAGCGTTTTCAGGGTTGCCCAGACATAAAGAAGGGATCCCTTCAACCACCGGATGGAACGGGTCGCTTCGCTCGTCCGGGCGTCAAACCCCACTCCCACGGCGTTGTCAAAATGGCGGCCGTTCACTATCCCCAGATCAATCCTTTTGGGTTTTCCTTTCAGGAGAGTGACGATCGATTCTTCCAGGGACAGGGGAATTCCGCAGCTCCGGGCGAAGTCGTTGGCCGTTCCGAGCGGAATGACACCAAGCGGGGTCTTGGATCCCACCAGGCCGTTAACCGTTTCGTTTATGGTGCCGTCACCTCCCAGGACCACAACCGCGTCGAAATGGTCCCGCTCTTCCCTGGCGATGGCCGTTGCATGACGGGGACCATCGGTCTGACGAAGGCGGAAGTCGGCACCGTGACGGCGCAGAAGAAAATCGACCCGGGGAAGCATCCGGGAGATCCTTCCTTTCCCTCCACTTGGATTTGCGATAATCAAGAACCGCATAGCGGGACGGCGGGAATCGTCATTCAGGAGTCCATCTGAGATTGAGAACCCGGTTGGCGGTGGCCTCGTCCAGGCGTCTCACGGGGGTTGTGTACGGTGCCTGCCGGAGACGGTCGGGATCCGTTTGTGATTCCTCATCGATGTCGAGAAGGGCGCCGGCAAAGCGGTCAAGACTGTCCACCGTCTCGGACTCGGTGGGTTCCACCATCATCGCTTCCGGAACGCTGATGGGAAAGTAGACGGTGGGGGCGTGAAACCCAAAATCGAGGAGCCGCTTGGCAATGTCCATCATTCTGACGCCCCGCTTTTTCTGCCGCAATCCCGTGGCCACGAACTCGTGCATGCACGGTTCATCCTGAAACATGTCGTAGGCCTTGGAGATCCGCTCTTTCAGATAGTTTGCGTTCAGAATGGCCTGCCTGGAAACGGTGCCAAGACCCTCTTTTCCCAGAAGAGCGATGTAGGTGTACGCCCGAACCAGAATTCCGAAATTCCCGTGGAAGGTATGGATTCTTCCCACGGAGTTGGAGCGGTGGGTGCTGAAACGGTATTGTTGGCCGTCAAACTCCACCAGGGGCACCGGCAGGAATTCCTCGAGTTTCTTAACTACCCCGATGGGTCCGGCCCCCGGCCCTCCCCCGCCGTGAGGTGTCGAGAAGGTCTTGTGCAGATTGATGTGGACGATATCAAAACCCATGTCCACCGGACGTACAATCCCCAGCAAGGCGTTGAGATTCGCACCGTCCATATACATGATACCGTCAACACTGTGGACGAGATCCGTAATCTCTCGTATCTGGGATTCAAACAGACCCAGGGTGTTTGGCTGTGTCAACATCATGCCCGCGACTTCATCGGTCATATGGGCCTTGAGGTCCTTCAGGTCCACCCGGCCCCGGGGGTCCGATTTTACCTGGACGACCCGGTAACCCCCCATGACCACGCTGGCAGGGTTGGTACCGTGGGCGGTGTCTGGGATAATGATGGTCGTCTTCCTGTGACCCTTGACGGTGTGGTACTTGTGCATGATCAGGACACCCACCAGTTCCCCCTGAGACCCGGCACTCGGCTGAAGGGTAAACCGGTGCATCCCGGTGACAGCTTTGAGTTGCTGTTCGAGGCCGTCCATGACAGCCAGGGCTCCCTGAACCGTCTCTTCCGGTTGGAGGGGATGAAGATATTGAAATCCGGGGAGGTGGGCCATGGCGTCGTTGACCTTGGGATTGTACTTCATGGTACAGGAACCGAGGGGATAGACATCCTTATCCACGTGATGGTTCCGGGAGGAGAGGTTCGTAAAATGGCGGACGACCTCCGGTTCCGATACTTCGGGAAGAGGGGCTTCGTTCCGCCGGAGATTTTCACGGCCCAGGACCTCTTCCGGTGAGGTTTCCGGAACGTCGCAGTCGGGAGGGACAGATCCTACTTTTCCGGTGCGGCTGAGCTGGAAAATCAATCCCGGGCGAATCTCGGTACGGTCCATCATTTTCCGGGGGACTCCCCTTGAGTTTTTTCCAGGAGGGCCGAAATCTCCTTCCGGATTTCCCTCATGACCGCTCCCATATTCTTTGCCTCCTTCCCGCCGGCGGTAGCGAGATGGGCCTTCCCGCCGCCCCCTCCTCCAAATTTCTGTCCGAAAGATTGGGCCAGCCTGTCCGCCCGGATCCCCTCCTCCACAAGATCGGGCGTCACCACGCATACCAGGCTGGGCTTCGAATCAATCTGACTCAGAAGAACGCCTATGCCGGTCTCCAGCCACTGCGCCAGCTGATCTCCCATGCTTTTCAGGTGATCCAGATCGTCCGCCTTCACCCGGGTTACCACCATCTGGCTCTTTCCAACGGTCTCGCTTTCTCTGACAATCCTGCCCAGCTGGGCGGCTCCGTCCCGGGACTTTTGCTTCTTCAGCTCCTTCTCAAGACGTTTCTTTTCGCCCATCAGCCCCGTTACCCTTTCGATTACCTCTTCCCGGGAACAATTCAGGATTTCCTGGAGACGAGAGAGAGCATCAAACTCATCTCCCACGAACCTCACCGCTCCGGGTCCGGTGACGGCCACTATTCGGCGAACGCCTGCCGCCAGGCCCGATTCATCAATGATCTTGAAAAGGCCTATGTCGCCGGTCCGATCGACATGGGTCCCCCCACACAATTCCTTGGAGAAATCACTGATGGTTATGACCCTCACCCGGTCTCCATACTTCTCTTCGAAGATGGCAACGGCCCCCTCTTTCCGGGCCTGGTCAAACTCCTTTACCGTTACGTCCAGGGGAATATTGTTCTGGATTTGATCGTTAACAATGCGTTCAATCTCGCGGATTTCATCCGGAGTGATTCTCTGATAGTGGGTCAGATCGAATCTCAGATAGTCGGGTCCCACCAACGAGCCGGCCTGCTGAACATGCTCTCCCAGCACCAGCTTGAGGGCCTTATGGAGAAGGTGAGTGGCGGTGTGATTCAAACGGATTCTCTGCCGTCTGTCTGCGTCCACCCGGGCCGTGACACGGCTGTCCGAAACGCTCCGTCCCCGGGCAAATTCCCCCACGTGAATGTGATGAGAGCCGTCCTTTACGGTATCGGTAACCCGGATCTCGAAGTCTTTCCCCTCCAGGACGCCCGTGTCCCCTACCTGGCCTCCCTGCTCACCGTAAAACGGGGTCCTGTCCAGAACGACCAGCACCTTTTTCCCCGATACCTGATAACGGCGGACGACCGATTCTACCTCCATGTCGGTGTACCCCACGAATTCCGAATCGTCTCCGTCGGTCAGATCGACCCACTTCCCGCGGGACGGGTCTAATTTGAACCTGGCCAGTGACCGGTTCCTTTCACGGTGCTCCTGCATGGCCTTTTCGAATCCTTCCCTGTCGACGGAAAGACCCCGTTCCTGGGCCATCTGTTCCGTCAGATCCACCGGGAAGCCGTACGTATCGTAAAGGCGAAACGCCGCAATTCCCGGAACGACGCCTCCCGGCAGGGCGGAAACGATCTTCTCAAAGTTGTCTATCCCTCTGTCCAGAGTGGCGTTGAAACTGATCTCCTCGGCCTCGATAACCGTTTCAATATGCCCTTGGCGCTCAACAAGTTCCGGGTACGTGCTCCCCATTCCGGCCGAAACCGATTTCACCAACCGGTAGAGAAAAGGATCGTGGCATCCCATCTGATGGCCGAATCTGGCCGCCCGCCTCAGGATGCGGCGAAGAACGTATCCGCGTCCTTCGTTGGACGGCATAACGCCGTCGGCAATGGCAAACGCCAGCATCCGCACATGATCGGCTATGGCCCGATGGGCCACCGGGTTTTCGTGAAACCGGCTCCGGGCAATGGACTCCAGGCCCCGGATGATGGGCGCAAAGAGATCGGTCTCGTAGTCGCTTTTTTTCTTCTGAAGAACAGCCGCCAGCCGTTCGAGACCGGCACCCGTGTCCACGTGCTTCCGGGGAAGGTCTTCCAATTCTCCATCCTCGGACCGGTTGTATTGAATGAATACGAGATTCCACAATTCCCAGTACTCGTCCGATGCGTTGATCCCTTCCGGCGACTGCTCCGAGAGATCCTGACCCACATAGTAGTGAATCTCCGAGGAAGGACCGCAGGGGCCCACCTCTCCCATCTCCCAGAAGTTTTCTTCTTTGCCAAACCTCAGGATCCGGCTGGGATCAATATCGGTGACCTCTTTCCAGAGCTCCTCGGCTCTGTCATCGTCGGTGAACACGGTGGCCCACAGGCGCTCTTTTGAAAGACCCCACACATCGGTCAAGAGCTCCCAGGCCCACCGGATGGCTTCTTCTTTGTAATAGTCTCCGAAAGACCAGTTCCCCAGCATTTCGAAAAAGGTGTGATGGTAGTCGTCAAGACCCACTTCCTCAAGGTCATTGTGTTTTCCGCTCACCCGGATACACTTCTGGAAATTCACCACCCGGGGATATCTGGGTGTCTCTTTCCCCAGAAAAATACTCTTAAACTGATTCATTCCAGCGTTGGTGAAGAGCAACGTGGGGTCATCCCTGGGAACCAGGGAGGCACCACGAACCACCGAGTGGTCCCGGGCCCGGAAGAAATCGATGAAGGACTGTCGGATATCGGTGGACTGCATTGGCTACAGGCAAGTAGTCATGAACGTGACGTGAAATCGAATTTACCGTCGGGACCAGGGATATTCAATCTGTTTTTGGACGGGAGAGAACCGATTCAACGTGGCCCAGGGAAAAGCCAACCGGTTAGAAGACGTGACGCCGAGCCAAACAGGACGGAAACGGGCGGCCAGAACCAGCTCCCTGCCACCCGGTCCTCTATCTGTTTCCTCTGTGTTGTTATGTCTGAAGAGAACGCGGCGGTGGCACGGACGGTCAAATGCCACGCGTTCCGGGGCGAAAAGTCAATCCAGAGGACGGATCGGGCAAGAAGCCGGTCGGTTTGGGGTGATCTATTCACCATCATCCGAAAGCTGCCACCCGTCGGGAAGCCGGCAGGGAGCGAGTTCGTCTTCCACAGTGCAGCACTTTCTCAGCACCACCACCGCCGTCAGGCCGTTGGCAAACGTTGCCAGGCTTGATCGGTCGCAATCGTGATAAGGACGTTCCTGACGCGACAGAAACCGCCAGTCCAGTTTGCCTGTGAAAACCTTCTCCAGCAGGAAGGAGTATAGGCGCCCAACTCCTGACGACGGCATGTTGGCAAAGGCATAGATGACGTAGCCGTCGTCCTTGATGACACGCAGGAATTCCTGAACCGCCCTCTTGGGATCCCCTACCGATTCGATTGCCCAGGTACTTATGACGGCGTCGAAAGATCGATCGGCGTAAGGGAGTTGGGTGATGTCGGCCCTCTGAAACTCCACAACGGAATTTCGGAACTTTTCGCGTGCCATTCGCAGCATTCCCATTGAGATATCCGCCCCCACCACTTTCGCCGGTTGACCGGCCCGCAGAAGGGCGACAATGGCGTCCCCGGTGCCGGTTCCGGCATCCAGGACCACACCCCCCTCTTTCAGACTCGATCCGAGGATTTCCTCAAAGTGCTGCCATGCCGTTCGGGCAAGCGTCTGTCGCCACAGGAAGGACGCCGCGTCGTACTGCCGGGCTTCCCGGTCGTAGACCGCCTGTGCCTGACCGGCGGGTGTCCGGAGCAGATGTAGAAATTCCAGGATACCAAGCCTGATACCCTGCTTGAGATCCCGCCAGTAATCGCGATACGACATGCTGCCCCGCAGCACCTCGAGATAGGATTCGCCCGCTGTCGGTTGGGACATGAAGAAAGCAAAGCCTAACCGGGTAAAATGGTAGCCGAGTTCGGCCACCTTGAGGGCCGCTTCGAACTCGGGATAGATTTCTTCGGCGATGCGTTCCTGATATCCGCTCACGGTCTGCCCACTATCCGTGATCGATCTGTCAATGGCTTCCGCCGCCATCTGTCCACTGCGAATGGCATAATAAATCCCCTCACCCAAAAAAGGGTCAACCAACGCTGCCGCATCCCCGATGAGGAGTGAGCGACCGGAGGTGACCTTCGATTTTCGGCCGGCGAATAGAGGGATACGGTAACCTCGTCGCTTTTCCTCGACAATGGCCCTGTCCACTCTCTGCTCATCGAGAAAAACGGAGTAGTATCGTTCTGGGTGCTCGCTCAGTTCCTTCCCTGACCCGACGCCAAGAGACCAATGGTCCTTCTTGGGGAAAATCCAGCCGTAGCCGTAAGGAATCACGCCGAGATCAAGACGGACGGTACCCCGAAGTGTTTCAAATGCCCGCCTCTCTACCGTGGCCTCTCCTTCTATGGCGACGGCAATGTTTAGCCTAGGACCGTATCCCAGGGTACGTCCTACAAGTCCATTCACCCCGTCAGCGCCCACGAGGAAGCACCCGCGATACGTTCCCTGGTCAGTGTGAACGACATAGCCGTCACCGTAGGCATCAATGTCCCTGACGGCCTCGCCATCGTGAATTTCCGCTCCGGCAGCCCCGGCCTTTTTCGCCAAATGGTGATCGAATGTGGCTCGGCTTATCATGTAGGCTACAGGATCCCGGGAACTTACTCTTATTTCCCCCTCCCCGTGGAACGTCAGGATTACTTCCGTGATCACCTCTTCCGCGAGGCTCTCCAGATCCTCGTCGAGGATGGTCCGGATTTTCGCCGACAGGCATCCTCCGCACGGTTTGTCGCGGGGCATCTTGGCCTTCTCAAGCCCGAGGACGCAATAGCCCCTGAGCGCCAGCTGATAGGCCGCCGAAGATCCCGCCGGGCCCAGTCCAACAATAATGGCGTCGTAGGTTTTCATCGCCGAATACTGTACCCGAGTCGTCACTCGACAATGAGTTTCCCGCGCAGCATCCCCATCTGACAGGTGAAATCGTATTCGCCGGGTTGATCCGGGAGAAACTCAATGGCCACAGGTTCCCCCGGAGGCAGTTTCGCACTCTTGTTGAAATCTGGGAACAGGACCATTTCGGAGCACGAGGCGGTCTCCTGCCGGTTGAAGGTTAGACGAACAGGTTTCCCGCGTTCAACGACGAGAACATCGGGATTGTATCCCCCTTTGACCAGAACGAGGGCTTCCTGTACCGCCCCTTTCACGGTCGCCCTCACCCCCTTTTTCTCGGAAAACCAGAAATACCAGGCGATTAAAGGTACCAGAACGAGCCCCGCTAAAGTGACGATAATCTGTGAAAGAGTCACATCGGCCTCCTCAGCTCCCCCCTCTTCACGATGCCGTCTTTGGCTTCCACGTGCGCAGCCGGTTGGCGTTGGTGACGACAGTCACCGAACTAAATGCCATGGCGGCCCCGGCGATGATCGGCGAGAGCAGAATCCCGAAGAACGGGTAGAGAGCTCCTGCCGCAACGGGAACTCCAAGAGTGTTGTAGAGAAACGCCCCTATCAGATTCTGCTTGATGTTGCGCATGGTGGCCCTTGAAATCTCTATGGCCATGGACACCCCTGTGAGGCTTCCTCTTATCAGGGTGATATCGGAGGCCTCAATGGCCACGTCCGCCCCTGTCCCTATGGCCATGCCCACATCGGCCTGAGCGAGGGCGGGAGCGTCGTTGATTCCGTCGCCCACCATGGCCACCTTCTTCCCTTCGGCCTGGAGAAGATGGACGTTGTGTGCCTTGTCCTCCGGAAGGACCTCCGCCAGAACCCGGTCGACACCCACCTGGTTGGCGATGGCGTCGGCGGTGCGCTTGTTGTCTCCCGTAATCATCACGACTTCAAGACCAAGCTGTTTCAGATCGACGATGGCCTCTTTGGAATCGTCCTTGACCGTGTCCGCCACTGCGATCACACCGGCCGGATGCCCGTCAACGGCCACGTACATAGGGGTCTTGCCTTCGTCGGCCAGGCGCCGCGCAACCTCCTCCAGTTCGTCGGCCTCGATCTCACGGTCGCGCATCAGTTTCAAATTGCCCAGCAGCACCCGATGACCGTCCACGCTGCCTTCTACTCCGTGACCCGGTATGGCCTCGAATCCCACAACATTCGGAATGTCGATACCCTTCGTTTTGGCACCGTCCACAATAGCCTCGCCCAGCGGATGCTCAGACCCCTTTTCAACGGAGGCAGCAAACTTCAAGACCTCTTCCTCGGCCACACCCGGATTTGGCGGGATCACCACGTCGGTCAGGGCCGGTTTCCCCCTGGTGATGGTTCCCGTCTTGTCCAGTATGATAGCACCGAGGGCCTGGGCCGTCTGTAACGCTTCACCGCTACGGATCAGGATGCCGTTCTCTGCCCCTTTCCCCACGCCGACCATGAGTGACATGGGGGTAGCAAGCCCGAGGGCGCAAGGGCAGGCGATGATCAGGACCGTCACGGAGGTCACCAGGGCGAAAACGACGGCAGGCTCAGGTCCAAGATTGAACCAGATGACGAAGGAAAGAATAGAGATCATCATGACGATAGGAACGAAATAGCCCGAAACCTGATCGGCCAAACGGGCGATTGGCGCTTTGGAGCCCTGAGCATCCTGAACCATTCTGACGATTTGAGCCAGAGCTGTATCTTTGCCAACCCGGGTCGCCCGGAATCTGAACGTCCCTGTCTTATTGATAGTGGCACCGATCACCTCGTCACCGGCTTTCTTTTCAACCGGAATGGACTCTCCAGTGAGCATCGACTCGTCCAGAGAGGACACCCCCTCAATTACCTTGCCGTCCACGGGCACCTTCTCACCGGGGCGAACCACAACAATATCGCCCACCAGGACTTCCTCGACGGGGATATCAATTTCTTCCCCATTACGGACGACCCGTGCCGTCTTGGCCTGGAGCCCCATCAACTTCTTGATCGCCTCCGAAGTTCGTCCCTTGGCTCGCAGTTCGAGAGCCTGGCCCAGAACTACCAGGGCGATAACGACGCCCACCACGTCATAGAATGGCTCAGCGGTGCCCTCCGGGAAAATGCCCGGGAAAAGGATCGCCACGCCGGAGTAGAGCCAGGCGGCTCCAGTACCGAGCGAAATCAACGTGTTCATGTCGGCAGAACGATGCTTGAAGGCCGACCAGGCACCTTTGAAAAAGTGGGATCCGGAATAGAACAACACCGGCAGCGTAAACAGCCCGGACAGAAGCCAGAGAACCCGGATCGTCCCCTCCGACAGGTTGCGAAGGAACGGAAACC
>JBHIEY010000156.1:0-4456 GCA_046861835.1 Fidelibacterota bacterium | reverse complement strand
AGAGTCCGCCAGCTGGCGGATTAACCACTAGGTTGGGGGTTCGAGTCCCTCCGCCGGAGCGTGTATTTCACCTATGTTTTGTATTCGGATGCTTTTGATCGGTTATACATAGGCCACACTGACGACCTCACTATCCGCTTAGAAAAGCACAATAGGGGAAGGGTTACATCCACGAAGGCCTACGTCCCTTGGAGGTTGATTCATCATGAAGAATTTGGCAGTCGGTCAGAGGCGATGAGGCGGGAAAGAGAACTGAAGTCGTTCAGGGGACGCCGGTTCATTCGAGATCAGATTCTCAACCGGTAGAGTCCGCCAGCTGGCGGATTAACCACTAGGTTGGGGGTTCGAGTCCCTCCGCCTGTATCATATCCAACCGAAACGCACCAGCGTGGTGTTCGCCCTCCAGGCAAACAGGGCCGCCAGAACGATCAGACCGACTGTCACGGCAGAAGGAAACGTTCTGTAAACCTGAAGGCCCAGGATGATAATGGTCAGGACCAGGAACAGGCAGAACGTGGCCAGTTTCTTGCGCCGGACCCGGAAGGGCTTCAAGCGGGGACCCATGTCTTCCGGAGGGGAGTCGGGGTCGATATCCGCAAATTCTTTTTCGATGGCCGGCTGCAGGGTGAAATGGACGTAAGAAAGCAATCCCATCAGGACGAATAAGAGCACCGTCTTGGTGAGCACCACCCAGTTCTCCCACAGGGCCTGAATCCCCAACGGTCCATAGATCAACAGCAAGATACCGGTGACCAGTACGGTGGTTTGGAAAACATAACACCGGGTCGCCCCCCGTCGGATGATGTTTTCCATGTACCGATCCGTCGCGTAAACAAAGCCACCCGCCATCATCGCCCGTTCATTGACCACGATGAGATTGAAAAGGGGAATGGACATGAAGACGAAGCTGACGACATGAAAGAACTTGACGATATCATAGACGTTGTTCACGGCTGACCTCCTCAGAAGACCAGGGTCTTTCCATCCTCCAACACCCAGCGAGCCAGGGTATCTATATCGCTCTTGACCAGCCCTTTAATCATCTTTTCTTCCTGTACCCCACGGGCATCACTGCAGCTACCTCAGGTATAGACACTGCACTGACGCCTGAGAAGACTCTTGATCATCCGTCCGATGTTGTAGTACCCGTCGGGCGTTTGCTGGTGTTCCTGGGCACAAAATACAGCATCCCCTATGAGAAAGATCTGTACTTTTTCCTTCAGTCTTGCCAGTGCCAGGGCAAGACGAAGACCATTGTAAGTTCGTTCATTCCCGTAGGGGGCATCGTTCAAGATTATGGTGGTCACCGGCAGGGCTCCCTTCCTTGGCAGTTCATGTCTCCACGGGGAAACCAGCCTGTTTCCATTCCGGTATCCCTTCCCGCATGCGGGTTACCTTGAAGCCGGCCCCCCTCAGAATCTGAATGGCCTGAAGGGAGAGGACACAATAGGGTCCCCGGCAGTACGCCACCGCCTGCCGGTCCCTCGGGATGGAATCGAGCCTGGACCGGATGTCTGTCAGGGGGACGGATATGGCGCCGGGTATGTGCCCCTGCCGGTATTCTTCCGGAGGCCTCACATCGATGACCGTCACCTGGCGGGTCTGAATACGTTCCCACAGTTCTTCCATTGACGTGGGCTTCAACGTATCCCCCTGTTCCAAGAACCGGCGGACGATCTCCGTAATCTCGGCAACCCGTTTTTCACCAAGGTCCTGCAAGTCGTGCCACCACCTGACCACGCCGTCATCGGCCAACCGGTAGAATATTCGTACCCCTTCGCGCCGGGTTTTGACCAGTCTCGCGCTTTTTAGGATCTGAAGATGCCGGGACGTATTGGCCACGGTCATCCCAACCTGCTGGGATAACGATCCCACCTCCCTTTCCCCCTGGGCCAGAACATCGATTAACTCCAGCCGTTTGGGACTGGAAAAGGCACCCGCAATTTTCGCGAATTGGTCGAAAACCAGGTCCTTGAACTCCCGTCCGGTCATAGGTTGGCTCGGGTTTGATCTTCTATTATTCAATGGAATATTTGAATTTATTCTGTTTCTTCCCAACTTGCAAGTAAAATTCGCAGTGGAGAGATCGTAGATCGTGACCGGGACCGACTCATGTTGGCAAAAAATATGATCTCCCTTAAGTTTTGAGGTCTACTCTCCCCGTTGTCCGAATGGTACCCCCAATGCCGCATCGCGTGCCCGGTCTTATCAGGAGGTTCGAGTTCATGAAACTGAAAAGAATAATCGCTCTTGTATGGCTAACCTCGTCCGTTACGGCTGTCCATCCATCCAACCGTCAAGGCATTTCGCTCTCGTGGTTTGGCTTTTCCCAGATTACTGCCGAGGCGGGGTCCGGCGTGGCCGCCTTGGGGGATCGAAGGGACGACGGCCTCCGTTTTGGGGCCGACCGTATCCGGTTGGGATTTAGGGCAAGATGGGGGCGGGCGTACACCAAAGTGCAGGTTGATTTCAACCGGAAGAACATCTCTCGGGTCACGGCCGGCATGCCCGAGATTATCAAGGACGCAGAAGTGGGGTATGCCGTCAGCGACGTGGCTTCCGTCAAAACCGGCATATTCAAAACCCCCGTAGGTATGGATTTCAACGTCTCCGGTTCCAAACTGGACATCACCAAGCGCGGGCTGGAAAAACCTCTTGTCCTTGAAAGAGCCCTGGGTGCAATGATCAGTGGACGAAATGTTATTGGCCGGCTGGGTTACGACCTGGGCATATTCAACCCGGCCACCCGGGGAGAGGCGGTTTCCGGTGGGACGGCGGGCCTTCAATACGCGTACGCCGTTCGGTGTTTGTACGACGTTACGGGGAGTTTCCACGTGGAGGCATCCTATGGTCTGAACAGGGAAGGGGGCGGCGACGAAACCAGAGATTACACCGTTTGGGATGCAGCCGTTTCCTACCGGGCAGGGGCGGTCACGCTCAAGGGGGAATGGATCCGGGGGCACAACGTGCAGGGCATCGACGGATTCGACCAACAGGTGTGGTATGTCCATGCAGGATACCGGCTTACGTCCCGCTTCGAGCCGGTCTTGAGACACTACCAGGGTAAGGCCGGATCCGGCGGCCTTCGGCTCGGAAACACCTTCATCGGAATTAACATTTTCCTGAATCCTGAAGAGCCCCGCGTGGCCCGGATTCAGATAAATTTCGTTGCGGTGTCCCGGCCCGGCGATGAATGGCCTGGGCTGGAAGGGTATAGGAGGAACGCCTTTCTGGCCCAGTTCCAGTTTGCGTTCTAGGGCAGGACTGCTGCGAACCGGGAATTTCGGGTTTGATTTGTAGATCTTTTTTTCTAAGCTTGTTCCTCCCGGCACCCCGGTTTTGGAATGAAGCGTGCGTCGAGCTCTGAATGCCTTCGAAACAGGGGGGCGCCGTTTCTGATTGTCTCTTCCCTCCGCGTCACAGATCTCAACGGGTTTGCCCCGTTTCCTTCATCGGAAACCTCCAGGCTGACAGACGCTTTTGTGACGACCACGCTGTGACTTTCTCCCCTGCGACTGAAGATAGATCAGGAAAGACACTTCTCTTGGCCTTTAGATGAGTTCCGGAACTCAGTCAAAGATCATCAGAGCGGTTGCCGTTCTTGTCACCCTCTATCTGTTCCTCCTGAGCATCAAACTCCTGGGGCATTCCTTCAAGCTTTTCGGGAAGGGTTTCGCCGAATCGATTATCCTCGTGACATCGAACCCATTCGCCGGGTTGGTCATTGGGATCGTCGCCACGAGCTTGGTCCAGAGTTCCTCAACCACGACCTCCATTGTGGTCAGCATGGTGGCTGCGGGAGCCCTGAACCTTGAGAATGCCATCCCCATTATCATGGGGGCGAACATCGGCACGACAATCACCAATACCCTGGTGTCGATGGGTCACATCGGTAACCGGGGGGAGTTCAGAAGAGCCTTTTCGGCAAGCATCGTGCATGACTTTTTCAACGTTTGCGCCGTCATCGTTTTCTTTCCTCTCGAGTTGAAGTTCCACCTCATTGCCAGGACTGCCTCGGTGTTGGAAGAGGGGCTTGCAGGGGCAGGCGGCGTAAAACTCCTAAATCCTTTAAAAATCATACTCGATCCCGCCATCCGGGGACTCGATCCCATTTTCCTGGCGATTCCTTTCGGTCACATGGTCATGATGGTCTTCGCCCTTCTTCTTATGTTTGGCTCCCTCACCAATCTGATCCGGACCGTACGTTCTCTCATGGCCAGGAGGATGGGCGTCGTCCTCAATGAATACCTTTTCAAGAATGACCTGACCTCCTTCGTCCTTGGGATTGGGATGACCGCCCTGGTTCAGAGCAGCTCCATCTCCACATCGGCCGTTATCCCCCTTGCGGGGGCCGGTCTTGTGACCATCAGGCAGATTTTTCCCTATACCCTTGGTGCCAACATCGGGACGACGGTGACCGCTTTCTTGGCCGCCATGGCGACTCAGCACCCTGTCG
>JBHIEY010000032.1:0-15892 GCA_046861835.1 Fidelibacterota bacterium | reverse complement strand
AACGGGAAACGTGAACCACCCTGTCCCCAGTCCCCCCGTGCCGGGAACCTCGACGGGAGCGTCGGGAATCAGAAATCGAATACGGGGAAGTCTCAGGCTGTAAGCCAACGGTTCCACGTCCCGCCCGTTGGCCCCCCAGCCGTGCAGGAGAATAACCGTCCCCAGGGCGGGAGGTCTGGCGGCCGGGATCTCAATCATCGCCTTACCACCCGGTACTGGAATTGATAGACGCCCCGCACCGGGTTCACCTCCACCATCCCGGTAAACTCCAGCGCAAGCTCTTCGTCGAGTTCTCCAAACAGGGGAAGGGCGCCGCTGGGAAAGACGCGGGGATGATAGGTCAGGTAAAGGTGAGTGAGAAAGGGGGCAAATCGGCTGAATGTCCTGGACCCCCCTATGACGAAACATTTCTCCGTCTCCACCCGGGCCAGAACCTGCCGGGGATCGGTGTCCCGGTGGACCACCTCCTTTTTTCTCCCCCTCAAGTCCACAGCCAGGGTACGGGCCGTCCTGGATCCCATGATCACCGTCTGCCCCATCGTCTGTTCACGGAAAAGGTTGAGATCCTCCGACCATGTGACCACCTCGTCCCTGTGACGGGCGATCATACCGTTGGCCGTTACCGCCGCAATCAGGATGACGTCCACCGGTTCACTGCTGTTCGGACGGTACCAGGGGATTCCACGTCTTGTCCACGGCGCCGGCAGCCACCGTCACGAGTTTGTCCATTGTGCAATACCTCTGAATGGTGCCGTTCACCTGCTCCAGGGTCAGCCCCTTGATCCTTTCCGGGTATTCGTCCAGGTAAGTGACGTTTCTGCCCTGCTCAAGAATGGAAAGAATGCGTCCTGCCAGTCCCCCGGTCGTCGCCAGGCTCACCGCATACACACCGGTAATCGTGACCTTCTTGGTTTCCAATTCTTCCGGAGTCGCTCCCTCTTTGATCCACCTTTCCAGCTGTCGAAGCACAGAGGCGTGACCCTGTTTGAGCAAAGGGGGCGCAAACGTTCCCCAGACATACCAGTAACCGTCATTTCTGTTGTCGACACCGCCCACAGCCGAACTAATTCCGTAGGTAAGACCCTCCCTGTCCCTCACCGTCGTCATAAGCCTCGCTGAGAAGTTTCCCCCCAAGATGTAGAGCGCCACCATCAGGGGATCAAAATCCTCATGGTTTCGATCAATGCCGATTTCTCTCCCCATCATGAGATCGGCGCTGGTCTTGTCCCTGAGGGTAACCACCCGGTTGGAGGGCTTTCGCCTCTTCTTCGCCGAGGGGCGTTCTCCCCCCTCGACGGCCAGGGGGGATTGCTGCCACTCCTCAAATCCCCTGGCCACCGCCTCCTCAAGGGGCGTTCTGTCCACATCTCCAACCGCCACCAGGATGAAACTCCCTCGCCCGTAGTTCTTTCTGTGGAAATCCTTCACCATCCCGGCCGTTACCCCCTCCGTGTCCCTCACCTGGCGACGTATGGGAACAAAATAGTTGGGATGCTCCGACGGATAGAGGCGCTGAAGAAAAAGCTCGAGGGCCCGGGTCCGCGTGTCCTCCTTGAGTTTCTTGAGTTTCCCCATGCGGCGCTTCCGGGTCACGGCAAGATCCCGCCCGTTTACAAGAGGGAACCGGAGCTGTTCAGCCACCAGCTCCACCACCAGGGGAACATCGGCGGAAAGACAGCGGGCGGTGAACCGGACCCGGTAGTTTGAACAGCTGAAGGTCACATAAGCGCCTACCTTTTCCAGGGCATCGCTGATGGCAAACTTGTCACGGTAGACTGTTCCCTGATCGAGCATGGCGGCCGTCATGTCCGCCACCGCCGTATTCGACTTCGGACTGAATATCTCCCCTCCCAAAAGGCTTCCCTGAATGCTGACGACATCCGCGATGCCGGTTCTCTTGGAGACGACCCGGATTCCCGGGATCACTTCCCTGTCCGTGATCCCCTCGGCCAGAGGCTTCATGCACCCCTCCGGGCTGGGGGGCCGTTCGATTCAATTCCGGAGGTCGGCCGACCCTTTCTCGCCCGGGAGACCGGAAGAAAGAGACCCGTGGTCCGCTGATCCTCGTCCAGATAGGTCCGGGCCACACGCTGTACGTCCCGGGCCGTTACCCCTTCGATCCGCTCCAGATAGGAGGCGTAAAACGTCCAGTCTCCTATGCCGATGGCTTCGTTAAGATTGCTGGCCACGGAATACGATCCATCCCGGCTGAAGGCCGTTTCCGCCCGGATTCTCCCCTTTGCCCGCCTCACTTCCTCATCGCTCACCCCCCGGGCTTTTACCCCGTTGTATCCCCGGATGATAACATTCTCCACCTTTTGAGGGTCAACACCGGGAGCCACAAAGGCATAGGTGATAAACAGGCCGTTGTCCCGGAGAGGTTGACACCATACAAACAGATCCGTAACCAATCCGCTGTGGACAAGGGTGCGGTAAAAACGGCTCGTCTTGCCCGACGCCAGAATCTTTGCAAGAACCTGAAGAGGGTAGGTGTCCGGGTGGAGCCCTTCGGGGGATTTGTGGGCGACGCCCACGACAGGGGTTTCCCCCGTCCTGCGGACCACCACGCGCCGGGGACCCTCTTGCTTCGGTTCCCGCGTATATACCTGAGGGATCTCTCCGGGAGAGGGGGGGATCGGACCGAAGTATTTCCGGATCATCCCCAGGGCTTTCGCCGGGTGAAAATCGCCAATAAGGGTAACGGTAGCGTTGTTGGGCCAGTAGAACGTGTCGTAGAACTCCTTCAGCCGCTTCGTGGGGACATTCTCTATGTCCGATCGCCACCCAATGGTGGCGTGATGGTACGGGTGCGCCTGGTAAGCGGTGGCCCAGACATTCTTGTCCAGAACCTCGAAGGGGTCGTTTTCACCCCTTTCAAATTCGTTCCGCACCACGACCATTTCCGGCTGCCGGTCTTCATCCCTCAACAGAAGTCCCCGCATCCTGTCCGCCTCAATTTCCACCGCCCGCTCCAGATGGTCCGCCGGAATCAGTTCAAAATAGTTCGTCCTGTCCAGCCAGGTTGTGGCATTGATCACGGCCCCGAGACTTTGCAGAATTTCCCAGATGCTGTTCCCCCGCTCACGGTTGAAGTTCCGGGACCCCTTGAACATGAGGTGCTCCAGAAGGTGGGTGGCTCCCGTGTATCCTGCTGCCTCATTGCGGGACCCGACCCGGTATGTGACCATAAAGGTGACCACCGGGGCCGAGTGGTCCTCCATCAGCAATACGGTGAGATTGTTCGTCCTGAGACGGTACTCGTGGATGCCCGCCTCCGTGCGGACACCCTCGAAACCGGCATAACGCACTGGTTTGTCGATTCCTGCGATGGTTGAATGAATCCCCGAAACGAAAAAGAACTACGTCCCGCCTTCACCCTCCAGGTCGATCATCTCCACCTCACCGAACCCGAGCTCGCGAATCCCTTTCTCCACCTTGTTTCTGTCCCCCACGACCAGCCAGGTCAGGTTGTCGGGACGCAGGATCTTGCGGGCCGCCTCCACCACATCCTCCCGCTGGAGGGCCCGGACGCGGTCCGGATAGACCTCATAGTAGTCTTCGGGTATGCCGAATTGAATCATTCTTACGATTGCCGCCGCCACCGCTCCCATGGTTTCAAATCTGCCCGGGAGTCTCAGCGTTTGACTGTCCTGGGCCTTCCGGAGTTCCTCCTGGGTCGGGGGACGGGATGCCAGAATCTCCCGTATCTCCCGATCCAGTTCCACCATCGATTCCCGGGTCTTGTCTGTCTGTACGGATGCATACGCAACGAACATCCGTTGGCCCCTGGCATCCCACAGGAAACTGCGGGCTCCGTAGGACCAGTGCTTGTCCTCCCGAAGGTTCATGTTGATCCGGGAGGTGAACGTTCCCCCCAGTATGGTGTTCATGGTCTCGATGGCAATTTCATCGGGGTTGTTGGTGGGGGGCGCGAGATGACCCGCCATGATGAAGGACTGAATCGCGTCCGGTTTATCAATGACATACACTTTGGAAACCGGCGGAAGGGAAACATCTCCGATATTCTTCCGGGGAATCTCCGCCCCACTCCTCCAGGGAGCCAGTCTCCCTTCCAGAAAGGTCTTCGCCTCGTCCAGGGTGATGTCACCCACCACCACCATGGTGGCATTCCCGGGCTGAAACCAGGTCCGATGAAAATTCACCAGGTCCTGCCGGGACATCCCTTTCGTGGAGGCAGCCGTCCCCGAACCCGTCAGGGGATTGCTGTAGGCGTGGTCCTCCCCGTATAGAAGCTTCGGAAGTACCCGGAGGGCCATGGAAACGGGATTTGCCTTTTCCTGCTCAATGGCGGCCAGCCTCTGCTTCTTGAGCCTGTTGAGGTCGTCCACCGGAAAGACGGGGTTCAAAATCACGTCGACGTAAATATCGAGGGAAGGCTCCAGGTTTTCCTTCAGCGCAGACAGCGATACCGTACAAACGTCCAGCGTGGCCCCCGCCCCCAATCTCGCCCCCAGCATGTCCAGCTCCTCGCTGATTTCCAGGGCCGACCGTTTCTCTGTCCCTTCATCCAGCATGGCCATGGTCATGCTGGCCGTACCGGGAAGTCCAAATTGATCCGCCGCATACCCTCCGTCGAGAACGAGCTGAAAGTTTACAACGGGAACGGCGTGACGTTCTGCCAAGATCACCTTCAGGCCGTTTGACAGGGTTGCCCTCTGAAGCTCCGGAAAGGTCAGCTCGGGAAATGAGCCCGCTTCCGGGAAACGGGAGCGGTCGACGCCCGTCTCCCGGGTGGAATATTCTTCAAAGGGGTGAACCTCCAGAATATAGACGCCGTCGGAGAGCCACCGGTTGGCCGCTTCCTTCAGGTCCGCCCGGGTGGCGCCCTCCACCCGTGAAAGGGTCGTCTTGTAAAAACCCGGACTTCCCCCGTACACCTCATTCTTGGCCAGAATGTCCGACTTACCGCCAAAGCCTCCGATCCGTTCAATTCCCCTGACGAAACGCGACCGGTACTGGGTCTTCACCCTCTCTAATTCCTTCCGGTCGGGGCCCCGCCTGAGAAAAGCCTCCAATTCTTCATCAATAGCCCGTTCCACCTCCTCAAGGGAAATCCCCTGCTGGGCAGTGGCGACAATATAGAACTGCCCGGCAATCTCCCTCAGATCGACATAACTGGAAACGGTGCTGGCAATCTGATCCTCGTAAACGAGCCGTTTGTACAACCGGGAGTTCTTTCCGGCCGCCAGCACATCGCTGACCAGGTCCAGATAGGCGGCGTCCCGGGAACCCCACTGGGGAATGTTCCATACCTTATATATCCGGGGCAGGGGAACCCTGTCCTGGGCAATCTGCCTGTGCGTGCCCGTCATCCTGGGGATCCACACCTCCTGCCTGGCCACGGGGGGACCGGCGGGAATGTCACCGAAGTACTGTTCAACCTTTCCCTTCACCGATTCCGCATCCACATCTCCGGCAATGGCGATCACCGCATTGGCCGCACCGTAATAATCCTTGAACCACTGGTGAACATCCTCAAGCGACGCCGCGTTCAGATCCTCCATGGAACCGATGACTGTCCAGGAATAGGGGTGTCCCTCAGGAAAGGTGTTTTCGGTAATCAACTCGTAACTCAGGCTGTAGGGCATGTTCTCGTACTGCCGCTTCTCGTTCTGCACCACCCCCCGTTGCTCGTCCAGCTTCGCCTGATCGATGGCACCCAGCAGATGGCCCATCCGGTCCGATTCCATCCATAACACCAGGTCGAGAGCGTTGGTGGGAACGTTCTGAAAGTAGTTCGTCCTGTCCTCATTGGTGGTGCCGTTCAGATCGGTTGCCCCCACCTTTTCCAAGGGAATAAAGTAGTCGTCATTGAAATTCTCCGAGCCGTTGAACATGAGGTGCTCAAAGAGGTGGGCAAAGCCCGTTCTCCCCGGTTTTTCGTTCTTCGATCCCACGTGATACCACACGTTTACCGCCACGATGGGGGCCTTGTGGTCCTCATGCACGATGAGGGTCAGGCCGTTATCCAGAACGTATTTTTCATAAGGAATGTCGATATCGGCCGGTGAACCGGCCCCCAGAGGCAACGGCATGGAGACCCCTGCGGCGAGGAGCGCCAGTAGAAAAAGCGCCTGTTTCAGGCTTGTCATGCGCGACATGATTCGTCCTCCTGACGTTGGGTTAACATAGCGAAGAAATGGCCGGGACTATTCTAACCGTTAGGATGCGAAAAGTCAATTGCAAAGGTCCGGACGAACGGCAGGGAGACTACTTGATAATCTCGGCGATGGCCTTGAAAGCTTCTCCCTTCGCCTCCTTCAGGAGCTCAAACAGAACCATCTCCACAGAGGTAAGGTGGGCCCCCAACCCCCGAAGCTTTGTCAGGGCAAGATCGTAGTTTCCCTTTTTTCTCGACATCACCGCATCCGTGACCACGTGAACGCCGTAGCCTCGGTCCAAAAGGTCGACGGCCGTCTGGTATACGCATATGTGGGCCTCGATACCGCAGAGCAGTGCCTCTTTTCGCTTCAAAGACTCTATCCTATCACGCACCTGTGGGTCACCGAAACAGCTGAAAGATAACTTCTCCAGAACCGTATGACCCCGGAGAACCTCCCGGATCGAGGGGAGTGTCCGTCCCAGACCCCTGGGGTATTGTTCGGTCCAGACGACGGGAATGTTCAGCACATCCGTTCCCCGGACGAGCCGCACAATATTGGCCTCCGTCTCCGTCTGCTCATGGAGGGTGGAAAAGATTTTTTCCTGGACATCGATAACCATGAGAAAGGTGCTCTCGGACGTGAGCATGATGCGTTCCTTTTGGGAGGCTTTAACTACCCTTCACACCGCCGGACATGGTGACTGTGTACGCGGCGAGTCACCCGGCCCGGATGCCCAGGGTATGCAGGACTTCCTTCCCGTGGTTTGCAGGAGAGACTCTGGGAAAGACGTGCCGAACCACATTTTCTTCATCGAGAATCACCGTGCTCCGGATAATTCCTTCATATTCACGGCCGTAGAGCTTCTTTTTCCCCAGGGCCCCAAACCTCCGTATCACCTTTCTACCGGGATCACTGAGAAGGGGATAGGTCAATCCCATCTTCCGGGCAAAACGGTTCAGCATGTCTATGCTGTCTGCCGAAATGCCAAAGATCCTGACCCGGGCAGTGTCAAAATGGGAAAGTTCGGACTGGAACCCAGCCACCTCCTTGATTCACCCCGGCGTGTTGGCTTTCGGAAAAAAGAAGACCACCTTCAGGTGGTCTCCTTCAATCGTTCTCTCTCTCCCTTCCTGATCGGGAAGCGTGACGGGTTCGACTTTCTCACCGACCGCAATCACCCGCCCCGTCCGTACCTGCGCATGACGCCCACCACCACCCCCTGGATTCTCACCCGGTTGGCAGGGATCGTCACGCTCTTGAGCTTCTCATTGGCGGGCCGCAGTTCAATCTCGCCGTCGCGCCGGAAGAACTTCTTGATGGTCACCTCACTCTCATCGATGAGGGCCACCACCGTTTCCCCGTTTGCGGCTTCCGTTTTCTCCTGCACGACAACCAGATCGCCGTCCCGGATCTGTTCTTCCAGCATCGAATTTCCCTTGACCTTCAACAGGTAGTGGTTCCCCGAGCGAAGAAACATGGAGGGAACTTCCAGCTGTTCCGTATCCTGCACCGCTTCAAGGGGCCGGCCCGCCGACACCCAACCCAGAACGGGCAGGCTGATCTGACCTCCTTCGGTGACGGTCAACTCAAGGGAGCGCGTCCGGTTCCACTCATGGCGTACAAGGCCTTTTCGTTGAAGGGCCTTGATGTGTTTGTACACCGTCCCTTTGGACCGGAACCCGAATTGACGGGCGATTTCATCAAAGGTCGGGGCATACCCCCGGGCCCTAAGATACCGTCTCAGGTACTCGACAATCTCTTTCTGTCGCTTGGTGAGATACATGGGCACAAACGGCGTATATAAGTTAACCCCGTGCCGGCGGCAAACAAAAGGTTTATTTACGTCCCCAGGTGTGACCGGATGCTGTCCACCTGCCGCCTGAACCTGGCCGATTCCTTCATCTTCCCTTCGATTCTCCGGCAGGCGTGCATAACGGTTGTATGATCCCTTCCCCCGAAGTGCAGGCCGATACTTTCCAGTGACGCCCCCACCAAGTCCCGGCAGAGAAACATGGCGATCTGCCGGGCCAGAGCCACCTCCATCTTACGTCCCTTTCCGATCAGCTTATTCTCCGGTACGTTCGTAGAGGCGCTCACCCCCTTGATGATGTCATCGATGGTGAGACTGTAAAGCCCAGACCGCCCGAGCGTCTCCTTCAGTGCCCGCCTCGCCAGCTCCATGGTCACGTCCGAATGGGACAGTGACGAATAGGCCAAAAGCTTGATGAGAGCCCCTTCAAGCTCCCGGATATTATCCCGGATATTGGTGGCGATGAATTCCGTGATCTCATACGGAATGTTCAGATTGTCCTCTTCCGCCTTCTTTTGAAGGATGGCAATCCGTGTTTCCAGATTCGGCGCCACCACGTCCACGATAAGCCCCGACTGGAACCGTGACACCAGCCGGTCTTTCAAGCCGTACAGTTCCCGGGGATGCCTGTCCGTCGTCAGCACGATCTGCTTACCCCGTTGATACAGCTCGTTGAAGGTGTGAAAGAATTGCTCCTGAGTTTGCTCCTTTTTCTGAAGAAACTGAATATCATCTACGATCAACAGATCGACCCCCCGGTGACGCTCAGAAAATTCTGCTGTCCTGTTGTTCTGAATGGCGGAGATAAAGTCGAGCGTAAATTTTTCGCTGGTGGTATAGCTCACCCGCCGCCGCGGCTCCCCCGCCAGTACATGATTCCCGATGGCCTGAACAAGATGGGTCTTCCCCAACCCCACACCTCCGTACACCAAAAGAGGATTAAAGGCGGTCCGTCCGGGAGATTCTGCCACCGAAAGGGCCGCCGCCTTCGCCAGCTGATTGTTGGGCCCCTCCACAAAACTGTCAAAGGTGTAGCGCTTGTTCAGTTTGCTCCCCCGGTCGTACCGGGGAATTCCCACCTCCTCCGGCCTACCCACCCCTGTCCGCGGCTGTCCCTTTTCTTCCCCCTCTCCCACGACAATACTGTATCGAAGCTGCAACTCCCGGCTCGTCACCCGCTGAAGCTCCCTCAAAATGAGGGACCGGTAATGGGTATCAATCCACTCGTAGTAAAACTGGCTTGGAACCTCCAGCGTGAGGGTGGAATCGGTCAGGGCCACGGGCTTGATCGGCTCGAACCACGTGGCGTAGGCCTGTTCCGTAACAGCCGACCGGATGTTGTCCCTGACCCGCTCCCAGACGTCAGCGGGAGGGACCATCAGAGGTTATCCACAAGTTGTCCACACCCTTCCCTTTGTTGAATTTATGCGCCTGCAATGTGCTGGGTCAATGGGAATCTCTCCCCTTTCGATCCTTTTTTCCGGTTCCTCCGGTGGGATATATTGGTTGGTTTGCGATAGCGAGGGGGTTAACTTCATGGTTGACTAACGAGTGTGCCATGAAGAGAACCTATCAACCGAGTCAACGCAAACGGAAGAACAAGCACGGCTTCCGGGCCCGTATGTCCTCTCCGTGGGGGCGTAATATCCTGCGGCGCCGTCGCCGAAAAGGTCGGAAGCGCCTCACCGCATAGCAGGTCCCTTTTCTTTCCGTCGTTTTTTCCTTTTCAGGACCGTGCCGTCAGTCGAAAAAAGGAACCCCTCCGGAAGCGATAGCCCCATGGGAAGGGTGTCGCGCCGAGCCCCCCGGTTGAGCTCTCTCCCCGCCGTCATCATCGTGGGAGCGATCCGCATCTACCGCTTAGTCCTTTCTCCCGTGCTTCCCCCCGCCTGCCGCTTTTCCCCATCCTGTTCACAGTACGCCATCGAAGCGTTTCACCGGCACCCTTTCCTCAGGGCCGGCCGGTTCAGTCTCCGACGCCTCCTTCGGTGTCACCCCTGGTCCCGTGGAGGATACGACCCCGTCCCTGAGCCATGATGGACAGACGGACACTCCTGGCTTTTATGCTCATCGCCCTTATTCTCATTCTGACGCGCCCTTTCTATGAAATGATCGGCCTCGCACCCCCTCCCCGCCAGCCCACGGCCTCGCCCGAGGAGCCTCCGTTCGACCGGCACCTTCCGGAACAGACGGGAGAGGCCGGGCTTCTCCCCGAGACTCCACCCGAATCGCACCAGCCCGTGATTCAACCCGCCTCTTCTTTCCCGGAAAAACAGGTCTATGTGGAGACGCCCCTGTACCTGGCCGCCGTGTCGTCAAGAGGGGGAGGGATGCTCACGTCGTTCAAGCTCAAGAACTATCTGACACACGACGGAAAACCGGTGGATCTCATTTCGTCACGCCCCACCCCCGATAATCTGTTGATCGCCTTCACCCATGTTTCGGGAGATACTGTCACCCTCGTCCACCCCTTTGAGCTTATTCTGGATGCTTCCGCTTCCGATACCCTGAGGCTCACAGACCGCGAGCTTACCCTGACCTACCGGACCGACTTGCCCGCCGGAACCATCACGAAGACCCTCTTGTTTCATCCCGGGTCGTACGTCATTGACGTTTCCGTAGACCTGACCCAGATCAGCCGGCCCCAGATATCCCAGGAGCGCTTTCTCCTCACCTGGGACCAGGGTCTTCCCATCACGGAAGAAAACCAGGTGGATGACGTCCGGGAATTCGCCGCCTTTCTCTACCAGGGAGGCGAACGGATAAAGAAAAAACACAAGAAGGACGAACTCGAGTCCGTCTCTGCCCCGGGACGGACCTCGTGGACCTCCATCCGGTCGAAGTATTTTACCGCCGCATTCATTCCCCGTGACGAGAGTTTGTTCGGCCACGTTCTCGCCCATCCCTACGATGCCGGTCACCGCAATCCCCCTCCATCTCCCCAGTACGAAATGGCCGTGGGCTTTTCTTCCAAATATCCCATTACCTGTTCCCTGTATCTCGGCCCTTTGAAATACAGCCGGATAAAAAGACTCAACGTCGACCTGGAAAAAACCATGAGCTTCGGCTTCGCGTTGATCCGTCCCATAAGCAAGGGGGTTCTTCTGCTTCTCACCGCCCTCCACAAGGTGGTGCCGAATTATGGCGTATTACTCATTATTTTTTCAGTAGTTGTGAAGATTATTGTTTACCCTCTTACCCGTAAGAGCTACCAGTCTACCAAGGAAATGCAGGCCATTCAGCCCCTTATTGCGGAACTGAGGGAAAAATACAAGGGGGATCCCCAGCGCCTGAACAGGGCCACCATGAACCTCTACAAGGAACACGGCGTGAATCCCCTGGGGGGGTGTCTCCCCATGCTCCTTCAGATGCCGCTGCTCATCGCCCTTTTCGTTGTCTTTCGCACCACGATTGAACTCCGGGCCGCCCCCTTTGTCTGGTGGATCGACGACCTCTCCGCCCCCGATGCCCTCATCCGCCTCGGTGGCCGCCTTCCCATACTGGGGTGGGACCAGATCAGTCTCCTTCCTCTCCTCATGGGGGTCTCCATGTTCGTTCAACAGCGGATGATGGGGACCCAGGTCACGGGCCAACAAAAATTCACCAGCTACTTCATGACGGGGTTTTTCATTCTCATTTTCAACCAGTTTCCTTCGGGCCTCAATCTCTACTACACCCTGTTCAACGTCCTTACCATCCTTCAGCAGAAGTATCTGACTCATCCACCGCAGCCCGCACCGGTTCCCTCCCCGTCCAAAAAGAAACGGTGAAGGGCAGTGCCATGAGTCGTGCCCAACCGGCCACGGTCGTCGCCCTGAGCACCCCTGCGGGGATGGGGGGGATTGCCGTCGTACGTCTCAGCGGCCCCATGGCCAGGAAGGTCGCCGTCCGCCTTACCGGAGTTCCCCCGGACCGTCTAAAGCCCCGGTACGCCCTCTTTTCACCGCTTCGCGATCCCGGGGGAGAAGACATAGACCGGGGCATCGTCACCTTTTTCCAGGCTCCCCATTCCTATACCGGGGAAGACGTTCTGGAGATTTCCAGCCACGGCGGCATGGTGATTCCCTCCCGCATTATTGATGCCTGCCTGGCCTACGGCTGTGTTCCCGCCCAGCCCGGGGAATTCACCCGGCGGGCCTTCCTCAACGGGAAGATGGATCTCTCCCAGGCGGAGGCCGTGGCAGACGTCATCGCCGCCCGCACCGCCCTCAGTCAGAAGGTGAGCTACCGGATCCTCAGCGGCCGCCTTTCACGCCTCATCCACAAACTCAAGCGGGATCTGCTCCACGTCGTTTCCATCGTGGAGGCCGAGCTCGATTTTGCCGACGATCTCCCTCCAACCTCTCCTTCCCGTCTCGCCGACTGGATCGGGGGCGTCCATTCCACCGTCCGTACGCTCCTTGCCACCTATAACACGGGACGGTTACTCAAGGAAGGGGCGGTCGTCTCCATTATCGGACGCCCAAACGTGGGCAAATCGAGCCTTTTGAACGCCATTATTTCGGAGAACCGGGTGATCGTCACTGACCGCCCCGGCACCACCCGGGACGCCGTGGAGGTAACTTATCAGATCGACGGTTTCCCTGTCCGCTTTGTCGACACGGCCGGCCTGCGGGAAACGGCCGATCCCGTGGAATCCCGGGGTATCGAGTTCTCCCACAAGTTCATCCACCGCTCCGATCTCGTCCTGTGGGTCTTCGAAGCTACCGACACCCCCGCCACCGTTCGCCGCACCGTCTCCACCCCTTTCTTTAAGGCCCCCTTCCTGGTGGTCATCAATAAAGCCGACCTGATGAATCCCCCCGGCCCGCCCCCCTGGAAGATCCCCCTCCCCCCGGACCATGCCGGACCCTTCCTGGTCTCGGCCCTCAAAGAGAGCGGTATTCCCCGGCTCGTCGACCGCATCCGGGATACCCTTTTCGCCTCAGGCTTCACCAACGGCGATGTTATCCTCACCTCCGCCCGCCACAAGGAGGCTCTCTCCCACTGCGCCTCCGCGCTCCGCCGGGCCATGGACCTCCTGGACCGGAACGGCGAGACCGATCTGGTGGCCTTCGAACTGCGGGAGGCTCTCGCCCATCTCGATGCCATCCTAGGGGTCACCACTGCCGACGACATTCTCAACAACATTTTCGCCACTTTCTGCATCGGCAAATGACGTTTCACGTGAAACCTCCTCGCCCCGGCCGCACCTGCGACGTCATCATCGTGGGCGGAGGTCATGCCGGGGTGGAATCGGCCCTGGCCGCCGCCCGCATGGGGTGTTCCGTCGTCCTCGCCACCCTCGACAGCCGCACCATCGCCCGGATGTCCTGCAATCCCGCCATCGGGGGACTGGCCAAAGGGCAACTCGTCAGGGAGATTGACGCTCTCGGAGGACATATGGCCGTGGCCGCGGACGCCACCGGCATTCAGTTCAAAATGCTCAACACCTCCAAAGGACGGGCCGTCTGGTCCCCCCGGGCCCAGATTGACAAGCGGCAATACGAACGGTACACCCGCCGGTCCATCGACGCCGACCCTGCCATCACCGTTATCGAAGGGGAAGCCCGTAGGATTGAGGTCGAGGCCGACCGCGTCCGGGGGGTCACCCTCGATTCCGGTTTTTCCCTCACCGCCCCTGCCGTCATTCTCACCTGCGGGACCTTTCTCAACGGTCTTATCCACATCGGCCGCCGGAAAATCTCGGCCGGGCGGATGGGAGAAGAGGCGTCAGACGGCATCACGGAATCGCTCGTGAGTCTGGGCCTGGCAGCCGGCCGCTTGAAAACAGGGACACCGCCCCGCCTCCACAAAGGCTCCATCCGGTGGGAACGCCTCACCCCGGTGCGGGGGGATCCCCGGCCCACCCCCTTTTCCTTTCGAACCGTCGCCTTCTCCCCTCCCGATGAACCGTGCCATATGACCCACACCACCGGCCGTACCCATGACATTATCCGGACCCACGTTCATGAATCTCCCATGTACTGCGGTGAAATCGAAGGGACGGGCGCCCGCTACTGCCCATCCATCGAAGACAAGGTTGTCCGCTTCCCCGAAAAGCCGTCCCATCATATTTTTCTTGAACCGGAATGGCGGGGATCACAGCAGATTTATACCAATGGCTTTTCCACCAGTCTTCCCGAAGACGTCCAGGTCGAAGCCCTCCGGACCGTCCCGGGCCTCGAGGAGGTGCGCTTTACGCGCCCCGGCTATGCCATCGAATACGACTTTATCCTCCCCTCTCAATTGAAATCGACCCTGGAGACCAAGGACATTTCCGGTCTCTTCCTGGCGGGACAGATCAACGGTACCTCCGGCTACGAGGAGGCGGCTGCCCAGGGACTCATGGCCGGCATCAACGCCGCTCTCCAGGTTCACAACCGCGAACCTGTCGTCCTCCGCCGGGATCAGGCCTATATGGGCGTCCTCATCGATGACCTGGTGACCAAAGACACCCTGGAGCCCTACCGCATGTTTACCGCCCGGGCGGAATACCGCCTTCTCCTGAGACATTCCAATGCTGACAGACGACTGGCAGCCGTCGGCCGGCGCGTGGGACTGCTCCCGGAAAGGACCTACGATCTCATCCGGAAAAAACTCGATGTTATCGACCGGCTTGTTGAGGACCTCACTACATCGACCGTCCCTCCCGACCGCCTCAATCCCCTTCTGGCAGCAAGAGATGAGTCCCCCGTTGACGCCCCTGTCCCCCTTGCCACGGTTCTCCGCCGCCCCCGAATCTCCGTCCCCCACCTGGTGGACGGAGGACTTATTCACCTGCCGTCCAACGGCCTTCCTCCCGTCGTCACCCGCCAGGCGCTGGAAGAAGCGGAAACCATAATCAAGTACGAAGGATACATCCGCCGCCAGCACCGCCTTATCGATCGTCTGGCGCGGCATGAAACCACGGCAATCCCCCGGACATTCGATTATGCCGCGTGCCACGGTATTTCTTCGGAGGGGAGGGAAAAACTGGCCCGCGTTCAACCGGAGACCCTGGGCCAGGCCTCACGAATTTCCGGGGTGTCACCCTCCGATGTCGCCGTACTGGCCGTCATGCTCTCGGTATCATGAAGGATGTTTCACGTGAAACATCCCCCCGCCAGTCGCCGGCACCGTTCCTGACATTTCTCAAGACTCGGACACCCGTTGCCTCGTGGATCGACCCCGGGGATACTCCTCCGGCCCGACTTAAAAACGTTCACCTCGGGCTCCTCCCTTTCCTCGTGCTGCTGCGCAACCCCACCCCCGAACGGCCTCTTGTTTGTATCTTCCCGGAGAACAGTTCCGAAGACCTCAATCGCCTTTTCCAGCTTCTACTCCCCTTTTATGCCGACCGGGTCGCCTTGCTCGCCGGACCCATCCTCGACCCCCAGGAGGATAGGCCGGGCCTCTCCGGCGATAATGTCCATCCGGCGGAGCCCGTCATCAATCGCTTCTGCCGGGGACATCTCCCCATTCTTCTAACCACCGACACCCTCTGGCGCCACCTACCGCTTGAGCGCTCCCATGCGCCGTCCCGGCACGTCACGCTCCGCGAGGGCATATCCCTCGACCCCGGCCGCCTCAAGACTCTCCTCATACGATGGGGGTATCACCAAACGGACAGGGTGTCCCTCCCGGGTAGCTTCGCGGTGCGGGGAGGTATTGTCGATATATTCCCCCTGGAACGCGTCCGGCCCGTCCGGTTGGAGTTCTTCGGCAACCGGGTCGATTCCGCCCGCATCTTCGATCCCGTCTCCCAGCGAACCGTAGACTCCCTCCCCACGGGCGGGCCCCCGCGGGGGGGGGGCTGGGGGGGGTTCGCCCCCCGGCTCCCCCTTTGGGGGATGGGAGGGGGAAAAGAGGCAGGGGTCTAGGGGGCGGCGTCCGCCCCCAGGCTTCCCCTTCAGGGGACGGGAGGGGGTGTCTACCAGCCAAAGCATGACTTCCGGAGCGAAGGCGGGGGATGCAGGGCGGGGGGAGCTTGCGAACC
>JBHIEY010000155.1:0-4481 GCA_046861835.1 Fidelibacterota bacterium | reverse complement strand
GATTTGGACCGCGTCAACGACATCATCTCCGAGGTTCAAAAGAAAGTGGACGCCCTCCGGCTCCAGCTCAAGCGGTTCGACCGTCATCGCCGCCTCACCGAGAAGCTGCAGCACCGGGAAATCGAGCTCGCGTACCTGAAAAAGAAGGAGATCGAAAAAAAACTGGAGCCTCTTGAAAGAAGAATCTCTGATGTCCGCCGTCAGCACACGACCCGTCTGGATGAGGAAAAGGGGAGGGAAACCCACCTGGAGGGAATGCAGAAAGCCTATCGCAAGCAGCAGGAAGAACTCACCCGGATTCAAACGGAACTGGACGACCTGGCGGAAAAGAGACAGGATTCCGGCAACCGGATCCTCGTTCTGAAAGAGCAGATCAAGTCGATGGAACGAAACCAGGAGCGGCTGCAGGTGGAACAGAAGGAGAACGGGGAGCGGAAAGAGTCCTTTGCGTTCCAGAAAAAGGAACTCAGCGCCGAATTGAAGGCGCTGCTGCCCCGGATCGAAGAGAAAACATCCCACTACGAAGGGGCCAGGGTCGACCTGACGCGGGAGGAGGGTCTTCTCCAGGACCTGGAGAAGCGTCTGGATCATCTGCGGGGGCGACGTCTTGAGCATCTCAAAGCGGTGAATTCCACCCGGTCCAACCTTGAAAGGACGCAGGAGGTCCTCGACGAGAAACAATCCCATATTTCCAATCTGGAGGCCCGGGTTCGGCGGCTGGAGAAAGAGTTGAGTGAACAGGAAACCTCCCAGAAGGAACTGGAGAAGGAAAAGAAAGCGATACAGGCGGCCATTTCAAAGAACCGGAAGGAACTCGGGAAGCTGGACACCCGGCTTGAGGACCTCCGGTCGGAGAAACACAAGCTGAGTCTCGAGTTTCATCGCATTGCCAATCACGTGGAAACCCTGGAGTCGCAACTGCAGTTCTACCGGGAGATTGTGGAAAGCAAAGAAGGGTATCCATCGGGGGTAAGGCATGTTCTCGGTCATCCCGGGGACTTTCCGGACGTCCTGGGATCGGTGGCCGACCTCATCGAAGTTGAGGAAAAATACCGGAGGGCGGTGGAGGCGGGACTGGGTTCTCTGGCCCGTTGCCTGGTATGCAAGACGTGGAAGGGGGCAATGAAGCTCCTGGACGACCTGGACGCCACGGGGACGGGCAGTGTATCCATTATTCCCCTCGACAGCCTCTCCCCGGGCAAGGGGGATTCCGTCCGTCCGGAACGGGGCATCCCGGCCGCGGACGTCGTAACCGCCCACCGCAGTGTGGAGCCCCTCCTTCCGTATCTTCTGGGCAACCTGGTCATCGTGGAGGACGCCTCGGCTGCGGAAGCCCTGCTAAAAGGGGAGGAGTTTGACGGGAATGTGGCCGATGTCTCGGGGCGTTACTACGATCGCAACGGGTTCATCCGGAGTCTAAAAGGGGAAGGGGAGCTAAGCGTTCTGGGTCGAAAGGAAAAAATGGCAGAGCTGGACAAGGCCATCGATGAATGGATCGCCAGAGGGAACACGACGCAGGAAAAGCAGGCTGAGCTGGTCTCCAAACTGGAAGATCTGGAGAAGCGTCACCAGGACCTCTCCGGGGATCTGGGCCGCCAAATCGATCGCATGGCGGATGTGGAAAAACGGATAGCCCACAACGAATATGCCATCTCTCAGGGAGTGGAAACCCTCAAAGGGCTCACCCATGAAATCGTCCTTACCCGCAGGGATATGCTTGCCCTGGAGAAAAACCTCGATCAGTTGGTGCCGCGGCTAAAAGAGCTGGAAGAACAGAACACCACGTATGAGGAAAAGATTGAACAGTCGAAAAAGGAGGTGGAAAGCAAAAGGAAGAAGGTGGAAGAACGGAATGCCGCCGCCCAGGAGATGCGTCTGGATCTCATCACCCTGGAGAACGACAGGGACAATCTTGAGTACCGGCTGGAGACGGTTGAAGAGAGCATCCGTCAGCTCGAGGAGAGAAGCGGGCAGCTCAGGGAGGAGATGGACCGCAACAGGGCGGAGATCGCCCGACTCAAACGGGAACTGGACAAGGAGGAAAAGTCCCTCCAGAAGTGGACCGCCCTGTTCCGGAAGCAGAAGTCGCTGAAAGATTTGAAGGGGGAAGCCCTTCGGGATGCCTTTGAACAGATTGAACAGGTTCAGGCGGAGATCCGCCGTCATCAGCGGGAGAGGGAGCGGGTGGCGGAGGAGCTGAAAAAGGACGAACTGGAGGTATCCGACTACCGGGGCAGGCTGGAGCGCCTGGAGGATCGCATCCGGGAGAAATACAAGACGGAAATCCCCGGCACGCTCGATGTTTCACTGTCGCCCGAAGAGATCTCTCTGGACATCGACAGAATGGAACGGAGCCTTGAACGAATTGGTCCCATCAACATGGCCGTCAAGCAGGAGTTTGACGATGAGAGTGAACGCCTCGATTTCCTTCAGAAACAGCGAAAGGACCTCCTGGAATCGGAGGCGGACCTCCTCGAAACGGTCCGGAGAATCGACCGGGCCGCCCGGCAACAGTTTCTCGATATTTTTGAAAAGATCCGGAACAATTTTCACCGGACATTTGCTCTCTTCTTTGAGGGGGGAGAAGGGGATCTTCTTCTCCGGGGCGACGACGATCCCCTGGAGTCCGACATATCCATTCAGGTCAGACCGCCGGGCAAGGGGAGCCGGAATCTCAGAATGCTCTCGTCAGGGGAAAAGGCCCTCTCCGCCGTCGCCCTTCTGTTTGCCATCTATCAGGTCAAACCGAGCCCGTTCTGTATCCTCGACGAGGTGGATGCCCCCCTGGACGACCACAACGTGCGCAAATTCACCCGTGTCGTGCGGGAATTCTCCCGGGAGATCCAGTTCATCATTGTCACCCACAACAAGCTGACCATGGAAGCGGCGAAATATCTCTACGGCGTCACCATGGAACAGTCGGGCATATCCAAGATCGTGTCGGTCAAGTTCGACTGAGACGGCCCCTGCCCATTCCCGGCTGCCCCGCCTCTAAACGTGGTCGTTGCATTATTCCCCGGAGGTTCTTAACTATAGAAAGATGACCGAAATCGTATCAAGAGGCCGTCCCCTCTGGCAGTATCACGACCTCATGCTCCACAGGATCCACGAGATCCTGCTGGTGGCCAGTCCCTACGATGCCTATATCCTGGAAGAGGACGGCAGGCTCACGGAACAGATCCTGTCCGAATACCTGGGAATGAACCTGAGCTATGCTCCCCGGGCCTGGAGGGCTTCCACCGCCAGCGAAGCCATGGAAATGCTGTCCCAGCGCAACTACGATCTGATTATCGCCCTGTTGAGAATCTCCGACATGGACCCCATTACATTTGCGGGCCGTGTGAAAGAGAAGCATCCCGACATACCCGTGGTGCTCCTGGTTTACGATACCTCCGAGCTGCGCCACCTGCAGGATCAGATCTACGGCGGGCCGGTGGATAAAGTTTTCGTGTGGAGCGGAAACGCCAGCGTTTTCCCGGTGATCATCAAGGTTATCGAGGACAGGAAAAATGCGGAAAGGGACATCCGCGGGGGGGATGTAAGGGCGGTGGTGGTGGTGGAGGACAATCCCGAATACTATTCCCGCATTCTTCCCCGGATCTATTCGGAAGTCCTGTATCACACGCGGGCTCTCATGGACAAGAGTGTGAATGCCACCCACCGCTTGCTCCGATTGAGAGCCAGACCCAAGATACTCTTCTGCAGCACATACGAGGAAGCCCAGACGTATGTCCAAAAGTTCAAGGACAACCTCCTGGGGATCATTTCCGACATACGGTTTCCCCGGAATGGCGTCCTGGACGACCGGGCGGGACTGAAACTGGCCGAATGGGTCCGGGAGGTGGACCCTCATATGCCGTTTCTCCTCCAATCGAGCCGGCAGGACGCCCGGGAGATGGCGGATGAGCTTGGAGTCGATTTTATTAACAAGACGTCCAACACCCTCCTACAGGAACTCCGGGACTTCATCAAGGAGAATTTCGGATTCGGCGATTTTGTCTTCCGGGACCAGACGGGAAAGGAGGTGGCCAGGGCAACCAACATGATGGAGCTGGAGGAGTGTCTCAGAACCGTTCCCGACTGGGCCATTGCCTATCATGCCACGCGGAACCATTTTTCCAACTGGCTTGCCGCCCGGGGGGAGTTCTGGATCGCCTCCCGCATGAGACCGGTGCAAATCTCCGATTTTCCCGATATGGCCGCCCTTCGGGAGTACCTCATAGAAAGTATCGGGACCACCCGCCACGTTCGCCGGGCGGGCCGGGTGGAGGAATACGTCTCCGGACCGCCAGACCCGTCGGCCAACTTCATGAGGATTCGAGGGGGTTCCCTGGGAGGAAAGGCCCGGGGACTTGCCTTCGCGAACTCCCTCGTTGAATCGTCCCGGCCCGAGAAGCGCATCCCCGGCGTCACCGTCCGGATCCCCCGGACGGTCGTCATCGGCACCGACGAATTTGACGAATTCATGGAGAAAAACAACC
>JBHIEY010000154.1:0-4494 GCA_046861835.1 Fidelibacterota bacterium | reverse complement strand
GCCCGAGCCAGGAGAACATCACCCTCGGTTCCCCTGAAGCAGGGTCTTCGCCCCTCACATCGTTCATCGTATTGTGCCCCCACGACGCCGACTGGGGAAGATCTCCAATGCCGTACACGCTTCCTTCCCGGGTGGGAGCGTAGCGATACTGAAAAAAGAAAACGACATCGGTGAGGGTCTGGGAATGGGTAACGCTGCTGTCTTTTTTTACAATTCCCGTGTTCTTGAAAACGTAGTCATAGATGAAGTAGTTGTCGTGGTACGGATTGGTGAAGGCGTAGATTCTCCGCGTCATGGTTATTCCGATGGCGGTATGGACCACGTTGTAAATCATTCTATCGGCCTTGAGGGCCGGATCGATCTCGTCCACTTCATCCATCGCCACCGAAAGATTGGAGGCCGGGATCCCGTCCACGAAGACATTGGGATGATCGAACCGGCCCACCATTTTGAACTCCATGGGCATGATTTCGTCGATATCGTCCAGAACTCTCGGTCCCACGTGGACCACCTTGTAGTCGAATGTCTTGCCTACGAGAGGATCGGCGTAGCTGGTGGCCCCGATCCAGAGGGCTTTTGCCGCCTGCGTGTCCTGCCATTTGAATTGGGCCGGCCATCTCAAACCGTCCTGCTGATCGGAAACGAGTCCTGTTCGCCCCACTTCCCTTTCCGCACCGGCACTGGAATACCAGTTGTGAAGATTTCCCACGGCGATCCACTTGGTTTCATCCGCGAGGGCGGATGTCACCAGGAGGAACAGAACGAAGGGTAATCGAGGGGACACGAAGCGCGGAATATTTACCTGACGTTGAAATTGAAACGTATTCCGAAGAAGACGGCCCTGGGATTCAGAAAGGTGAAGTAGGTCTGATTGGGCATGTCGATATAGGCCTTGGTCTTGAGAATTTCATCGATTCTTGAGCCATCGGCCATGACCCACTCGCCGTCCACAAAGTCCATGTACTGTCCCGTATCGGCAACATAGTAGTACATTTCTCTGTCGGCAGGCTTGCCATCGGGCAGGTTATCGGCGCTGGGGATCCACTCGATGGGCACAAATTTGACGCCGGCCTGGCGGTAGTCGCCCGGACGGTCATGGCCGGGAATGCCCGGATAACGGGTGGCTCCCCTGCTCATTCTGTCAATGACGTCCTGGTCGAGATGGAGAGAGAACATGTAGTAGTCGAAGTCGAAGCCATCGTAGAAGGATTCTCCCGAAAAGTTCTTGATATTAAAGATGTTATAAACATCGAGGAAGAAGCTTGCGCTAACGCTCCCAAACTGAAATGTTTTCGACGCCTTCAAGTCCACATTTGTGTACGGTCTCCATTGAACATTCTGGGTGAGACCTTTGACCTGAAAGGGATTCCAGGTGAACCACCCCCCCGACGTCCACCGGCCGATAAGGTTGATCAGCCACCCCCCCAACGGGTTTTGTCCCAGAATTGCCGGACCGAAGGAAGGGGGCGTATGGAATGTCAGCGTTGACTTGAACCGGGGTCTGGGAAGGGGCTTTCCCTGGGTCGGGGGATTCCGCCTCAGATAGTCCCTTTGCTCGGCGGGATTTTCGTAGTAGACGGGAAGTCCGAATTCGCCCCAGGTATTGACTCTGTACTCATAGTTGAGATTGCCCGTCACCCATTTGCCGACATTCTTGGAGACGTCGATTTCCAGTCCCCGGATATCCTCATAGCTGTTGTTCGTAAGCTTGAGGTAATTGACGTTTCCCTTAATATTGATGAAGCGTGTCCGATGTGGAGAAGGTACCGGTCCGCAATCGCCTGGTCATATCCAAGCTCGTAGGATATGGTTCTTGCCAGGGGGAGGGTGGGATCCCCCAGCCTGTCGAGGACGTAGCCGGAGCCCCGCTGAATCCGGTAGAGCCTGTCGGAATTGGGCATCTGTCGATAGTGACCGTAGTTGAAATAGAGCTTGGAATTCACGGAAATGGGGTGGGAAATGCCCAGCCTCGGGCTCAGGTAGTAATGGGGCTTGACTCTTTCGGTGGGGAATTGGGACTCCATGTCGGGAGAATAGGCGGACGACAGGAAGTCGGTGTCATAGGGTTCCACGACATACCATTCGCCGTTCGGGTCGATGTATTCGAGATTCAGTCCCAGGATTCCGATGAATCCCTTTGTCTCAAGCTTGTCCTGGGCAAAGAGGGTCGCCCGGAGGGGACTCCGGCTGAATTCTGTCCATGTGTTGCCTTCCGGGAGGGCCCAGTTGATGGCGCCAAAACTGAGATCGAAGCGATCGTAGACGAATTCGAAGCCCGACGACAATTGATGCTGCTGGTTAATCTGGCTGAACAGGTTGAATTTCGCTTTCCAGGTGGTGAATCTGCTGGTATCCCGGGAGGTGCTCACCGATCCGCCCATTCCCATACCGTCGCCGATGGCAAACACGGGGAATTTTTCATAGCCGAAGGGGGCTTCATCCACAAAGTAGCCGGGAAACAATTCCGTAACTTCGCTGCTTCTTGGCCGTCCCGGTCCCGTTCTGTAGTTCTTCTCGACCCTCTCAACGAATACTTCGTAGTAGGTCCGGGGATTCAAAATCCGGGTGAGACGGGCGGAAAAGATGTTGGTGAAGATGGTGGTCCGGGCCCAGTAGTCGTTGGTATACAGCCTCCACGACAGCGTGTGGCCGATCCTGTCGACGGTACTGGCTATTTCCCAGTCGTATCTGAAATAGGAGGTTCCTCCCGGTTCCCTTCCGAAGCCGGTAAACGAGGTGGCCAGCGTTTTTCCGTACAGTCCCACCAGGGTGAGCTTTGTGGATGAAGAGAGGTCGGAGGAAAGCTTGATCATCCAGGTGTCGTCCCTCAATGCGTCCCGGTTGGTCGGTATGAGGTACATTTCCTTCACCGCTCTCGTGGACATGTAGAAGCGAAGATTTCCCAGGGACTTCCCGAGAACCGGGACGGGTCCGCCGAAACCGGCATCGATGTTGTAGTCGGGTTCTCTGATGTCTCCCTCTTTCCGGTGCTGCCACCGGAACAGCCGCTGGGCTGCGGCAGGGGAGAGGTCGTTGGTGGGATCGTCATCCTGCAGGGTCCGTTCCGAAACGGCGTTCCACCCTTCAAAGCTCGGGTACTGCCTCTGTTCGTACAGATCCCAGGCGCCGTTGGTTGTTCCTGTCCAGGCAACATCATCATCCAGATAGGGGCGGAGCCAGAACGCATTGCGGTCGTACGGTGATATCCCGAAATGTTTCGGTCCGGGCGGACTCCGCTTCACGCTGATGGTTCCCGAGTAGTATTCAGGATGGCCCTCCTTGGTTACCACATTGACCACACCCGATCGGACGTTATGGTATTCGGCCCCGAAGCCGCCCGTTTGAACCGAGATTTCGCTCACGGCACTCAAGGGGATTTGCGTAATGGGATTGTTGTCCCTTTCATCCCTGAGAACAACGCCGTCCACCATGAAAAGGGCCTGGTCTCTCCCGCTTCCGCGTATCCCGAGGTCGGAAGTGATGCCGGCCTCCAAGCCCAACACTTCCGTAATGCCCACAAACGGAAGCTCTCCAATTCGGCTCGACGTGATGCTCTTCTGACTGGCTGCCACGTCCTGCTTGATCATTCGTCTTTCCGCGGTGACGAGAACTTCCTGACCGGCGAGAACTTCACTTGACATGGCGAAATCGAGGGTCGTGGTGAGGTCAATTTCCACACGGACGTCCTGGATCGCGTAGTCGGCAAATCCGATCATGGAGGCCCTTACCGTGTACTCTCCGGGGGGCACATTCAATATGACGAAATACCCGTTGAGGTCCGTAGCGGCCCCAAAGTCCGTTTCTTCCACGATGACGTTGGCCCCCACAAGGGGCTCCCCGGTTTCGGAATCGGTGACCGTTCCGGCAATCTTGCCTGTCACGCCCCCCATCAAAACGTTCATCCCTGCAATAAGCGCGACGGCCGCCAGGGTGATGTTCCTGGACAACGGAGTCATTCCCTTTTTGGGTGATCTGCTGGTTTATTCACGGAAGGAGACGCTTCACTCTCATCACATTATAAAGTGAAGGACACAAGTTGTCAAGAGATTCCTGTCGCCCGGGGACCAACTTCTGCCCGGAAATCGTTTGGATTCCACCTCCCCCGTGGGCATTATCGAGTGACTTTTTCCCACCCCATCCGGGACATATTCCGGGTTATCACACCTGCGGCGCCAAGAGCCAAAAGCAGAAACGCGAGGCCGATGCCGGTATCTCCCAGTATGATCTTTCCGGTTCCGAACAGGGCGGAAAAGACAAGGACGCAACCTGCGACCCAGTCGAGGAACAGAAGGGGGTAGCCGCTGTCGCTTTCTACCTCGGGAAGCTTGGCGGAGATGGGTTTCCAGAGGGGACCGCCGGGATGAATCCGCTTGTAGAACGAGACCAGCGTGTTCTCGTCAGCAGGGGGAGTCGAGAGGGTCACTAGAAGCCAGACGACCGTTGACCAGGGAACGATGAGATACAGGGTATAAGGGAACTGGGAAAAAGGAGGAT
>JBHIEY010000153.1:0-4515 GCA_046861835.1 Fidelibacterota bacterium | reverse complement strand
GATGACGCTTCATGCGAAACTGAGCGTTCTTGTTGCGATCGGCCTGTGGCCTTTGGTTCTTAGCGGCCAGCATCCTTCGGGGGAGGAGATCTTGAGGCAGGTCGATGAGAATCTGGTGGCGGAAAACCACGCCGCCACGGTCACCATGATCATTCACGGCCGGCGGGGAAGCCGGTCCATGACGGCCAGATCATGGATTCAGGGGACGGATAAATCGTTTACGGAATACTTGGCGCCCGCCCGTGAAAAGGGGACAAAAATGCTAAAAATCGGCGACCAGCTCTGGATGTATTCGCCGCAGACGGATCGCGTCATCCGGATCGCGGGACATATGCTGCGCCAATCCATGATGGGATCGGATCTTTCCTACGAGGATATGATGGAGGACCCCAGTCTTCAGGAGATGTACCGTGCGGAAGTCCTGGGATCGGATTCCTTCCATGAACGGGATTGCTGGGTTCTTAAGCTCACCGCCAAGGTTGACGACGCGGCCTACCATTCCAGAAAAATCTGGGTGGACAAAGAGAGGATGTTACCTCTAAGGGAAGATCGTTTCGCCAAGAGTGGAAAGCTGCTGAAAACCACCGAGATTAACGAAGTATTCAAGGTCGGCAGCAGGTGGTACCCCAGGCGAATCACCTTTAAGGATGCCCTTTCTTCCGGGGAAGGGACCGAATTCATCGTCGAGTCGGTTGACTTCGACACGGAAATCCCCGATCACCTTTTCACCAAGGCCTCTTTGAGAAGATGACGTCTCCCAGGAAGGTGGGACTGGTACTGGGAAGCGGTTCGGCCAGGGGATGGGCCCATATCGGCGTCCTGGAGGCCCTCAAGGAACGGGGTATTCCCATCCACTGCATCGCCGGTGCCAGCATAGGGGCCTTTGTGGGAGCGATCTACGCCACCGGCAATCTAAGAAGTCTGGAGGAGTTTGCCCTCCGGCTCAATAAACGAATGATTCTTTCCTATTTCGACCTGGTGTTCCCCCGGTCGGGACTTCTGGACGGGAAGAAAGTACACCGCCTTTTTTCCATGCATTCTCAGGTCCAGACGTTTGACGATTTCAGGATACCGGTGAAGATGGTGGCCACTGACCTTTACACCGGCGAGCAGGTGGTACTGGATTCGGGCAACGTGGTAGAGGCGGTGAGGGCCAGTCTGGCCATCCCCGGAGTCCTGACCCCTGTCCGGCGCGACGGGAAGATTCTGGTTGACGGGGGCCTGGTCAATCCCGTCCCCGTGGATATCGCCCGGGGGATGGGGGCGGACGTCGTCGTTGCCGTGAATCTCAATACGGAGCTTGTCAGCCGCCATCGAAAGAAGCCCAAGCAACCGAAGTGGCTCGATGAGTCCCTGTTCCGGTCCCGGCATCACGAGAGCGAATTGATTTCCAGGCTTGCGGATCACCTGGCGAATACAGAAGCGTCGGTGAAGCAGAAGATCAAACGGTGGTTGAGCGACGAGGACTCCCTTCCCAATATCCTCGACGTCATCGGAATGTCTATCGGCATAGTGGAAGAGAGGATAGCCAGAATTCAAATGGCCATCCATCCTCCCGATGTGCTGATAGAACCCCGGTTGGGGGATCTGGGGTTTCTCGATTTTGATCAAGCCGAACGGTGCATCCGGGAGGGGTACGTGAGGGCTATGGAGGTCGCCGGGAAAATCGAGGCAAAGCTTCGGGCGTCATAGGGAGGGGTAAACCGTGCCTTCCCTTACCCTTCAATCCACCGTCACATTGAACAATGGCGTCAAGATGCCCATCCTCGGTTTGGGCACGTACCGGCTTTCTCCGGGAAGACCGGTGGCCAATGCGGTGCGATGGGCCATCGAAGCCGGTTACAGACTCATAGACACCGCCAGCATGTACGGGAACGAAAGGGACGTGGGGGAGGCGATCCGCCGGAGCGGCGTTCCCCGCGACCAGGTTTTTGTCACCACGAAGCTGTGGAACAGTGATCACGGGTATGAATCGACCCTCACCGCCTTCGATCGGAGCCTGAACAGACTCGGCCTCACCTACGTTGACCTCTACCTGATCCACTGGCCGGTGGAAGGGATTCGTCGGGAAACGTGGAGGGCGATGGAAGCCGTGCTGGAAGGGGGAAAGTGCCGGGCCGTTGGGGTCAGCAACTATATGACGTGGCATCTGGACGAACTTATGAAAGATTCTTCGACGATTCCCGCCGTGAACCAGGTGGAATTCAGTCCGTACCTTTACCAGAAGGACCTTCTCGAGTACTGCCGGTCCCACGGCATTCAGCTCGAGGCCTACAGTCCACTCACAAAAGCCAGGAGACTCTCAGACCCCAGGTTGCTGAAGATAGGGTCCCGGTACAACAAGACGCCGGCTCAGGTCCTCATACGGTGGGCCCTTCAGAAGGGAACGGTGGTGATTCCTAAATCGTCGCGAAGGGAGCGGATCGCCGAGAACGCTCATGTCTTTGATTTTAGCCTCTCCGGTGAGGACATGGCGGTCCTGGACTCCTTTCATGAGGATTACCGGACAACCTGGGACCCTACCACCGTACTCTAACGCGGCCGTCTTTGTCCGCTGGCAGACAGTTCGGCGGCTCCACATTGCCTAATATACCGGGTGATCCTTGGGATCCGTAATTTGTGATTTCGGTACGAACGGAAAAGACAACCCGACTCAAGGAGGGTGAATATGGACAAGTTCAACGGGACAAGAGTGGCAATCGCGGGAGTGGCGGGGACTCTGGCGTTTACCCTGATCATGCTCATGGGGCCATCCATGGGCCTTCCCAAGATGGACATGGGCAATATGCTGGGGACCATGAATCCCATGGTCACACTGCCCTACTGGATGGGCTGGGTCATGCACTTCATCATCGGGATTGTTCTGACAGGCATCTATGCCGCGTTCTTTCTTAGCATACTGCCGTCCAGCAGCTGGAAACGGGGTCTCATTTGGTCCCTCTTTCCCTTTGTGGTGGCCCAGGTGATGGTCATGCCCATCATGGGCATGGGATTCTTCTCCGGAGGGAATCTGGGGGCCATCGTCGGTAGCCTCCTGACCCATTTCGCGTACGGGGCTGTCGCCGGACTGGTATATGCAGACGGTTAGTCCGGATTCTGCTGAATTTCCGGTTGATCCTTCCGCCCCCGCTCCCCGGGGGCTTCCTTTTTGGTACCCATCTGTCGCCCGATTGATAAAATATCCCACGGTGAACGGGCATATGACAGGGTCTGAAGATCGCCTAAGAAAAGAGGAGGTTTCGTATGACAAAGGTCACCGTATACACTACAAGATGGTGTTCCTATTGCAGTGCCGCCAAACGGTTGCTGACGGAAAAGGGAGTGGGGTTTCACGAAATTGACATAGAAAGGAGACAGATCTCAAGAAAGCAACTGGCCCGGATTACGGGGGGATTCACCGTCCCCCAGATTGTGATCGGCGGTCGCTGCATCGGGGGGTATGAAGAGCTCCTGGCCCTGGTTCAAACGGGAAAGCTGGGAGATCTGCTTGACCAGGAATCAGCAGAATCTTTTTCGTCATCGGACGTTGAGACAGAGCTCGGAATTTCTTAGTTTCCAGGGGTGAGGGGGGTTATCCCAGAATCCACCCGGCAGGAGCCATGACGCACCTGAAAGAGGATGCAGCCCGTACCGCATTGAAACGGGAATTGCCGCCGACTACCTTGAAACGGCGTTACACTCGTGTTCGTGCTTTCACGGAAGAATTATGTGAGCCCCTTGCCGTCGAGGATTACGTGATTCAGTCCATGCCCGACGTGAGTCCCGCTAAGTGGCATCTGGCCCATACGACCTGGTTCTTCGAGATCAACGTTCTGGCGAATGCTTTTTCCGGCTATGACCCCTTCCATCCCCGGTACAACTATCTTTTCAATTCCTACTATGTGGGGGCTGGAGAGAGGCACTGCCGCCCGAAACGGGGACTTCTCTCCCGGCCCACGGTGAAGGAGGTTTACGAATACCGGAAGTACGTGGACGACCGGATGGTGAAGGTCATCGAACGGAAGACCGGCGACATCGGCCACCTGTCGCAGATTGTGGAAACGGGATTGAACCATGAGCAGCAACACCAGGAACTGCTCCTTACGGACATCAAGCACGTTTTCTCGGTAAATCCATTGAAACCTGTCTATCGTGGTCAGATCCGGAAGGAAGACCAGGGTGGGGATACCGTGGACATGGAGTGGCTTTCCTTCGACGGGGGTATCCAGTCCGTGGGCCATGATGGAAAGGGCTTTTCGTACGACAACGAACGTCCGCGGCACCGGGTCTATCTGGAGCCCTTTGAGATTGCCTCACGCCCCGTCACTGTGGGAGAGTATCTGCAGTTCATGGAAGACGGAGGATATGAAACGCCTCTTCTGTGGTTGTCGGACGGGTGGAATGAGGTGGAATCACAGGACTGGGACGGACCGCTCTACTGGGAAAAGCGAGAGGACGGATGGTGGATGATGACCCTTTCGGGCATGCGGAAACTGAACATGGCCGAACCGGTATGTCATGTCAGCTATTACGAGG
>JBHIEY010000152.1:0-4533 GCA_046861835.1 Fidelibacterota bacterium | reverse complement strand
GCGTAATTGGCAATGCCCAACAGGTGTTCACCGGCTTCGAGAAGACCCCTGTCGACCGTTTCCGTCAGGAGGCACAGCAGGACTTTGCATCGCCGGATCTCTTCGAGGAGGGTGGTTCGGTCGGGCCCCGCCTCTTCGGGTCCCGGCCAAACCCGGGTATGGGCGGTTTCCCCCAGAAGGTCCAGTCCCTCGGGACGAATCTTGCGCGTAACAAATACATCACAGGTTTCATCGGACATCGTCTGTCTCCTTATGGTAAAAGGTCCCTCCTAAAGTTAACCGACTGCCGCCAGTCCCACAATACGCATCACGCATTACGGCTCACCGCCCATTTTAAAGTGCAAAATGAAAAATGCAAAAGGACCCGGTGGCAAGGATTCTTCCACCCTGCGGATTACGCGTCACGTGTCACGCGTCACTCGTCACGCACTACGCCCCCGTAACCCCCAAACGGGATACAAAACCTTGCCCAGGGGGAATAGCCAGGAACTTATTTGATGACGAGGAGCTTCCGGGTCTTCACGTAGGTCCCTCCTTTTGAGGGACTGTCGACCCGAACATTCAGTCGATAGAAGTAGATGCCGCTCGGAAAGTCTCCGGCGTCCCAGGTTACGCGGTATCTTCCGGCTTCTTTCCACCCTTTGACAGGGGTTGCCACTTCCCGGCCGGAGACATCATACAGGGTAAGCGCAACCTGTCCGGCTCGAGGCAGCTCATACCGGATGGTGGTGGCGGTATTGAAAGGATTGGGAAAGTTCTGGTGAAGAACAAACCGGGTGGGAACCGACAAAGGAGCTTCCTCGGTGGAGGCCGTGTAGATCACCCCCGGAAGTTCCCTTCCCCGGGGAAGCCGGTTTCCCGACCTGTCCGCCAGGAAGACGTTCACCCAGTCGGGACGAACGGGAACGTTTCCCCCCCTTACCCGTTCCGCCCAACGCTCGTCCGTCAGGCGGTCAAATCCTCCCGTGACGGTTTCATAGTAGGAGAGAACAGGACCGACGAACGCCATAGGCTTGAATCCGCAGGAGGCCGAAGAGGCCAGAAAAACCCCTAAGTTCACGTTTCCCACTCCGACGTGCAGGATTCTGCCCACCGGTGTGCCAAACTCATCCGTCGGTTGCGTGTGGACGTCGGCTATGACGAAATCGTCCTTGGCGGCGTCATCCGGAGTGTAGAAAAGATCGACATACCATCCCGTGAAATCGAGGCCTCCACTGCCGGCGTTTTCAAACAGCATCCGCTTTAGAAAATCCTTTTCCTCGTCCGTGAAAGCCTCTCCGTCCAGCTCCTTTTGGGCGAGCGTCTCAAGAACCCGGGTCACCTCCCCCAGATGATCAAAGTAGGCGGAAATGCGGTCCAGGAGGTACCTTTTGTCGCTCTCATACTGGCTGAAATAGGTACTCGCCATAGAGGCGAATCCGGTGATTTGCCGGTAGAACTCAGGATAAGGTTCAACATAGGTGTGAGGGAAGGAACAGATCAAACCGGCGGTGTACGATTGTTTGGCGTACAGGAGATTGTCGTGCCTCAGGTGGCTCCAGGAGGCGAGCTGGGTATTGAGTTTCTGCTGGTGCCACGCAACCCCCTGCATGAACAGGGGAAGGGGAGCCCTCTCTTCCGGAGGATTCAAAGACCGGATAGCCTCCAGCCAGACGTTGTACAGCGACGCGGTCCAGAACGTCTCGTCGAACGCGTCCACCAGGTACCGCAAGGCCGCCAGCTCTCCCGAATAATGGAAGGTCTCCAGCTCCTCTTCAAGAAGGGGGAGGGCGTCATCGTTGCCCAGAACGAACATGGCGTCCAGGGGATCGGGCATAGGCCGCCAGACTTTTGCGCCCTGGTACGTGATTCTGTCAAAGACAACATTGGAAAAGACATAGGAATCGATGATAAAGCGCTGGCCCAGAAGTTTGAATGACAGGGGCAGAGGGACCGGCTCTGTGCTGAAGGGGTCCACCAGGAAGATATCCGACAGAATCCTCTGCCCCGAACCGGGCATGGACGTCAGGGCTTCCCGGAACAGTGCGTAGGTCTCATCGTCCAGCAGGGCTCCTCCCTTCTCGATCTCCTGGCCGTTCATCACTTCTGCCAGTTCGTAGGGAGTAAGGTTGTCGCTCTCCCCCACCATGAAACGAATCACATCCTCCATGTCGTTCAGGTACTCCCACCCTTCCGACGCATTGAGGAGCTCCACCATCAAGACCGCATCCATCGTCATTCGTCGTATCTCGTTATCCGTCAGGCCGAGACCCGGTGCGGGAGAAAGGAGAAAATCCATTCTCCCCAGCCACATCATGGACCGGAAATACCGACCCAAAAGGTCCGACTGGGTATAGTGTCCCCTGACGGTGAACTGGCTGAAGTCGAGATACCTTGGGTTTTCCGTAAACAGGGGCATGAAGACCATCTGTTCCGATTCCACCGCATCCCAGAGAGTGGTGAATTCTTCATCGTCTGCAAATTGAGGTCGGAGTTTTTCACCAGCCAGAAGTGACCTGGCCATGGTGATGTAGAGGTCCACATCGGCAAGGGGTTCACCCATGAGTGGCTCATCGCCATAGAAGGTCAGAAGCTGGGAAAAGGTAGAGTTCATCACGTCAAGAAGAGCCTGGAGCCGTTGGCTCAAAATGGCCGTTTCCAGGTCCATGAGAATCTGGTCATACGACCGGTGGAGGGCCTGAAGAATGGCGTCGGTGGAAAGAAAGACAGGCAGATCCTTTCCGTAAATGTCGTGAAAGGCCACCCCGAAGCTGCCGAACGAAAGTCGCTCGGATACCACGAACCGGTGATCCACCAGGATGGCCTTTTCATCGGGCGTCAGGTCATAGAGTGTCATCACCGAATCGAGGTAGGCGAATTCTCCCGGGGACGTATCCGCCGGAACCCGGCTGTAGTAGGGGTCTTCCGGTGTAAACCTTTCCAGGAGCTCCTGAGCCGAAATGTCCCGATTTTCTATAAGGAATTGAGTGTAGTCTTCGAAATTGAAGTTGCTTTGGGCGGGGAGAGTCGCAGGAAAGGACAACCAGAAAAGCGACCACAGAAGGGGAGCAAAAGATTTCATGGGACGGCTTCGGAACACGGTTTTCACATAAAGTTACATCAACCTGGCTTCGCTGTCAACCCGGCAGGATGCAACCCCAGTGCCGGCAGGATGGAAACGGGATATGAAGATAATTCCGACTCTATTTCTTGACATACCTCCCGGGTCGGGGTAAATTTTCGGACATTATGGCAGATTTCAAGATCGAAAGCGGTTTCCGGCCTACGGAAGAGCAGACCCGGGCCATTGCCCGGTTGGTGGAGGGGATTCAGGCGGGCGATAAGTATCAGACGCTTTTGGGGGTCACCGGCAGCGGCAAGACATTTACCATGGCTCAGGTCATTCAGGCGGTTCAGCGGCCCACGATTGTCATCTCACACAACAAGACACTGGCGGCCCAACTGTACGGTGAGTTCAAGTCCCTGTTTCCCCGGAATGCCGTAGAGTATTTCATCAGCTACTACGACTATTATCAGCCAGAGGCCTACCTCCCTGTGACGGACACCTACATTGAAAAGGATTCTTCCATTAACGAAGAGATTGATAAGTTACGGTTGAAGGCAACCAGTTCCCTTCTGGAACGGCGCGACGTCATCGTGGTAAGCAGTGTGTCGTGTATCTACGGTATCGGTTCCCCCAGCGAGTACCGGGACAAGGTCGTCCACATCTGGAAGGGTCAGAAGCTGAAAAGACGGGACTTTTTCAAGTCGCTTGTGGACATCTATTATGTCCGCAACGACGCTGTTCTGGAACGGGGAAGATTCCGTGTCCGGGGGGACACGATCGAACTGTTCCCCGCTTACGAGGACGTAGCGGTGAGGGTGGAAACGTTTGGAGATGAAGTGGAGGCGATGGTCTCTTTTGATCCTCTCACCGGCGAGCTCCAGCGCTCCATCGATTCCCTCTACATTTATCCGGCCAAGCACTTCGTAACGGATGAAGCCCGTATTCAGGGAATTGTGGAGGAGATCCGCAAAGAGTTGAGAGATCGGCTGCAGGAGCTCAGGTCACAGGGAAAACTGCTGGAAGCCCAGCGCCTGGAACAGAGAACCCGGTACGATCTGGAGATGATGCTGGAGGTGGGATATTGCTCGGGGATTGAGAATTATTCCCGTTATTTTTCCGGTCGTGAACCGGGTCAGCGTCCCTGGACCCTTCTCGATTTTTTCCCCGAAGATTACCTCATGTTTATTGACGAATCGCATGTGACACTCCCCCAGCTCGAGGGGATGTACGAGGGGGACCGGAGCCGCAAAGAGGTTCTGGTGGAATACGGATTCCGTCTGCCGTCGGCTCTGGACAACCGTCCCATGAAGTACGACGAATTCGAGGCGTGCGTCAATCAGGTGGTTTTCGTTTCCGCCACGCCGGGAGAGCGGGAGCTGGTCAAGAGCCATGGGGTGATTGTTGAGCAATTGGTTCGTCCCACGGGGTTGGTGGACCCCGAGATTTCCGTAAGGCCCACCCGGGGGCAGATCGATGATCTCATCGGG
>JBHIEY010000031.1:0-16458 GCA_046861835.1 Fidelibacterota bacterium | reverse complement strand
CCGGAGTCCGGCTGGACAGATTCCTTGCCGATGAAATCGAAGTTCTATCCCGGTCCCAAATCAAGCGGTACATCGAGTCGCAGGGCGTGCTGGTGGACGGACATCAAGTGAGACCGAGTTATCTTCTCCGCGGCGGTGAGGTCATTCAACTCGATATCCCCGAAGAGAGGCCTGCCGGTGTTGACGGGGAGGACATTCCCCTCGATATTATCCACGAAGACGGTGATCTTATCGTGGTGAACAAGCCTGCCGGCCTGGTGGTGCACCCGGCGGCGGGAAACAGAAGCGGAACCCTGGTGAACGCCCTGGTGTATCATTTTGATCAACTGTCCCGGGGATATGGACCCCGACGCCCGGGCATCGTTCACCGTCTGGACAAAGAGACATCCGGTGTCCTTGTCGTAGCCAAGACTGACCAGGCCCACCAGTTTCTTGCCCGCCAGTTTGCCCGGCGGGGAGTGGAAAAAATCTACCTGGCTCTGGTGTGGGGTCGCCCGGAGCAGAAGGAGGGTACGGTGAACGCCCCTCTCATCAGGGATCCCCGGAACCGCCGCAAGTTCACCTTCTCGACGGAGGGGAGGGAGGCCATCACGGCCTACCGAACGAGGAAAGAATACCCCCTCCTGTCCCTGGTGGAATTGATGCCGCAGACCGGCAGAACGCATCAATTGCGGGTCCATATGTCCGGAATCGGGCATCCCGTTTTCGCCGACAACGACTACGGTGGGGGGCGATCGAGGATCCGGGGATATTCTCCGGCCCATCGACCGTTCCTGGCATCCCTTTTCTCCCTCATTGACCGGCATGCCCTTCATGCCAGCCGGATTTCTTTTGTTCACCCCGGCACGGGAAAAAAGGTATCCTATGAAGCGCCCCTGCCAGCAGACTTTGAAACCGTTCTCAGCCGGCTGGAGTCAGAGGATGGGTGACCCAAAGCGGGCAACCGTTGAACGGTTTCTGGAGTATCTACAAAAGGAGAGAAACTACTCTCCGTTGACCGTCCGGTCGTATCGGAGGGACCTGATTCAATTCTGTGAATTCCTGAACCGGTATCAGGGAAAGAGAGCGGGCGATTTTCGTGACGTCGACAGGATGACGGGAAGACACTTTCTGAACTATCTTATGGAGACCGAGTTCGAACTCCAACGGGGGAAAAAGGGGACCCTTGACCGGCGATCGGTGGCAAGAAAGGTGGCGGCAGTCAAGTCGCTCTTCAAGTATCTGGTCAAGGCGGAAGAAATTGCCGTCGATCCCGTTTCGTCCCTCAAGGCCCCCAAGCTCTCCCGGAAGTTGCCCCCTTTTCTGGAAGAAGGAGTCATCCCAGCTCTGGCCAATCTTTCATTTCCTGAAACCCTTGAGATTCAGAGGGACCTGGCCATGGTGGAGTTATTCTACAGCACCGGAATGCGGCTGGGCGAACTGGTGGCCCTCTCTTTGCGGGACCTGGACGTCGACGAAAACCTGGTCAGAGTGGTGGGAAAAGGGGACAGGGAACGGATTATACCGTTCGGCGACACGGCAAAGAGGAGGGTTCTTGCCTATCTCGAGATCCGGAACCGGGACTTGGGAATCCCCGACGCCGGCGATCCCCTCTTTGTGACCCGGAGGGACAGGTCTGTCTCTCCCAGGACCGTGCAGCACCGGTTGAAGGAGCTTTTCGACCAGCTGTCGATCAGGCTGGCCCCCGTCCCCCGATCGTGGAACGGGTGTCGTGACAGGGCCATAGTTGAACTGACCTATTCCACACCCTTGAGGCCGGTTGACCTGGCAAAACTCACGATAGGCGACGTGAGAAGAGAGGATGGTCTCGTCTACGTGAACCGTCCGGGACATCCTGACGAAGTCTATCCCCTTCGGGACCTCCCGGCCGACAGTCTGATTGCCTATATGGAGAAGCGGACAGACCCGTTTGCTGGCGGGGGTGGATTTTCCGAAACTCCCCTGGAAGAGGGAGCGGCGGATGAGGGGCCCCTGTTTGTTTCCCATGAGGGCAAGAGGATGGATGCCGCCGCCATACGAAAGGTGATGCGGGGGTACCGGGGAGGCGGATTTCGCTTCACTCCCCACATGCTGCGCCACACGTTTGCCACCCACCTTCTCGATCGGGGTATGGATATCCGGGCTGTGAAAGAACTACTCGGCCATGCCAGCCTGTCGTCAACTCAGCTCTACACGCACTTAAGGGTGGAGCAGATGAAAAAGGAGTTTGACCGGGCTCATCCCCATGCCTGAAAGGAAAATCATGACAGTGGACCTTCGCTACCTCGGGATGGACGATGTGGGCGATATCGGACACAACCTGCCCGTGGAGATTCTTGTGGAGACGTCCCTCTTGAGAGGGGAGGGGAGGCTCGGTATGAACGGTGCCCTGATGGTGGACACGGGCCGCTACACGGGCCGTTCGCCCAACGACAGATTCTTTGTTCAACGGGATTCCAGCCACTCCCACATCTGGTGGGGTCCCGTCAACCGGCCCGTTTCGGAGCAGGTATTCGACCTGCTGCTGAGGAAAGTGGTGGACTTTTATAATCGCAACGAAGACGGCCTGGGTGCGTTCGTATTTGACGGATACTGCGGAGCCGAGGAGGAATCGGCTCTCCCGGTGCGCTTCATTGCCAAGAAGGCGTGGCAGGCGTTATTCGTGAACAACATGTTTATCCGCCCTTCTCTCGAAAAGCTCCAGGGTTTCCGTCCCGGATTCACCATCGTTAACGCATCCCCTGTGGTCGATGAAGAGTGGGAGAAACACGGTCTCAATTCAGAGACCTTCATCATTTTTGATCTCGAACGCCGGATTGGAATCATAGGAGGGTCCGAATACGGAGGTGAGATGAAGAAGGGGATCTTTTCCGTTATGAACTATTATCTCCCTCTCGACGGCGTCCTTACCATGCATTGTGCGGCGAACGTGGACATGACCGGTGAAAACTGTGCCCTCTTCTTTGGTCTGTCGGGAACCGGAAAGACGACCCTTTCCACCGATCCCAACCGTCTTCTGGTAGGGGATGACGAACATGCCTGGTCTGATCGGGGCATTTTTAATCTGGAGGGGGGATGCTACGCCAAAGTTATCAATCTAAGCGCCCAGGCGGAGCCCGGTATCTGGGGCGCCATCCGGCACGGTGCCCTGTTGGAAAACGTCGTCTTTGACGAACGATCGAGGAAAGTCGACTTTTCCAATGCGTCCAAGACGGAAAACACGCGGGTTTCGTACCCTCTGGAGCATATTGAGGCTTCCCTGGTGGGCCGGGGAAGACCCAGTGTGACCGGCCACCCCAAGACCATCCTTTTTCTTTCGGCAGATGCCTACGGCGTTCTTCCGCCTGTCGCCCGTCTGACTCCCGAGCAGGCCATGTATCATTTCATCAGCGGCTACACGGCGAAGGTGGCGGGAACGGAAAGGGGGGTTACCGAGCCCAGGCCCACCTTTTCCCCCTGTTTCGGGGGGCCGTTTCTCACTCTTGAGCCTCTGACCTATGCCCGGTTGTTGAAGGAAAAAATGAAAAGGCACGGGACCCGGGTTTACCTTGTGAATACGGGATGGAGCGGGGGATCGGCCGCCTCCGGAGCCAAACGGATGCCTCTGAAGATCACCCGCAGCATCGTTACCGCCGTTCTTTCGGGGGAGGTGGAGCGGTCCCCTTTCGAAAGGGAGCCCGTTTTTGGACTGGAAGTGCCGACATCGCTCAGCGGCGTTGACCGGTCGTTTCTCCTGCCCAGGAATGCCTGGTCTGACACGGAATCGTATGACCGTACGGCAAGGTTCATTGCCAAGAAATTCAGGGAAAACTTCGCGCAATACGAGAGTACCGAACCCTCGCTCAAGCTGGCGGGTCCCGTCTTATGACGGAAAAAGGGGAGGATCCGGGATGAATGTGACTGTCACGCTGCGGCACGCGTCGTCAGCCGATAATGTTCGCGAATACGCATTGAAGAAGATCCGCAAAATTGACCGGTTTGTGGACAACACCATCGGATGCCGCATTGTCCTGGACTGGGAAAACAATGAACGAATCGCCGAGATCAATCTCTCCATTTCAGGGAAGCGAATCTTTGTGAGGGAATCGTCAGACGACATGTACCGGTCCATTGACGGTGCGGTGGACAAGCTTGTTGCCAGGGTGAAGAAATTCAGAACCACCCGGTATTCCCACAGTTGAGCACGGATACGCATCTTTTCCGGATCGGTCCGTGAAGGCCGTCATCCCGGTGGCGGGCCTGGGCACCCGCCTCCTGCCCCATACAAAGAAGAGACAAAAATGCCTGCTGCCCGTTGCCGGAAAGCCGGTGATTGACCATATCCTGGAGCCCCTTGTCCGGCAGAATTTCCACCCCATCGTTTTGATCACGGGGCATCTGGAGGATCAGGTCAGGGCTCATGTGGAAAAGTACAACGCCCATTTCGAGTTCGTCCGGCAGTCTGAACCGTTGGGGTTGGGCCACGCGATTTTTCTGGGGTTGGAGGAAAGTGACGACCCTGTCTTGATCCAGCTGGGGGATGTGATTTATCACCTCGACTTCGGCACTTTCTGCCGCTCTCCTCATCACAGGATCGCCGTCGACACGGTTCCCGATCCCGAACGTTTCGGCGTCGTGGAAACGGACGGTGACCGGGTGACCAAGCTTCACGAGAAACCGGACCGTCCTCCCACCAATCTGGCCGTCATCGGCCTTTACTATCTTTCCAATCAGCGTGTGCTATGGGAGGCGATAAATACCAACATGAGGAAGCGTATCACCACCCGGGGCGAGGTTCAGTTGACCGACGCTTTCCAGCGGATGGTGACAGAAGGTGAATCGATCACCTGGGTCCGGGTGTCCCGATGGTTCGACTGCGGGATTCCCGAAACCTTTCTCTCATCGAACCGGAGGCTTCTCACGCCGTCCGGTCTCAGGATCGAGGGGTCGGAAATTATAGAACCCGTGAGCATCGGGAGGGACTGCACCGTTGTGAATTCCAGGGTGGGACCCCATGTTACCCTCATGGACGGCTGCCGTGTGTCCAATTCCACCGTTACAGACGCCATCGTGTTATGGAACGCCCGTCTCGAGGGTGTCACCGTCCATCATACCATTGTGGAGGAAGGCTCCCCACCGCGAGAGGGGGTACAATAGTGTTGATTTTCCTGGGGAATGAGGATTAACTTCCCTGGCCTTTCTCTTATCCGAGAACGATCGAGAGGTCATTTGTGAAGCGCATGGTTTTTACGTCCGAATCCGTCACTGAAGGTCATCCGGACAAGATTTGGGATCAGATATCCGATGCCATTCTGGATGACATCCTCCGTCAGGATCCGGACGCCAGGGTGGCCTGCGAGGTGTTGACCACCACCGGTCTGGTGCTGGTGGCGGGGGAGATTACGACGGCCTGCTATTCGGATATTCCCACCGTGGTTCGCCGCACACTGAAGGAAATTGGCTACACCAATCCCGATTATGGGCTTGACTATCAGGATTGCTCCGTTCTCATTTCCGTTCATGAGCAGAGCGAGGCCATCGCCATAGGAGTAAAGGAAACGGAAGGTCACGCCCAGGGGGCGGGGGATCAGGGCCTCATGTTCGGGTATGCCTGCGACGAAACGGATGTGAGGATGCCCCTTCCCATTCACCTGGCCCACCGTCTTGCCAGGCAGTTGGCCCTGGTGAGAAAGCAAAAGATACTTCCCTGGGTCCGTCCCGACGGGAAGTCCCAGGTATCCGTTCGGTACGAGGACTCCCGTCCGGTGCGTGTCGAAAAAGTGGTTATCGCCGTTCAGCACGATCCCGATGTGGACAACGAGGAGATTCATTCAGCGATCAGGGAGAACGTCATCCTTCCGGTTTGCCACGATTGGATGTACGACGGAACCGAATTTTTCATCAATTCCACCGGAAGGTTTGACAAGGGGGGGCCCGAGGCCGATACGGGCCTTACGGGGCGCAAGATTATTGTGGATACCTACGGAGGAATGGCCCGGCACGGCGGGGGGTGCTTTTCCGGTAAGGACCCCAGCAAAGTGGACCGGTCAGCGTCGTACATGGCCCGGCACATAGCCAAGAATCTCGTGGCAGCCGGACTTGCCGACAGGTGCGAGATACAGCTGGCCTACTCCATCGGGGAAGCCGATCCCGTTTCCCTCTCCGTCGACGCCTTCGGAACGGGGAGGATTCCCGATACACGCCTGGAGGAAATCGTCAGGGAACACTTTCCCGTCACCCCCAAGGAGATCATCGCCTACCTGGACCTGAAAAGGCCCATCTACCGGGCGACAGCGGCCTACGGTCATTTTGGCCGCGAAGAAGAGACGTTCACCTGGGAAAAGACGGACAGAATTGAAGACCTCAGCAAATACTTGTAAGGAGTGACCAAGCGTGGTTGACCATGATGTCAAGGATCTGGAGTTGGCGGACGGGGGAAAACAGGCCATTCTCTGGGCCGACCGGCAAATGCCCGTTCTCGCGTCCATCCGGGAACGTTTTTCGGACGAGCTGCCGCTCAAGGGTATTCAAATCTCGGCCTGCCTCCATGTGACGAAGGAAACGGCGAACCTGATGAGGACCCTGAAGGCGGGGGGAGCGGAGGTTTTCTTATGCGCGTCCAATCCCCTTTCCACCCAGGATGGTGTGGCGGCGTCGCTGGTGAAGGATTTTGACATATCCACCTTTGCAGTCAGGGGCGAGGACCGCCAGACCTATTATGATCACATCCGGGCTGCCCTGGAAAGGAATCCCCAGATTACCCTGGATGACGGAGCGGATCTCATCGGCACCCTTCATTCGGATTACGCCGACCAGGCCTCGAGCGTGAAATGCAGTATGGAAGAGACCACCACGGGGGTCATTCGGCTAAAGGCCATGGAGCGGTCGGGAACCCTGAGAATCCCGGTGGTGGCCGTAAATGACGCCAATGCCAAGCACCTTTTCGATAATCGCTACGGGACCGGGCAATCGACCATTGACGGCATTATCCGGGCCACAGACGTTCTCCTGGCAGGCAAGACGTTGGTCGTATCTGGCTACGGTATGTGCGGCCGGGGACTGGCGAACCGGGCCAGGGGAATGGGGGCCCACGTGGTGGTGACCGAAGTGGATCCCCTCCACGCCCTTGAGGCAGCCATGGATGGCTTCCAGGTGCTTCCCATGGATGAGGCGGCCCCCATGGGCGATATTTTCTGCACGGTGACGGGAAATACCAAGGTGCTGAATCTGTCCCATTTCGAGAGAATGAAGGACGGTGCCATTCTGGCCAACGCGGGACATTTCAATGTCGAGATCGATACGGAATCGCTGGAAATGGTGGCCACCGAGGTGAACCGCCATGTGAGGGAGTACGTGGATGAATACATACTGGCCGACGGCAGACGCCTCTATCTTCTGGGCCAGGGCAGATTGATCAATCTGGTGGCGGCCCAGGGCCATCCTTCCTCGGTAATGGATATGAGTTTTTCCCTCCAGGCACTCATGGCCGAGTATGCCGCAAGCAACGAACTCCCCATTGCCGTTCACAAAGTTCCCCTGGAAATAGACGAACGGGTTGCCACCCTGAAATTGAAGGCCATGGGTATTGGCATCGATACCCTTACCGAAGAACAGCGCGACTATTTGAACTCCTGGGAAGCCGGGACATAGTCCCGGTCTTCCGTCTCATTCCGTGAAACGGTCCTTAACTCTCCTGGTCCTGGTTTGGGCATCCCTCCAACCAGGCTGCGATTTTCAGAATCCTTCCGAATTTGAACTTCCCACATGGAATACCCAGATTACCATCCCTTTGCTTCATACGAAGTATCCCCTGGCGGATATTGTCAATGACACCACCATACGATCCCTGGGCGATACCATTTTCGTTCAGTTTGAGGGAGAGTTGCCCGCCGATTCGGTGAATGAGGACTATCTTCAAATACCGCTGGAGTTGAGCCGGGAGGCCGAGAGTGCCATCACACCTCCCAATGCCTCGGAGGTTTTCCAGGGAGCCACCCTTGCCGTCACCCTTCCCATTCCCATCGGCGCCACCATGGACGGCACGGTGCTCGATCTGGCAGATCCGGGCACCATGGTTCAGATACCGGATACGGTGGATCAACAAATCACCGGCAGTTCCTGGAATCTGGTGGCCAGCGCGGTGGAAAGGGCCCTGGGCGATACCAGTATCTTCATCCCTCTCTTGGATTTTGACGAAGTTTTTGGAGAGATCCCGTTTATTGAATCCATTCTGGGGATCGTTATCGGGGGAGCCGACAGCAGCAATTTCTTTCAGTCGAGTGTCGAAAACAGGGATCTTCCCCTGAGGGTGGACAGCACATGGGCGAGATTGATGACCGGGGAGCAGTTTCTGGCCCGGCACGATTCGGCCAACATCGATTCGGGCGAGACTTTCGACAGAACCACTTCCTTAGTGGGAGATACTCTCGGTGAAACGGTGGAGGTTACCTTCGGATTTACCCTGGAGCGGGCCGCTGAAGAGGACACCATCACCATTTTTGCCAACGATTCCCTGGTCATGGAAATGGAGGTATCCTTCGGTATCCAGGACCTGGAGAAGGCCCTGGTTATCATTTCCGACTATTCCCTTGTTCCCGAGCTTGATCCCATCGCCTTCCAAGATGCCGGCGTCAGTGCCGAAGACTGCCAGGTCAAGGGGGTTTACGGAGGGACCTTCAACAGCCCCACCCCATCGGGGGCGAACAGGATTGGAATCTCCGACGTTACAAGTACCTATCCCTTTGACCTGAACTTTGGCATCACATTCCCGAACTTTATTTCTCCGGAAGGGGATACCCTCTCCTTTGGCGACATCCTGTCCCGGGGGAGTCCACCTTTGAATCAGAGCCAGAAACTCGACGGATGGAGGTTTGGGAATCCCGTGGATCCCGATCTGGCACTCGAGGAAATCATGGTGGATGTCACGGCCAGCACGGTGCCCGACACGGTGGAAATCTTTTTGGACGGCACGGAACCGGAGTGGGTGTTCGCCGTGGGCGTGGATGTGTTGCCTCTCCATTTTGCCACCCTGGAGGCCAATCTCGATTGTCCTTTTCCCCCCCAGACACAGGAGATTGAGGGGATTCCCCAGGGGTTCACCGGCATGTCGTTTGGCGAAGTCATCCTTCAGTTCACCATGTTTAATCAGATCCGGCTTCCCCTTTTCCTGGACCTGGATCTCGTGGGCGTCTCCAATATGGGGGACTCGGTGAAGGTGGTCCTGGACGCCGTCCTGGGAATCCCCGATACCCCTGAAGACACGGCAAAGACAATCCTGAGGCTGAGCAGTCTGGGTACGCAGGTGGAGATCTATACGGGTGCCGGCCACCTTTTCCCCGACAGTTCTTATGCCATCGGGATCAGCGATACGGCGAAAAGCATTGTGGATCTTCTGGCCCTCAACCCCTCGGAAATCGTGGTGGAAGCCACCGCTGGCATCCGGGGTAGAGGGGCCATAGATGTGAATGCCGCCATCTGGGGGGAGTTTGAGCTCATCGCACCGTTCATCGTCAGGATGGATCCCATGACCTTCATACCTGTCACCTCAACTCCCATGGAAGAGATGCCTCATGAAACCCGAAACCAGCTTCGCAGCTCCGTTAAGGGCGCCGGCCTTACGACCCGGATCAAGAACGGCCTCCCCGTTGGGGGAGAACTTGCCATCCTGTTTTCCAACCGCGACCTCTTCCCTCTCGATCGCGATCCAGGCACCCTGGCGGCGGTGAGGGACAGTTTAGGGTGGCCTCCTACCGATTCCCTTTATGTGGTGACCTCCTGCAGCACCCTCAGTCCCTCACGGGGAGACATCCACATTTTTTCCGTCCTTTCCGATTCCGTGGACTGCATCGATAATGTGGCCTACCTGGTCAGGGGGGTGCCCGGGGTTCGAGACACGGTGTATTCGTTCGTGGATACGTTGCTGAAGATTGTCCTTCCCAGTCCCAGAAGCATTTATTCCGACACCACGACCGTCGGAAAACCCGGGATGGTAAAAGTGCCGGGAGATACGACGGTCGTCAGTGATCTCGACACGAACAGGATCAAACTCATCACCGGTCTGGGAGATCACTACGTCAACACCCGGACACACTTTTTCGGTACGGAGGGGAGAATCGTCTTTTTCTCCACGAGGGATACGCTGGAAGTGTCTTCCTTGATGAGTTTTGTGGTTCAAAGCACGGGGCTTCTGGAGGAGCCCGAAAACGAAATAGTGATCACCTATCCTAACGGCGGTCAAACGGTAGCCGTGGGGGATACGGTGACGGTCCGCTGGCGGTCCCTGGGAGATGACGTGAAAAGGGCGCAGGTGGAAGTCTTTATCTCCGTAACGGATACCACCCCGAGGGTGGCGGAGGACGCCGACTGGGAGTCCATCACGGGGAATGGTCCCATCGCGAACGCAGATTCCATGGTCTGGGTCCCTGCCGTTTCCCATGTGGGCGAGAGGCGCTGGCTCAGGGTCTGCACGGAGGACGGTTCCATTTGCGACAAGACGGGATGGTATTTTCAGGTGGTGGGGGGCGGAGCCCCCCGCCTGGCGGGGGTGAAGCCGGAGGGGAAGCCCATGGAGGGGCGAAAACCGCGACATGCAAAAGGGATCCGGGGTCCTGAATAGGGTCGGACCGGGGCTTCTGGCCGTAGCCGTTCTGGTCTTGACCGTTCATCTTGAGGCTCAGGCCAAGCGGAATCCCCGGATGGTGGGGCTGGCGGGGGCCTATACCACCATCGCCGACGGTGTCTATGCCGTTGGCGTCAACCCGGCGAACCTGGCCTATCAGCACGACAAGCCGTTCATGTGGCAGATGGGAACGCTGGACTTTGGCGTCGTGAACAATTTCTTTTCGCTGGAGAACTGGACCGGTCTGAGCGGTGCCAACCTGGAGCGAAACAATCAGGAAAAGAAGAAGGAAATCTTCAATCAGATCAGGGACGGACTCCGGTTCACCACGGATACCCATCTGGCCCTGCCGGCCCTCAACTACGCCTCGGGCAACATGGCCTTTACCAGCGACCTGATTGTCGTGGGAGATGCCACCGTTCCGGAGGGGATGTTTCGCCTCATTCTTGAGGGGAACCCGGTAGGAAAACCGCTGGATATGACATTGAACTATGAACTTTTGGGGCTGGCGGAATACGGGTTTTCCTTCGCCGTACCCTATGAACTGTTTTCCTGGGGCGTGACCTTGAAGTATCTCCAGGGAATCTTCTATCTGGGAATTGATCCCGATTCCAGTTTTTCAGACCTGGTCACCGACACGACGGCCTTCTATGGGCAGGGACGCTATTTCATCCGTCAGGGGATCGGAGGGAACGGGTTCGGATTGGACCTTGGTTTTGCCACCCCCGAGCTGAACGGATGGCGCGTCGGGGTGGCTCTCATAAACGCTCTGGGGGCCATCTCCTGGAACCGGCCCTCCTTGACCAAGGATCTTCTGGGCGTTGACGAAGAAAAGGGGCTGTTTTCATGGGGTGGTGAGCCTGTTCCCGAGGGGTCGGCCATGGTGTACGAATTCTCCATAGACAGCGTGAACTTTTTGGACATGACCGAGCGGGACATGGATGACATTTTCGTTTCCTCCAAGAGAGTGGTGCCGGATACCACTTCAGGGGGAGAACCGAGGCCGTTCACCATCCGCTATCCCGCCCTGTTCCGCGTGGGCATATCCAGGCAGGTGGATCCCGATTTTCTTGTCATAAGCGACCTGGTGGCCGGTTTTCAGGACCGGCTGTACGTTCAGCGACGCTGGAAATGGTCTATTGGCGTACGGTTCAGCCGGTTTCCCGGCTTTCCCCTCAGGTTGGGATACAGCTGGGGAGGACGAAATCTCAAGGAACTGGGACTGGGATTCGGGATTCACAAGGGACCCCTCATTTTCGATTTTGCCCTGGCCTTCCGCAACGGCATCTGGATTCACAGCATGAAGGGGATATCCCTTTCCATGGGATTTGCCCTCACAAGCTTCAAGAGCCGGAAGGAGTAAGTAGGAGTGGAGGATCCTCCACTCCTATAGGTCCCGGCTACTTCCTGGCCGCCATCAGCAGCAGAACTCCTCCAATTGAAAAAACCAGATTCGCGATCCACGCGGACAGGAGGGGATCCAGCATCCCCTTATAGCCGAAGGTCTGGCCGATTCGTATGAAGGCATAGTAGCCAAAGATGACAAAAACGCTCATGCCCGCTCCGAAGGCGAGGCTTCCCCGGGCTTTTGTGGCCACCAGGGGAAAGGCGAACAGCACCACGATGAGATTGGTGAAGGCGAAGGAAACCTTGCCGTACAGATTCACCTGCCAGCGGGTAGTATCCACGCCGCTCTCCTTCAGCTCGCCGATGAAGATCTTGAGTTCGGCATAGCTTTTCTCCTCGGGTGAGATTGCCTGACGGGTAATATCGTCGGGCGTGAAATCGACGGCCAGCAGCGTATCGCCCCGGGAAAAACTGACGCGGGATTCGAAGCCGTCGGGATGGAACTCCCGCAGGGCATAGGTATGAATCTGCCAGGCGTTCCTTTCGTCGTCCCATTCCATCCAGTTGGCATCGATCCGCCGGGAGAGGTGGCCTTGCTCAAGAAACTGCATGGCCACGCCAATGGCCCGTTTTTGCTCGGGACGGTAGCGATCAATGGCAATATGCAATCTGTCGGATTTTTGCAGAAAGATGTTCCGTTTGCGGGCGTCGTAACCCTGTTTTCGGAGGCGGATCGCCCGCTCTTTCTCAATGGCTCTGCGGTTTCGGTTTCCCGTTGTGACCACCCGGTCTTCGAAGAAGAACGATGCTATGCTTACCAGGACGGCGCCGATGAGGAGAGGGGCGGCGATTCTGTAAAGGGAAATGCCCGCCGATTTCATGGCGGCAAGCTCGTTCCTTCTGGAGAGCAGTCCCACGGTAAAGATTGTGGACAGGAGCATGGCCATGGGGAGACCCACCTGGATGAACCAGGGGCATGAATTGAGATAATATGTTCCCACCACACCCAGGGGAACGCCGGCGTCTATGAACCTGTCCAGATTCTCCACGGCGTCGACTATGATGAAAACGACAACGAAGCTCACCAGGGCCGCTGCGAGAATGGAAAAAAAATATCCTACCAGATAACGGTCAATCTTCTTCATGATCGGGAATTTACAACCCCCGCGTTCTGTCTCAAAAACTCCTTTGCCGGGATGGGCGGGTCAACTATATTGGCTTTTCCTGTGACCGGTGGGACCAGAAAACTTCTCTTTCTTGCCATCCTCGGGGTCCTGGTTCTCTGGGAGATTCTTGTCCCCGGAACCGGCCAGGGGCCTGCCGGCCCGCCGGGGCCGGCCTCTCTTCTCCCTCCGGTCATCGCCATTGCCATGGCTCTGATTACCCGGGAGGTGATCGTTTCCCTGTTCTCCGGCGTCTGGATTGGAGCCATCCTCCTGTCAGGGTACCAACCGCTGTCCGGTCTCGCCTCCGCCCTCGATACCCATCTGGTCCGGTCCCTCTCCCAGGAAGATCACGCCGCCATCATCCTTTTCAGTCTCGGTTTCGGCGGAATCATCGGTGTCATCAGTGCCAACGGGGGGATGAAAGGCATTGTGGAGAAGGCTTCCCGGTACGCCCGGACCGCCAGAAGCAGTCAGCTGGCCACCATGATCATGGGAATCGTCATTTTCTTTGACGATTATGCCAATACCCTCTTCGTGGGCAACATGATGCGACCGTTTACGGACAGGCTGAAAGTATCGCGGGAGAAACTGGCCTACCTGGTAGATTCTACGGCGGCACCGGTGGCCAGTCTCGCGGTCATCAGCACCTGGTCCGTGTTCCAGATGTCGCTCCTGGACGGTCCCTACGAGGCCTTCGCCGTAGAGGAGAGTCCTTATATCACATTCGTGAAATCTATCCCCTTTTCCTTTTACTCGATTCTGACCCTCTTTCTTATGGCTGGGCTCCTCCTGAGCGGGCGTGACTACGGACAGATGAGAAGAGCCGAGTTGCGGGCCAGGGTCGAAGGCAAGGTGCTGGGAGATAACGCCCGGCCGTTGTCCAATACCCGTCTTGTGGATGAAGACGGTTTCACCGTTCGCGCCACGCACTGGTCCAATGCCATGATTCCCATCGGGACCGTCATCGGAGTCACGGTCCTGGGTCTCTATGTGACGGGCCGGAGGGACCTTGCTCCGGGGGTTGCCCCCACCCTCACGGAAATTGTCGGGTCTTCCGATTCGTATGCCAGTTTGATGTGGGGTTCCTACCTGGCGGGTTTTGCCGCCATCGGCGTGTCGGTGGCCCGGGGATTGCTCACGCTCCGAAAGGCCGTCGAATCGTGGCTCACCGGTGTCCGTTCCATGGTCCTGGCCTGTATTGTTCTTGTTCTGGCCTGGGGACTGGGAAGCATATGCACCGAGGTGGGAACGGCCGACTACCTGATCCGGGAAACCCGGTCCTTTCTGACACCGGCCCTGTTACCTCCCGTCACCTTTCTGACCGCCGCTCTGGTAAGCTTCTCTACGGGAACGTCCTGGGGTACCATGTCCATTCTGGTGCCTATCGTTATCCCCATCGCGTTCAAGTTGGTGGGGGGGAGCGCCGGCGGAGGTAGTGGAATCCCCGGTTTTCCTGGCCACGTTTGCCGCCACCCTCTCGGGATCTGTCTTCGGCGACCACTGCTCCCCCATTTCCGACACCACGATTCTCTCGTCCATGGCATCGGGCTCGGACCATGTGGACCATGTCCGGACGCAGCTTCCCTATGCCGTCACCGTCGGTCTTATCAGCATGATCCTCGGATATTCCCTGGTGGGAATGGGGATTCCATGGGGCGTGGCCTTCATGCTGGGAGTTCTGGCGGTGGTCGGGTCGGTCTGGCTCATGGGGCGACCTTCCTCCGGTATCGAACCGTAAGGGACCCCCTCTATTCGCCCCTTGACGGGGGTCTATGCGTGACTCACTCCTTCTTTACCAGGTGAAGCCGCTTGAGCCGGGCAGGGCCGGCGCTGAGGATTTTGATGCGGAATGTCGGGAACTCAAGCATTTCTCCGGGCCGGGGAATTCGACCCAGTCTGGACAGAAGAAACCCTCCTATGGTCTTGTAGTCCCCGGCAGGAATGCGAAACCCGTACCGTTTTTTGAGTTCGGCTATCTCCACCAGGCTGTCCACCACGAGATTGCCGTCGGGCAGACGGGTTATTCTCCGGCCCTCGGCGTCGAATACATCCTCAAATTCCCCGAAAATCTCCTCCACCAGATCCTCCACGGTGACAAGCCCGACTGTCCTGTTATCTTCGTCCCTCACCAGGGCAATGCTGGAGTTGTGTCTTTTGAGGACTTCCAGGGCCTGACTGGCCGCCATGGTGTGGGGGACGAAAAGGGGATCCCGCATGGGCGGGACGGACTCTGGGGAACGGGGACGGGCAAAGAGGTCATGGAGAAAAACGACCCCCACGATGGTGTCGAGGCTTCCCTCGTAAACGGGTAGCTTTGACAGTCCCGTCTCCGAAAGGACCTGGATGACATCCCGAACGGCCGACCCGACAGGGAGGGCCACAATGTCCGACCGGGAGGTCATGGCCTGATTCACCGGCCGTGAGCCAAATTCAAATATCCTCGAAATCACTTCCTTTTCTTCCTCCTCGACGCGGTCTCCCGCCTGGTCCTGTTCTCCCGCAGGGACTCCCGCCGTGAGGAAGAGAACTTTGAGATCGTCCCTGGAGAGGGGAAAGGAAGCGTCGCGACTGCCGGGACCAAAGATCCGGGTATAGGATCTGACTGCCTTGACGAAGGGAACCAGGACGATTTCTGCCGCTCTCAACAGAGGGGTAACGCCCACCGCCATGACGTTGGCCCGTTCCTGGAAAAACACTTTGGGGATAATTTCGCCAAAAAGGAGGATCACCGTGGCGACGATGAGAATGGTGGTCGTTTCGCTCAATCCGAAACGGAGGAGGGAAACGGTAGCATAGGAGGCCGTCAGAACGTTGGCCAGGTTGGTACCGATGAGAACGGTGGTGAGGAACCGTTCCGGTTCGGCGAGGTACTGGGAGGTCTTACGTGCCCGTTTGCGTCCCTGTTTGGCCCACACCTCAAGCTGAACAGGGTTGGCCTGGACGAAAGCGATCTCACTTCCTGAAAAGAACGCCGAAAGGACCAGACCTGTCAGGGCTAAGGCAGATTCTATCACGGGTTTTCGTTGCCAGAGATAAGTTACTCGATTTTTCCCGCCTCACGCAAATGATGTTCTCATCCTTTCGGTGGTTTTGTTAACTTCCTGCTGCCGGGTATCCTCCGGGAGGAGCCGTTGGGGAATGGCTGGCCGTTTGAAACGCGAATACCTCACCACCGAGCAGCAAAATATCCGTTCTGCGGACATCGACACGAAGTCGGTGGCCGACATCCTCCGGATCATAAACGATGAGGACAAACAGGTGGCCCCGGCGGTGGAAAGGGTGATTCCTCAGGTGGAACGGGTGGTTAATCTTGCGGTGGAGAGCATCTGGGGAGGGGGACGGATATTCTACTTGGGGGCGGGTACCAGC
>JBHIEY010000151.1:0-4630 GCA_046861835.1 Fidelibacterota bacterium | reverse complement strand
TTCCGACATCGATTTCGCGGTCACGGAAGCCCGAACCACCTACGGCACCATCGGAATCAAAGTGTGGATCTGTAATGGGGAGTTGCCCACCTGATGCTTGAGCCTAAGAAAACGAAGTGGCGCAAACACCATCGGGGGCGCAGGCGAGGGATGGCCATGAGGGGGAATTATGTGGCTTTCGGGAGTTATGGTTTGAAGGCCCTGGAGCCCGGGTGGATAACGGCCCGTCAGATCGAATCGGCCCGTGTCGCCATCGTCAGGAAGATCCGGAAGCACGGTCGAATGTGGATCCGCATCTTTCCCGACAAGTCCGTTACACGGAAACCGGCCGAAGTGCGTATGGGGAAGGGGAAGGGGGCCCCCGATCACTGGGTGGCCGTTGTAAAACCGGGAAGGATTCTTTTCGAAGTGGAAGGCTTGGAGAGGGAGATGGCCGCGGAGGCTTTTCGCCTGGCAGGATTCAAGCTACCCGTGAAGACCAAGCTCGTGGAGAGACGGGAACACGGTCACTGAGGGGAAGCCCGGGGACGCCGGAAATGAAGAAATCGGAGCTCAAGAACATGACGGAAACGGAGTTGAAGTCGAGATTGTCCGACGACCTCGAGGAGCTGGAGAATCTCCGGTTTCAGAAGGCCCTGCAACAGCTGGAGAATCCCGTGAGAATTCGCCTCTTGAGACGGGAAGTGGCTCAGATACGAACTGTGTTACGGGAATTTGAACTGAATATCAGAACGCCGGAAGGAGGTGAGTAGGATTCCATGGCCTCACTCCAAAAGGGACAGACACTGGTGGGCACCGTTTTGAGTAACCGGATGGAAAAGACGGTGGTGGTGGAGGTGTCCCGGCGCATTTTTCATCCCGTGTACAAGAAGTATGTCGTCAGAAGAAAGAAGTACAAGGCTCATGATGAGAACCAGCGGTGCCGTCCGGGCGACAGGGCCAGGATCGTGGCTTCCCGGCCTCTCAGCAAGACCAAGAGATGGCGGGTGGTGGAAGTGATTTCCAAAGGAGCGGGAGGATAACCGGGAGTTTAACTATCTTGAGGCGGACCCATGATTCAGTCGGAAACCAGATTGAAGGTAGCGGACAATACGGGCGCAAAAGAGGTATTATGCTTCAAAGTGCTGGGGGGGACGCGACGGAAGTATGCTTCTCTCGGAGATATTGTGGTGGTGACGGTGAAGCAGGCCATTCCCGGGGGCATGGTAAAGAAAGGTGACATCTCCCGGGCCGTGATCGTGAGAACCCGGAAGGAGAGGCGCCGGAAGGACGGGTCGTACGTCCGGTTCGATGACAACGCCGCGGTGCTGCTGACGGGTGTGGGGGATCCCCGGGGCACGCGCATCTTTGGTCCTGTGGCGAGAGAGCTTCGTGAGAAGGGGTTCATGAAGATTATTTCCATGGCTCCGGAGGTGGTGTGAGATGCGCATCAGAAAAGGGGATACGGTTCAGATCATTGCTGGCGAGGCCCGGGGAAAAACGGGAAAGGTATTGAAGGTATTTCCCAGGAGAAACCGGGTAGTGGTAGAGGGGATAAACTTCGTGAAGCGGCATACCCGTCCGTCCCAGCAGAATCCTCATGGAGGAATCATTGAAAAGGAAGCCCCCATCCACATTTCCAATGTCATGCCTCTGGCAGGGGGTCATCCTACGCGTGTTGGTCACAGGCGGCTGCGGACGGGCCGGAAGGTGAGGGTGGCCCGGAAGACAGGGGAAGATATCGATAGTTAGGAGATTCATTGGCTAAGTCCACGACATCCGGGTCGACCAACGGTTACCGTCCCAACCTGTTGAAACGGTTCCACGATACGGCCATACCCGAAATTCAGAAGAAGTTGGGGCTCAAGCATCCTCTGGAGGTCTCGAGGCTGGAGAAAATCGTTTTGAATATGGGGGTGGGGAGGGCCAAGGATGAACCGGCTTCTCTGGAACACGCGGTGGAAGATTTGACGGCCATAGCCGGCCAGAGGGCGGTCGTCACCCGGGCGAGGAAGGCCATTTCCAATTTTAAGATCAGAGCCGGCGACCCGGTGGGCTGCCGGGTTACCCTGAGAGGGTGGAGGATGTACGAATTCTTGGAGCGGCTCATCAAGATCGCCCTTCCCCGCGTCAGGGACTTCAGCGGGTTTTCTCTGAAGTCGTTTGATGGCAGGGGAAACTTTCATTTCGGACTGGAGGAACAGATTGTGTTTCCTGAGATTGATTATGACAAGATCGACAAGATCCGGGGCCTGAACGTATCCATTGTGACAACGGCGGAGTCGGACGAAGAAGGGTTTGAACTGTTAAAGGCGCTGGGATTTCCCTTCCGGGAGATGGTTCCCTCCCCGGCAGAGGAATCCCAGGGGGATCCGGTTTGATGGCCAGAAAAGCCCTCATTGTCAAGGCGTCAAGACCCGCCAAGTACTCGACACGGAAATACCACCGTTGCGGCAACTGTGGTCGGTCGCGGGCCTATCTGAGGCGGTTCGGACTCTGCCGGTTGTGCTTTCGCGAGCTCGCCCTGAAAGGGGAGATTCCCGGCGTAACCAAGGCGAGCTGGTAGGGGGAGAGAATAACGCCATGACGATGACCGATCCCGTGGCCGATCTGTTGACCCGGATCCGGAATGCCCAGACGGCCGGGTCGCGGTGGACGGATGTGCCGGCCTCAAATCTGAAACTTCGAATTCTTTATGTTCTCAAAGAGGAACATTTCATACAGGATTTCATCATCATCGACGAACCGGTGAAGAAAATGATCCGTGTATTCTTAAGACGGGACCGGAACGGCGAACCGGTGATCAAGCACATAGAGCGGGTGAGCCGGCCCGGCCGGCGTGTCTATGCGTCCGCCGGGAACATTCCGCGAGTCCTGGGCGGTCTGGGCGTGGCTATTTTGACCACCTCCCGGGGTGTGGTTTCCGACAAGGTGGCAAGGAAGTTAAACGTTGGCGGCGAAGTTCTCTGCTACGTCTGGTAGGTAAGATGTCGAGAGTAGGAAGAAAACCGGTTCCGGTCCCCGAAAATGTGACCGTCACAGTGAAGGGGAGCCGCGTGACCGTTTCCGGCCCTAAGGGAACTCTGGAGAGGTCATTCCATGCCGACATGCTCATCAAGAAATCAAACGGTGAACTGACGGTTCAGCGTCCTTCTGACAGCAAGAGTCACCGGGCCCTTCACGGGACCACCCGGGCGCTTCTGGCCAACATGGTCAAAGGTGTAACGGAAGGATTTTCCCGGGAGCTTCAGGTGAACGGGGTGGGCTACTCGGCTTCCATGGAGGGGAGCCGGTTGAAACTGGCCCTGGGATATTCCCACGATATCTATCTGGAGCCGCCGGAGGGAATCGAAATCGGGATTCAGCGTAACGTGATCACGGTGAGAGGAATCGACAAACAGCTGGTGGGGGAAGTGGCGGCAAAGATTCGTTCGTTCCGGCCACCGGAACCTTACAAGGGAAAAGGAGTCCGGTACGCGGGAGAATATGTGAGGATCAAGAAAGGGAAGACGGTTGGAGGTACCGGGGGGATCTGATCCGTGAAGTCTCTGGAGAAAAAGCGGCTGCGAAGGGAGAGACGCCGGCGGCGGAGCAAGAGCCCCTATCCCGGTCACTCCCACCGCTACAGGTTGGTGGTCTACCGGAGTCTCAGGCACATCTACGGACAGATTGTGAACGACCAGACAGGAGAGACGGTGGTGGTGTGTTCCACTCTGGAAAAGGGGGTGAAGAGCCGGCTGAAGGGATCGTACACCAAGGTGGACAAGAGCCAGGTGGTGGGGCAGGTTCTGGCCGAAAAGGCCAGGAAGAAAAAGATCAAAGAGGTCGTGTTCGACCGCAACGGTTTTCTTTATCACGGGAGGGTGAAAGCCCTTGCCGACGGTGCCCGGGAAGGAGGTTTGAGGTTTTGACACCCATCGATCCGACGGAGCTTGACCTTCAGGAAGAAACGGTTATTCGCATCAACCGTGTGGCGAAGGTTGTGGCGGGCGGCCGGCGGTTCCGTTTTGGCGCCCTGGTCGCCGTAGGCGACGGCCGGGGTCATGTAGGTCTGGGATACGGAAAGGCCAACGAAGTGTTGTCGGCTATCGGCAAGGGAAAGGAGAACGCCAAAAAGAATATTTTTCGCGTTCCCGTGATTAACGGGACGATTCCCCACGAGATTGTGGGGAAGTTCGGAGCGAGCCGCGTTCTGATGAAACCTGCAGCTCCGGGAACCGGTATCATTGCCGGCGGGGCCGTACGGGCCCTGGTGGAACAGTCGGGAATCCGGGACGTTCTTACCAAGCGGTATGGATCGTCAAATCCCAACAATGTGGTCCGGGCCGCCGAGGTGGCCCTGAGAAGCCTGGAGGATCCCGTCTCCGTGGCCAACAGGAGAGGGATGACCTTGAAGGAAGTGTTTGGCAGGTAGGAGAGCCGGGATGGCGAACAAGAGGCGACAGCTGAAGATTACCCAGGTTAAGGGGGCCGCCGGGCAGAGGGAAAAATCGAGGCGGATCCTTCTTGCCCTGGGCCTCAGACGGCGTCATCAGTCCGTGGTGCATGGGGATACCCCCCAGATCCGGGGAATGATCCGGAAGGTCGATTTCCTGGTGGAGGTGGAGGAGGTCAAGTGAAGCTGGAATCCCTCACAGGTGCCCATGGGGGA
>JBHIEY010000150.1:0-4682 GCA_046861835.1 Fidelibacterota bacterium | reverse complement strand
TCCATCAAGCGCTTTATGGGAAGGGAATACGGCGAAGTGGACACGGAGATATCCGAAGTCCCGTTTGAGGTGAAAAAGCGCGATTCCGGCGGTGTGGAGGTAACCGCCGGGGGCAAGAGCTATACCCCTCCGGAAATCAGCGCCATGATTCTTCAGAAGCTCCGGCAGACGGCGGAAGACTATCTGGGAGAATCGGTGAAGGAGGCGGTGATTACCGTACCGGCCTATTTCAACGATTCCCAGCGCCAGGCCACCAAGGATGCCGGCAAGATAGCCGGTCTGACGGTACGGCGGATCATCAACGAGCCCACAGCCGCGGCCCTTGCGTACGGAATGGACAGGAAGAAAGATCAGAAAGTGGCCGTTTTCGACCTGGGCGGCGGGACGTTCGATATTTCCATTCTGGACGTCATGGAGATTGACGGCGAAAAATCGATCGAGGTGAATGCCACCAACGGAGACGGCCACCTTGGGGGCGACGACTTCGACGAAAGGATAACGGACTGGATAGCCGACAATTTCAAGAAGGAAGAGGGGATCGATCTCAGAAAAGACCCCATGGCCCTTCAGAGATTGCGGGATGCGGCCGAGAATGCCAAGAAGGAACTGTCCAGCTCCAAGCAGACCGATATCAATCTCCCCTTCATAACGGCGGACGCCACGGGTCCCAAGCATCTGAGCATGACCCTCACCCGGGCCAAGTTTGAAGAACTCATTGATGATCTCCTGGAGAGGACAAAGGAACCGTGCTATCAGGCCCTGAAAGATGCCGAGTTGAGTTCCGGCAACATTGACGAAGTTATCCTCGTAGGGGGATCGACGCGGATTCCCAAGGTTCAAGAAATCGTGAAGGAAATCTTCGGGCGGGATCCCCATAAAGGGGTAAACCCCGATGAAGTGGTGGCCGTGGGGGCCGCCATTCAGGGGGGAATCCTCGGGGGAGAGGTCGAGGATGTTCTTCTCCTCGATGTGACGCCCCTTTCGCTGGGGATCGAAACGCTCGGCGGCGTGTTCACCCGCTTGATCGAGAGGAATACCACCATCCCCACCAAGAAGTCGCAGATTTTCTCCACAGCCGCGGACAACCAGACCTCCGTGGAAATTCACGTCCTCCAGGGAGAGAGGGAGATGGCGGTGTACAACAAGACCATCGGCCGGTTTCACCTGGAAGGGATTCCTCCGGCGCCCCGCGGCATTCCGCAGATAGAAGTGACGTTCGATATCGACGCCAACGGGATTCTTAACGTGAGTGCCAAGGATAAGGCCACGGGGAAAGAACAGAGCATTCGGATTGAAGCCTCCAGCGGACTCAGTCCGGAGGAGGTGGAAAAGATGGTGGAGGACGCCAAAAAGCATGCCGAACAGGACAAGAAGAAACGGGAAGAGGTGGATATCCGGAACCAGGCCGACCAGCTCGTCTACCAGACAGAGAAAAACCTGAAGGAGTTCGACGAAAAACTCTCCAAGGACGATAAGGAACGACTGAAGGATGGCGTGGAAGAGCTGAGGAAGGCCGCTGCCGGGAGCAATATTGACGACATTCAGAAGTCCATGGAGAAGCTTAACAAGACATGGAACGACGTGGCCAGCCGCATGTATACGACCACCAGGAAAACCGAAACGGCCAAGGAGGAATCGAAGAAGGATAAAGACGGCGGAGAAGACGGCGAAATCGAGGATGCCGATTTTGAAGTGGTAAACTGATCTTCACGATCTTTCACGGCTTTCCTGCTCCCCCTTGTTTTGTTTTTGGAACTTCCCTGACTTAAATTTGTTTTCAGGGAGGTCACCGAGGATTCCGGGAGTCGGCTCAAGATCATATTCCCTTCTTCCGGGGTTCCGCATGTGAGTGATCCCCCGGCGGATCAGACACGAATGACACGAAAGTTCAAGGCCCTGCTTATCCTTTTCGTCACGCTCGCCGTCGTGGCCGGCGTTGTACTGTTCGTTCTGTTGAAACCGGCGAGGTGGTCCCAGGAGATCGTTACCTACCTGAATCAAAGCGTCCTGAAAGACAACGGCTGGACACTCACCATTGAGTCCCTGGACGGCCGTTTCACCTCGGACGTCTATCTTAAGAATCTCTACCTGAGAAAGAAGGACGGTTCGGCTACGGTCTTCAGTGAGAAGGCGCGGGTCAATCTCGATTTCTCGAGAATTCTCACGGGCGACTGGGCCATCAGTGACCTATCCCTTGAGGACGGGTTCATTACGGTGAGAACCGGGGGAGAGGGGGACAGATCCGGCCTGGCATTTGTGGACAAACTGACCTCTCATGGATTCCATATCCGGGATCTTAACCTCACCAATACGTCCGTCATCGTTCAAAGCGGATCCCGGGAAAACCTCTACAGCTTCGATTTCGGCGGGGAAGTGACATCCCGGGGACGGTCTCTCTCTTTTGTTCCGGAGAGAGTCCGGGTTACCGACGTGGGTAACCGCCGCACGTTCGAGATTGGTGATGGAGAGATCGACCTGACCGACGATCAACTATCGGTTCGTGATGTGAAAGGAAGGGTGAACGGGGTTCCCGTTGAGCTCGACGGGTCCGTCACCTTCTCCACTCCCGTGAAATGGGTGATCAATGGCACCGGAAAAGGAGTGGCCCTGTCTCCCTATCTGGACCGGGTCGCCGTCGACATAGTGAAGATCGACACCGCAGATGTCCGTTTCGAAGTGAAATCGGATCCCGGATCCTCCGGTCTGCAGGCGTGGCTGTTCCCTTCCGGCGGGGATTCGGTCCTCGGGCATGTCTCTCTGGAAGTGGCCAAAGAGGGCGAAGATCTCGAGTTGAAGCGGGCTCTTGTTTCCCTCAGGTCATCCCGGTTGACCGGCGGGGGAATGCTCAGGAAAGGACGCCAGCTCTTTCTGCAGATGGGAATCGACGGGCTCGACCTGTCCGATTTTGGGCTCCCTGTCAATGCCACCTCCATCCGTGGTTCCGTGAATGTTACGGGCACCCTCGAGGGCCGGGATGTGGAAGAATTGATGTTTGTTCTCGATCTGGCGAACGGCGAACCGGGGACGGACAGGTACGTGAGGGCGGAGGGGCAACTCACCTATGCGAACGAGAAGGTCAGAATTGATGACTCCCTCCGGCTCGATCTTGGATATGGGACCCTTCTGGCGACGGGAGAAATTGATCTGAATAAGGAAAGGGTCGATCTTGCCTTCACGCCTTCGAATGTGGATCTGGAGGCTGTCGGCTACCTGGTGGGGGTCGACTCCCTCAAAGGGGTAACGGCGGGGGCCCTGGAGGTGGTGGGTTACCTCAGGGATCCCATTGCCAACGGATACCTCACCTTCAAGGACGCCCGGTTCGGGCGACTGTTCGCCTCTTCCCTTGAGGCATCGTTTCGAGTCAATTCGGTCTTCGGGCGCCCCCAGGGTATCCTGAGAGCCGTGGCGACCGGTGGAAGGATAGGGGAGTATTCTGTGGAGGACGGTACGGCTGACGTGTACTTCAGGGGAGATACCCTTCTCGTGGAGGGACTGCGCCTGACCGCCGGCACCGATTTCCTGCAGGCGTCGGGAAGAATCGTCGGCAGCCGCTCCCTGCGGGTAAACCAGATTCAGCTTTCCCTGGGAGAGCACTATGTGACCAGCCTGGGGCCGGTCGTCGTGGAGAGACGTCCTGACGGCGTGGAGGTCAGACCTGCCCTTTTTCAGATTAATGAAGGGAGAGCGAGAGTCTCCTTTGCCCTGACGAATGGGCGCCTTTCATCGGGGGATGTGAGTCTGGAGAACCTCAACCTGGCCACCCTCTGGAAGGTGACGGACCGGGATATTCCCCTCGCGGGAACCGCCTTCGCCCGGGTGTCAGCCCGTACCGACGGAGACACCCTCAGAGCCGACGGAAAGGTTGAAATCAGGGACGGCTCCTGGAGGGATATCGAGTTCGACCACCTTCTGATGACGGGAGCCGTGGATGAAAATGTGATGGATGTGCGGGAGTTCCGGGTGATGGGTCCCCACGATTTGAATGTCAAACTGTCCGGGTTCGCCGGGATTAAAGGGGTTCCGGAAGGGAGAATGTTTGAGGTTGACCCCCTCGGTCCCGTAGGCTTTTCCGGCGAGTTTCGCAACGTTCAACTGGAGCTCCTGTCGGCTCTGTGGCCAAGGGCAAGGATTCTCGGCGGATCGGCGACGGGCAGCCTTATGGTATCGGGAATTGCCGGTTCTCCCGATATGGTCTTCGAGTTCACCGTTCGCGATCCCAGGCTGGACCGGATCAACGGCCGCCTGGTTTCGGTTTCCGGAAGGTACACTGACCGGCGTCTCTATATCGAGGACATGGAAGCCGAGACCGAAACGGGAAGCTACAGCGCCAACGGCTATCTTCCCGTCGATCTGGCCTTCGGATCCCGGTCCCCCGGATGGGCGCCGAAGCAAGATCCCGTTTCCATGACCTTCCACGGGGAAACCTCCCGTTTGACCTTTCTTACTCCGTACCTCTCGTCCGTCGATTCGGTATCGGGGGACATAGACTTCGATCTGACCATCTCGGGAACCCCGGCCGATCCCGTCAGAAACGGCCGCATCCAGGTCAAGAACGGTACCGTTTATGCCTTTCACCTGGACTCCCCCATTGAACACGTGAACGGCAACGCTGTTCTGAAGAACAACCAGTTGATCATCGACGAACTTGTGGCCTCCAGCGACGTACCGCCCAAGATGGATTT
>JBHIEY010000149.1:0-4723 GCA_046861835.1 Fidelibacterota bacterium | reverse complement strand
TCAGACCGGCTTCCGCCTCCTTCAAACGCTTTCTAAGAATCTCATTCTCTTTTTCCAGCACGGTTATCTGGTGGGTGGCCTTCTGGAGCGCCTCCCTCATGCCTGCAAGCTCCACATATCCCAGGGGAGCAAATCCGTAGGTGCCTGTCCGGCCGGCGGACTCTTCTGCGTCTTTGCCCTTCGATCTTTTCTGTGTCAACTTGACCCCGTTTTCTTGAGCCGTTTCAGGCTCTTAACCAGAATGATAATTCCCGCCCCGATCATCACCGCGGCCACAAGAACCAGAACGGGAGACAGAATAAGCCGTATCAGATCCATTGACGTACAACGGGTTACAAAGGACGGAAACCGTCCCTGAACGTGAATTTACGAACCGGAATCTTAATCGTCCCCGTAAATCTTCACCACCGGGTTTCCGTCGGCGTCAATGTAACCCCTGTACATTCCCGCCGTGGTAAACGGCATGGCCACGTCCCCCTGCTTGTCAATGGCAATCACGCCCCCGCTTCCCCCTAACTCCACAAGTTTTTCCATGACCACCCTGTGGGCGGCCCGTTGAAGAGAGAATCCCCGGTATTCCATGAGGGCGGAAATGTCGTATGCCACCAGGCCCCGCATGAAATACTCCCCCCGGCCTGTCCCGGAAACCGCACAGGTCCGGTTGTTGGCGTAGGTTCCGGCTCCCACAATGGGAGAATCCCCCACCCGTCCGAATCTCTTATTGGTCAGGCCGCCTGTAGAGGTGCCCGCGGCAAGATTTCCCATTCTGTCAAGGGCCACCGCACCCACGGTGCCATGGGTCTCCTCCCGGACTCTCTGCCACTGGTCCCAACGCCTTTCGGTCCGGAAATAGTCCGGCGGCACCAGCTCCACCCCGTGTTCCCGGGCAAACGCCTCCGCCCCCTCACCGGACAGGAGAACATGCCAGGACTTTTCCATAACGAGCCGCGCCACGGTGATAGGATTTTTCAGCCGCTTCACTGCCGCCACCGCCCCCGCCTTCAAGGTGCTGCCGTCCATGATGGACGCGTCCAGTTCGTTGGTTCCGGCACTGGTGAATACCGCCCCTTTTCCGGCATTGAAGAGAGGGGAATCCTCCATGACCCTGATGGCGGCCTCCACTGCATCCAGACTCGTTCCCCCTGTGTCCAGAATGGCATACCCCGTCTTCAGCGCCTCCGTAAGGGCAGCCCGATAAGATGCCTCCAGTTCCGGCGTCATCCTGTCCCGCGTGATGGTTCCCGCACCTCCGTGAACGGCAAACCCGATCGTTTTGATCTCCTCCTGCCCGGGCCGGCACGAACCGAAAAAGGCCCCCGCCAGGAACAAGAAGAGAACGGTGACGGGAATCCAACGCAGACGCTTTACGAAATTTGACGGTTTCATCATCCTTTCCTCACTCTTTCAACAGATACCCGACGACCGCAACACCCCACCCGGCAATCTTTTTGAGCTCTATGGGTGTTCGTACCCCAGCTCCCGGGTCATCAATCGTCTCACCGCCTCCCGGGGATCCTCGTCCTCAAACAGCACCCGGTGCACGGCATGACAGATGGGCATCTCAACACCGTACTTTTCCGCAAGTGCCCGGACCGAACGGGTGGTCCGGACACCTTCCGCCACCATGCGCATCTCCTTGAGAATCTCTCCCAGCTTGCGCCCCTTTCCGATCTCCTCCCCCACGTACCGGTTCCGGCTGTATCTGGAAAAACAGGTCACAATGAGGTCACCCGTACCGCTCAAGCCCGCCAGAGTTTCCGGACGGGCTCCCATGGCGACACCGAGACGGGAAATCTCCACAGCGCCCCGGATGATGAGGGCCGCCTTCGTGTTGTCGCCAAAGGCTATACCGTCACAGACACCCGCGGCGATGGCGATCACATTCTTGACCGATCCCCCCAGTTCAACGCCCACGATGTCGGTGTTGGCATATACGCGGAGCGCCTCCGAGGAGATGGCCGTCTGAATCGATTCAATCGTGTGCCTCTCCCTGCCCGCCACAACCACCACCGTCGGTATCCTTCTCGCTACCTCTTCCGCATGACTCGGCCCCGAAAGGGTGGCAATTCTATCCGGATCAATATTTCCGGCTTCGGAAATCACCTCGCTCATCCTGAGGAGGGATTCATTCTCTATCCCCTTGGCGAGATTCAGAACCAGGGTCTCCGGACCCACCACCCCCTGGCGCTCCACCACTTCCCTCACGCCGTGGGAGGGAACACCTATGATGACCATATCCGAAATCTCAAGAGCTTCAAGATCGGAAACAAAGGTGACGCTGTCAGGGAAACGTATATCGGAGATGAAAGGATGAACACGTCTATCCGACATGAGGCGGAGCTCGTCCCTGTTCCTGTGCCATACGGTAACGGAATGCCCGAGCTCGGAAAGATACTGGGCCAGGGTACCACCCCACGATCCGGCCCCCAGGATGGCGATACTCCTGGACCTATCGGGACTCAGCGTGGGCAAACCTCGGAAGTGTTGAGATACCCCAATTCATCAGCGAATCCTCACTGTGGACTCAGCGGCTCTGTGGTGAATCATTCAGGTCAAGACTCGTCCCTGTAAAGGCCGTCTATAATGTCGGCGTATTTTCCCTCGACGACCTTCCGTTTCACTTTCAGGGTAGGGGTTAATTCGTTTTCCTCGATGGTCCATTCGGTGGGAAGCAGGGCAAACTTCTTCACCTTTTCAAACTGGGCGAAATCCTCCATGGCCCGCTCCACTTCCTTCTGGAACAGGGCAAGAATGTCCGGATGGCGCACCAGCTCCTCCCGGTTTTCAAAGGGGATTCCTTTTTCAGCCGCGTAGGCTTCAACCGACTCAAAAGAGGGAACAATCAGGGCGCTGATGAATCTTCGCCTGTCTCCAACCACCATGCACTGTTCCACATACTTTGAGGTGGACAGGGAATTTTCCAGGGGGGTGGGTGCCACATTCTTGCCTCCACTGGTCACCAGAAGATTCTTTTTCCTGTCCGTGATACGGAGAAATCCCTCGTCGTCGAAATAGCCGATGTCTCCCGTGTGAAGCCACCCGTCATCGTCGATAGCCTCCCGTGTCGCCTCCTCATTCTTGAAGTACCCTTTCATGGTGTTGGGACCCCGGTTAAGAATTTCACCGTCTTCGGCGATTTTCACTTCCACCCCCGGAATCGGTTTTCCCACCGATCCGAACCGGAAATCATCCAGGCGGTTCACGGTCATGACCGGACTCGTTTCCGTCAGACCGTACCCTTCCAGAATGATAATGTTCGCTGCGGCAAAAAACTCCCCGATTTCCCGCGGGAGGGGTGCCGCCCCGGAGACAAAAAACCTCAGGCGTCCTCCCAACCGTTTTTTCAGTTTGGAGAACACCAGTCTGTCCGCTATAGAGAATTTTACTTTCAGCCCCGCGGGAAGGGGCGCGTTCCTCTGGCGGTAGCTCACAGCCTGGCGACCGATCCCCACGGCCCACCAGAAAATCTTCTGGCGAAGGGGAGGATCCCCGGCCACCTTGTCCAGCACCCGGGCATACATTTTCTCGTACAACCGGGGAACACTGGTCATGACCGTGGGCCTCACCTCGGGGATGTTTTCCGCCACCGTATTGATGCTCTCGGCGTAGTAAATGGTCCCTCCCACCGAAAAACCGGTGAAATGACCCCCCATGCGCTCGAACCCGTGACTCAGGGGAAGGAACGAAAGAAACATGTCGTCCTCGTTTATGGGGATGACCTCGAGAGTTGCCTTGATGTTGGACGCCAGGTTGTCGTGAGTCAGCATCACCCCTTTGGGTTCGCCCGTGGTGCCGCTCGTATATATCAGCGTGAGAAGATCGTCAGGTTTTGCCGATCCCGCCCGTTCCTCGAAATCGAAACCGGCAGATTCCTTGAAGGTTTTTCCTTCCTCAACAAGGGCGGAAAAGGTGTGGGTTCCCTCCCTCTGAAGATCCTCGTCATTCAGAACGATCAAATCTTTCAAAGATTCACTCTCGTCAAAAAAGGTCAGGACTTTCTCCGCCTGTTCCCTGTCTTCCACCAGGACGGCTTTCGACCCGGAATCATCCAGGATGAACCGCACCTGCCGGGCGGTCAGGGTGGGATACACGGTTACGGTTACCGCCCCAAGACAGATAATGGCATAATCGTTCATGGCCCACCGGGGACTGTTGTTGGAAAGAATGGCCACCCGGTCCCCCTTGTTTACTCCCAGGGAAGCCAGCCCGTATGCGATATCTTCGGTTGTCTCCCGGACCTGGCGAAAGGAGAGGGTTTTCCACTGGCCGTTCTCCTTGTACCCGTACACATCCCGGTCCCCGTGCGTCTGGCACACATTCAAGAACATCTCGGATATGGTGGCGAATTCAGTCATCACATCCCTCCTGATATGGGTGGTGATTCGTAATGGGTAGGATTCTCAGAGTACCCGGCTTCAGCCGGGTGTCACGCGGCAAGAAAGGATTCCACGGAACCGTTTTAACGGTTTCCCGGGCAGATTTTTCGTCGGCTACGTTCTCCATTTCCCCGGCTGTTCACCATGTTCCTGCCACCCTCTCGTTGGTGCCTGCTACCATCACCCCCCCTACAGGGAAATATATTGACATTCCTCAGACGAAGTCTATACTTTTCGCCGCCCGCCGGGCGGCTCGCCTGCCGGGATGGCGGAACAGGTAGACGCGTTGGTCTCAAAAACCAATGGCCTTCGGGCCGTGGGGGTTCGACTCCCCCTCCCGGCACATA
>JBHIEY010000148.1:0-4749 GCA_046861835.1 Fidelibacterota bacterium | reverse complement strand
GGAAGGGGAACAAAAACCTTCTGGGGTATTTTATGGGTCAGGTCATGAAGAAGACGGGAGGCAAGTCTGATCCCCAGGTGGTCAGGTCGCTGCTTGTGGAATTCCTGGAGGGAAGCTGAGGCAACGGAAATGTCCGCGGCTTACATCGTGTTGAGGTCGGTCCAGATTATGGCTCTTCTGGGGGTGCTGTCGGGATTGTTCTGGGGAATCCGGGATCGAAATCTTATCCTGGAAATCCAGGCCCTTGCTTCCGGAACACTTATCTTTTATCTGGCTCATCTGGGCATTCGAAGGTGGTTCAAGTGACTATTGACAATTCGGTGCGGGGAGAACAAATTGTGGTGTCAGAAAGGAGAAGCTATGGGCGGATTTTGGGATGATTTGAAGAAAAACCTGCGAATCTGGGGGAGTGCCGCCGCCGAAAAGGCTGAGGAACTGGGAAAGGTTGCCGCCACCAAGACGGAGGAGCTGACGAAAATCAGCAAGGTGAGGCTTGAAATTCACCAGCTTCAGCGGGACCTCGACCGGACCTTTTCCACCATGGGGAAATTCGTTTATGAGGCTGCCGCGAACGAAAACGTCACGAGTTTCTCGGGCAACGAGAAATTCTTTTCCTTCGTGAAAGAAGCGGAGGAATTGATCAAGCAGATAAAGGCCAAAGAGGAGAGGATGGAGAAAATCAAGAAGGAGTACCGGCAGGCTTCGGAGGAACAGCCGGAAGCCGGTGCCGGCGAGACCGCGGCGGAAGAATCCTCTTCCGGGGAATCCCCATCCTGATCCCTTCCGGTTGTCCAGGCGAGTAGAGTCTTGGCGAACTCGAGATCATACGACCAGTTGAGTCATTCCCTTCAACTCTATTTCAGTGAAATAGAAGAAACGGAGCCCCTCACCCCCGACGAAGAGATAGAACTCACCCGGAGGGTGAGAAAAGGGGATACGGAAGCCCTTAACCGCCTCATCAACGCCAATTTGAAGTTTGTGGTGACGGTGGCCAATAAGTACCGCGTGCCGGGGACTCCCCTGGAGGATCTTATCAACGAGGGCAATATCGGACTCATCAAGGCCGCCCACCGCTTCGATGAAACGCGGGGATTCAAGTTTATTTCCTATGCCGTCTGGTGGATAAAGCAATCCATTCTCCAGTACATTGCTGACCAGGGACGGATTGTCCGGCTTCCGGCAAATGTGGCCGGTACCGTTTCCCGGATGAAAAAGCGTTCGGAACAACTGGAACAGACCTTTGAGCGGGAACCGACCCTGGAGGAACTGGCGGAAGTGATGGAAATGACGGAGAAAGAGATGCGGCAGTTCGTCCAGTTCAATGTCCGGAGCGTCTCTGTGGATCAACCTCTCGACGAAGATCAGAAAACGTCCCTGAGGGATCTGTTGACTTCCGACGATAACAGGCCGGAAGCGAGGCTGATGAAGGAATCCCTCGAGGCCGAGGTGGAACGGACCCTTTCCACCATTCCCGAGAGGGAGGCGGAAATCATCCGTTTCTACTTCGGAATCAATTTGGACAGGCCCCTCACCCTGGAGGAAATTGGCGATCGCCTGGGGTTGACGCGGGAGAGGGTGCGTCAGCTGAAAGAACGGGCCATCCAGCGCCTCCGGCATGCCACCCGTGCCCATCTACTAAGAACATTTCTGGGCTGATTGCCAAACCGTTGACATCCCCGGAATAGATGAGGTAAATTCGTTCCGGTGCTTGCACGAAACCTGACGTGGCCCATAGCTGCCGCCCTCCTCGTGTGGGCGTTGAGCTCCTGCACGAGATCGGAGGCCGAATCGTCGTCTGCACTCCTGGTCGTCACGGGAAACGTCCACAGTCAGCTCGACCCCTGTGGGTGAAAGAAAAGACCCATTGGCGGTCTGCCAAGAAAAGCATCCTATATCAACGAGCTCAAGGCAAGCGGCGATGACCCCGTCATTCTGGATGCCGGCGATACCTTCTTTTCGGTGCGCCAACCGGAAGGGGTCGATCTGGAGACCTCCATGCTCCGGGCACAGACCCTGGTGGAGGGATACAATATCATTGGCTGCGACGCTCTGAACGTCGGGACAAAAGATTTCGGCGCCGGTCTCGATTTTCTCCTGCAACTCAGGGAATCGGCGAATTTCCCCTTTATCTCCGCAAACATAATCGACGAAGATACCCGGGAGCTCCTTTTCGATCCCTACGTTATCGTGAAAAGGGGGGCCTTTACCTTCGGGGTTACCGGATTGACGACCGCCCTTCCCGAACACGTGAAGAACCTGGATCTCAGGGATCCGGTGACGGAAGGGAAAAGGGTGCTGAAGGAGCTTTCGGAGAAGACGGACTACCAGGTGGTCCTCTTTAACGGGTCGTGGAAAGAGGTGTCCGACGCCAGGGGCCCCCTGGCCGATGCCGACTTCATTTTCCCGAGCGGCGTTGTCCGACGGCCCGATTGGAGAAAGGGCCAGCCCACGGCAGGACCCAAACTCTATCCCCTGGGAAAACAGGGGAAGTCCCTCGGTGTCGTTCGGTTGAATGTCACCAGTCCGGACGGTCCCCTCGCCGACGTTACCACCCTCAAACGGAGGCACGACATAATCTCCAGACAGTTTGAAAGGCTCAACAACAGGGATCCTTCCCGGAAGGTGGAGGAGATCTTCAAGGACAACCCCGCCGTGCTGGAACGAATCCGCCAGATGAGGGAGGAATCGAGCAGGCTTGAGGAAGAGCTTTCCCGTCTGGAGAATACCGTCGAATTCGATTTCGTTCCCATGACAAAGAAGATTAAGGACGATCCGACCCTCCTGGCCATGGTCAGCGAGACCCTCTCCGCCTGCAGCAAATTGGAGGGCGGGGAGACCGGAAGGAAGTCTGCTCCCAGTGCGAAAACGGTCCAGCCGGAGAAAACGTCAAAGACGGGGAGAATCCGTTAGTGAAAAACTCGTCTCTGGGACAGGGTCTTATCCTTTTCCTGGTGTCACTGGTCTTCTCTCTCGGTTACAATGCTGTCCGGAACGACGGCCTTCCCCTCGTGGCTGTCAAGGAGATTGTTCGAAGCCAGGATGTTTCCGATGTGGATGCCTTTCTGGCGGACACGACTTTTTTTACGGCTCCCCGCATGATTGATCTCGCCCTTGCCAGGGAGCTCTTCGACCGCGGGGTTACCTTCGTGGATGCCCGGGATGATGAGGAGTACCGGGCGGGCCACATTCGGGGAGCTCTCAATCTCCCGACGGTGGAACTGGTGGCCCTCCTCTCGCCCGATGATCCCGTGGTGGCGTATTGCAGCGGCGAAGGGTGCGCTTCCAGTTTGGAGCTTGCCGAGACGTTGATGCTCGACTGGGGGTTTTCCCGCGTTTTCGTTTTCGAAGGGGGGTGGCCCCAGTGGGAATCTGCCGGTTATCCTGCTGAGGTGGGCCGGTGACCTTTCTCGGGAAGAGCTGGGTGGTGATCGGATTGCGCCTTATTCTGGGGGGGATGCTTCTGTATGCCAGTTTCGACAAGATTGCCGACCCTTCCTCTTTTCAGAGGGCGGTGGCAAACTACCGGATGATTCCGTATGCGTACACGAATTTATTGGCTGTTGTACTCCCGTGGTTAGAACTCTACGTGGGTGCCTGTTTGATCGTCGGAATCTTCGTGGATGGTGCCACGCTTCTGACCATGGGGATGATGGTGGTATTCATCGCCGCATTATCGCAGGCCACTGTGAGGGGTCTCGATATTGAGTGCGGTTGTTTCAAGGGGGCGTCGAAGGTGGGCATCCGGAGGATTGCGGAGGACGTTGTATGGTTTGCCATGGCCTACATTGTCTGGCGTCGTCCTCAGCGGACCTGGGAGATCTACCCCAGGCCCGTTCTCCGTGGTACTGCGGAGGATGAATCCGTTTGAAACTTGACGGTTTGGGGTGTAAATTTTCGTCCGCTTTCATGCGAGAGTAGCTCAGCTGGTAGAGCTCCACGTTGCCAACGTGGCAGTCGCGGGTTCGAGTCCCGTCTCTCGCTCTTTTTCTTTTATTTGCAGATAATTTCCCTATTTACATGAAGTCCTACTTATAGTATTCTACGCCACCAATAGAGCTCGTCATTGCGGGCGAAGTCTCGTCAGACGAGGCGAAGCGTGGCAATCTCCCTTCCTTGTCATGGTGAGCTTGACGAAGCATGAGCATACTTGCCTTCACCTGCCGCCTGCCATTGCCGCTGCCAACTTATCCCAGCTCGTAATCCATAACGTCGAACGTCGAACGTTTCAGCGGGGAACCCATTTGATTTGGGTTGGTAACACAGTTAAATTAGTAACGGAGGACGGCGTCGTACCCAAGTGGTCTAAGGGGGCGGTCTGCAAAACCGCTATTCATCGGTTCGAATCCGATCGACGCCTCTTTTCCCGTTGAGCCGCAGGGGCCACACCGTTTTTTCTATAAGGATTTTTCCGTGTTCTGTTTGGTTGTTGGCCGGAGTGGCGGAATGGGTAGACGCAGCGGACTTAAAATCCGCTGAGGGGTAACCCTCGTGCCGGTTCAAATCCGGCCTCCGGTACAAGGCAATGACCCCAATTTCTTACCGAGAAGTTGGGGTTTTTTGTTGCATGGGATTCCAAAGGGTGTAAATTTGTATTGAAGGTCAGCACTAAAGTGTAGGGATGCCCCCTTCTAGCTCAGATAAGCTTCTCGCCGTTGGTCTTGCTCTGTCCCTTTCCATTCCGGGGTCATTACTATTGAGTAATCAGGCGTTCCTTCTTAAACCAGGCAGCCACGAGGGAATTCCTGTGAG
>JBHIEY010000147.1:0-4764 GCA_046861835.1 Fidelibacterota bacterium | reverse complement strand
AGCGACGTGCCGCCCAAGATGGATTTGACCCGCCAGCTGAAATCGAACTTGTCGACATTGTCGGGGGGCGTCCTTTTTGGACAGAAGAAGAGGAAACCTTCCTCCAACCTCCGGGTGACGGGAAGTATGGACCTGACCGAATTCTTCAATCCCGACCTGGCCTTTCTGGTGACGGGGGAGAACGTGTACGTGCGGACCCTGCTGGGAGAGATCGAAGGGATCACGGATCTCGAACTCTCCGTTACCGGAAAAGACACGCTTCATATCGTCGGAGATATTGTCCCCCGCCAGGCCGTACTTCGAATGGAGTTTTCCGGACGGGAAGACTATCTTGAGGCCGAACCCGAAGGCCTTCCCGTTACCCGCTACCAGGTCCATTTCCCCATCGAGGGGAACGTGATGCTGAGAAACAGCCAGATAGATGCAGAACTGAGCGGAGACATCACCATCCAGAAAACGGGCAGGTCTCCCAGTCGATACTCCGGCGAGCTCAATCTGCTGTCCGGAAAGTTTTACTACTACTCCGACGTATTCAATATCGAGGAAGGTCACCTCGTCTTTGATCCCGCCGAATTCAATCCCCGCATGGATATCCGAGCCACCACGACAATATCGGATATCGACATCGATGTTACACTCACGGGCACGTTTGATGAGCCCACCATGTTGATCGAGGACAGTGAACAGAACTACAGTCAGAGCGATCTCCTGCAGCTGTTGACGATTCAGAAACGATTCAATGAGCAGGACCTCTCCACCCGCGGGTTGGGCGACCAGTCCGTCTATCTTTTTGGCAGATTCCTGAAGAGTGAAATTGAACGAAGCCTTGTCCGGTCGACCCCCCTGTTGGATGAATTCGAAATCCAGGGATCGTCGTCTCCCCTCGAAAGTTCAGGGGACAGGGATCTTGCCCTCAAAGTGGGAACCCGTCCTTCTCCCAACCTCTATCTAAGCTATAAGCAAAGTTTTTCTCTTGCCGAACCCAGCCAGGTGGGTGTGGAATACCGCCTCAATCCGAACGTATCGCTGGTGGTTACGTACGATGAAGACGGGCAAATGCACCTGAAGTATCGCCGGAAATACAAGTTTTAGGTTGACCATCCGGTTCCTTTCTCTTTCCTGTTTTCTGTTTCCCGCCCTCTTTTCCCTTAACGGGCAGTTGACGACCCGTTACACCGTCGAGAGCGTCCGGTTCGAAGGGAATACGACGTTTTCTTCGCGGCAGCTTGGAACGGTAATAAAACTGAAGAGTTCCTCCCTTTTCCGGTCCACCGAATTTGATCGCCGTTCCCTTAGGCTGGATGCCATTACGCTGAAAAACTTCTACGTGTCTCAAGGATTCCTGCAGGCGGAAGTGGAGGAGTCCTTCCGGGTGGTAGAGTTTGACCGTGTGGCCATCCTTTTTCGAATCCGGGAGGGACCGAGGTCTTATCTGAGGTCGTGGACAGTGGAGGGAAATGAATCGATCGCTGAGAGGATGATCGTTCGGACTCTCGGACTGAAGGCCGGAAAGCCTTTCAATCTTCTCCGGATCAAACAGGGACTGTCAAGGCTTGAAGAGGAATACGGTCGGATCGGCAAGCTGTTCGTGGCCATGGAACACACCTACGCACCGTCGGAGGAAATCGATTATCACCTCCTCATAAACGAGGGACCAACAGTAAGGATCGACAGGATTACCCTGGAGGGACTGGACGGGATGGATTCGTCGTTCGTTCTCCGGGAAATCCGTCTTCAGCCCGGCTCCGTCTACAACGGCGATCTGGTGAAAGAGAGCCAGAGGCAGATCTTTGAAACGGGCCTGTTTTCCCTCGTGAACGTTTCGCCTGTGAAAAGCGGCAGGGGGGACGACTGGGTCAACGTTCGAGTGGAAGTGCGCAGATTCCCCAACACCCGGGAGGTTCTGGTGGAACCGGGCATATCCCGGATCCGCCCCAGCAGTGGGGGAGGGGAACCGGTATCGGGGGCGGAGGGAACCCTGCAAGTTCTCGACCGGAGCCTGTTTGGGTCGGGATGGCGTCTGGGGATGAAGGGATCCGCGGAGCTTCGAATTGAAGCCATCAAGAGAGCCTTCGGGAAACTCAGCTTCCGTTCGGAGGCGAGCCTGTCGGGCCTCTGGATAGGGAACTGGCGGACCCCCAACGCCTTGAAACTGTTTGCTGAACGCGTTCATGAGGAAGAGGAACGGTTCATCACCCGCTTTGGCTGGCAGTGGAACGGCCTCCACAAATTCTCCGAAAAGGCCAACATCCGGGGGGGACTGGAATGGACCCGGATTCTGAGTCCGGATCCTGAGCAAAGGGAGCGGGAAGAGGAGCGGAGCATCCGGCTTTCCTATCGATTCCGGGATCTCGACCATCCCATCATGCCCTCGGACGGCATGAGCTTTTCTTGGGAATCTTCGGTGGTGGGAACCATTCTGGGGGGGACACGGCACTACTACCGCTTCGAAATGGACTTCCGCCGGTTCATCCCCGTCGGCTCCGTGTCTGTGCTGGCTTTGAGAACCAAACTGGGCCGCATGCAGTCTTTGACCCGGAAGGGAATTCCTTCCTATGATCAATTCTACCTGGGCGGCAGCACCAGTCTCCGGGGATGGGAATCGCAGCGATTTCACACCTATACCGACGACCGGGGCCGGACGTTTGCCAGGGGCGGACTTATCAAGGTCCTTTTTAACGCGGAACTTAGAATCCCCATCTGGTGGGTGCTGGGGGTTGATCTATTTCTGGACGGGGGGATCCTTGCCGACCAAACCACCGAGTTTGACGCGGCCGCCCGGGAATGGGTAAAGGGCAAAGGGTGGAACTACGGCGCAGAACTGACGGTCACCACTCCCCTGGGCCCCATCCGGTTGTATTATGCCGTTCCCTTTTCAGCCCCCTCCAGAGGTGTCCCCAACCTGGGCGTACCTTACGCCTTCTAACCACCCCTTCCCGGCGGTTCCGGAACTTTCGGCCGTTCCCGTCGTTGGAAAATCCACCCTTCAAATTCCTGTTGAAGGGTCCTGGAAGGACTGTTAAATTCTCGCACCTTCCTCGACAGGTTCGAAAATGACATCGACAATCAGGGCTTCGATTTTCATTCTGGCGGCCTTCTTCTTGATGGCCTGCGGAGGACGGAAGGGAGAGGCGTCTCCTCAGGCCATGCTGGAACAGGCCCAGTCGCTCATCGACGAGTCCCGCTATGCCGATGCCATCCAAACCCTCCGTAAACTCGTAAAAACGTTTCCCGGAGATTCGACGGCAGCCCGTGCCCAGTATATGCTCGGCGATACCTTTATGGCCTATGCCAAGGATTTTGAACAATCGGTTAAGGAGTACCGGCGGGTCGTCGCCGAACACCCTCAATCCCGGTTTGCGGTGAATGCTCAATTCATGATCGGGTATATCTACGCCAACTTCATCAAGGATTACGATCTGGCGAAAGCGGAATACGAGCGTTTTCTTGAGGTCTTTTCGGACCGGGCGGACAGCAACCTCGTTCAATCCGTCCGGTTTGAACTTGAGAACCTGGGAAAGGATCTCAACGAAGTGCCCCAGCTTCGTCACATAACGTCTTGATCTGTTCTGTTTATCCGTCCCTGATCTCGCAATTCCACGGCTCCACCGCGGACCGATCGCGGTCTGTGAAAAGGGCCAACGGTGTTGAAACGCTGTCCTGATATGGGCGAGTTCAACCTGAAGGAACTGAATGAGAAGATCGCCAGGGAGGCAGCCTTTGTCAATCCCCTGGTGGATGAAATCTCCAAGGTGATCGTGGGCCAGAAAGAGATCGTGACCAAGATCCTCATCGGCCTCCTTTCCAACGGACATATTCTCCTGGAGGGCGTTCCCGGTCTGGCAAAAACCACCATTGTAAAGGTGGTGTCCCAGCTCATCGATACCAAATTCCAGCGAATCCAGTTCACCCCGGATATGCTCCCCGCAGACCTTATCGGGACCCTTATCTACAACCAGAGGACGGGGGGATTTGAGACCAAGAAAGGCCCGCTGTTCGCAAACATTATTCTGGCGGACGAAATCAACCGGTCTCCGGCCAAAGTCCAGAGCGCCCTTCTTGAGGCCATGCAGGAAAGACAGGTCACCATCGGGGAGGAAACGTTTCCCCTTGAGGACCCCTTTCTGGTGTTTGCCACCCAGAACCCCATTGAGCAGGAGGGAACCTATCCTCTGCCCGAAGCACAGGTGGACCGCTTTTTCATGAAACTCAAGGTCGATTATCCCTCACGGGAGGAGGAACTGCAAATCTTGAGGCGGATGGCCTCCACCGATGGCGTTATGCCCCTGAAACCGGCCGTTACGCCGGATGTCATCCGGAAGGCCCGGTCCATCACCAACTCCATCTATGTGGATGAAAAAATCGAGCGCTATGTGATTGATCTGGTGCTTGCCACCCGGAATCCTGAGCAGTACAACCTGGGGGAAATCTCAGGCCTTATTGCCTACGGAGCGTCCCCCCGGGCCTCCATCTACATGGTGGTGGCATCCCGTGCCCGGGCCTTTCTCGAAGGTCGCGGCTACGTCGTTCCCGAAGACATCCGGTACGTGGCGGAAGACATCCTGCGCCACCGCATTATCCCCACATACGAGGCCGAGGCGGAAGAGAGGACACCGGAGGACGTGATCCAGCAGATTCTCAGCAAGGTGCCGGTGCCGTAGATGGCCGAGCAGGACGTTGCGGAAATCCTGAAGCGGGTCCAGCGGATCCAGATCGTGGCCAACCGGACGGTGAACGATCTGTTCGCCGGCCAGTACAAGAGCG
>JBHIEY010000146.1:0-4794 GCA_046861835.1 Fidelibacterota bacterium | reverse complement strand
GATGGCCCGGGCGATGAGTTCTTTCCCCGTTCCGCTCTCCCCGGTTATCATCACAGGACTGTCCACCCGGGCAACCTGCCTGACGTGGTCATAGATGGCATTCATGGCCGGGGAGGATCCCACCATCCCGTGAAAGGTGGAGACCGTCCTCACCTCCACCTTTCGACGGGGCAAGTCGTCAACCGTCTGACGGATTTTTAATCTTAACTCGTCGATGGAAAAGGGCTTGGCAATAAAATCCCTGGCACCGCTCTTCAGGGCATTGACGGCCAGGTCTATGGTCCCGTAGGCGGAAATGAGAATGACGGGCACCGACGAATCTGAGGCCTGAAACTCTTTCAACAGATGCATGCCGCTCTTGCCCGGCAATTTGAGATCGGTAATCACAATGTCCGGGGGATCCTCCTGGAATAACCGGCTCCCTTCCGGTCCGTCACTGGCGGCGACCACCCGGTATCCCTCTTTTTCAAGAACGGTCTGAATCCCCTCACACATGGTGGCGTCATCTTCAACCAGAAGGACGGTGGTGCGATGTTTCTTATTCATGGGACTTCACCGGAAATTCCACGGTGAACCTCGATCCCTTTCCCACCGTACTTTCAACAAGAATCGTGCCATTCATTTCATCCACAATGTTCTTGGCGATGGTGAGACCGAGGCCGAAACCCTTATCCCGGGTGGTGAAATAGGGTTGAAATATGCGATCGAGATCTTCTTCGGGGATTCCCGGCCCGGTGTCTGCAAATTCTACAGCCACCGCGCCGTTCCTTTCGTGAATGCGTACCTGGATGGATCCCTTCTCCCCCACCGCTTCCAGGCTGTTCTTCAACAGATTGACAAACACCCGGCGAAGTTTGGATTCATCGCCCCATATTGTCCCGGTGCCCGATAACGAATAGCGTACCTTTTTCTGTTTCACCTCCGGCAGGAGAATCCGGTAGGCGTCTTCCACCACGGAGTGAACCTTGACCGATTTCGCCTCCCCCGTCAGGGGACGGGAATAATCGAGATACTCGGACACGATGTGACCCAGGCGACGGACTTCCGATGAAATCTTCTCCAGATACTCCAATTCCTCGGCGGAATTTCCCTGGACCTTTTTTCCCATCAGTTCCTCCCTCAAGAGCCCGGAGTAGATTTCCATCCCTCCCAGAGGATTCTTGATCTCGTGAGCGATTCCCGAGAGAAGTTGTTTCGTGGCGTACTCGTGGTCCCGGATTTCCGAATGCATCTCCACAAGGGAGCGGTTCAAGTCGCCAAACTCGTCGGAGCGACCGGTGTGAACCTGGGGCGAGTGAATGTTCTTCCGGATGGAGAGGGCGTAACGGGACAGTTGTCTGACGGGCCTGACCAGGGACCGGGAAAACACCACGGCAAGGCCAACGGCAGCCAGGGATGCCACAAGAACGATCCAGAAAATACTCCCCACCATTTCTTCAACGACCGTAACGAAGGGGGCCCCTCCCCAGGCGACCACGGCGGCGGAGGAATCCTCCCTCTTCCCCAGGGTCACCGCCGCCGCTTTGAAAAACCCCCGCCCCGGCAATTCATAGACCTCCGACACGACATGGCCGGATTGCGACTCCCTCTGGGCCAGAGCGCTCAGCAGTTCTCCCAGTCCATCCTCCCTACCGGAGTGTCTTTCGACCCTGACGAGCTCCCTCCCTGCGTCATCGTAGACGGCAACACCTTCAATGTCGCCAACCAGAAAGTCCTCCAGTTCGCTCTCCAGGCTATTCCGGACACCGGAAAGGGAGGGTTCCTTCATGAGAATCGCAAGAAGGTTTCTGTCCAGCTTCGCCCCCGCCGCTTCACAGACCGTCAAGAGGCGCTTGTCCATCTCAGTCTCCAGGGCACTCCGGGTATACCAGTAAAGGGGGACGGAGAGGGCCACAAAGGAGACGAGAAGGAGTCCCAGTACCAGGGAAATCACTTTCGTACGAAGCTTCACTGCGGCAAGTCCGTCCGTTGAAACTCTTGATATCTTAAGTTACGGGACACCTCAAAAGGGAACAACCGGTATCGCCCGGGGTGACAACTTTCCGGGAACAAATGTTGTCTAAGTCCATGTAACATGCCAAACTTGCGGGTTACCTGAATGAAGAATCTATGTATGATAGTCCTGTCCTTCTCTCACCTCCTGGCGGGTGCCGTCGACTTCAATCCCGACGACTACCGCCACGTGACCATGACGGCTGCCCGCCTCGATAACCCCTTGCGGATAGACGCCGTATTGAACGAACCTCTTTACGATTTGCCTTCATTTCAGACCTTCATTCAGCTCGATCCTGACAACGGGGAGCTGGCTTCGGAGAAAACGGAAGTTTGGGTGGGCTATGATGATGCCGCCCTCTACATCGGCGCCCGGCTGTGGGACGAGAGCCCCGATTCCATCGTGGGCCGGATGGGACGCCGGGACGAGGACACCAATTCGGACCAATTCCAGGTGGCCGTCGATTCCTATCACGACAAACGATCGGGATTCTTCTTTATCGTCAATCCCTCGGGAGCCATCATGGATGGGACGATTTCCAATGACAGCTGGTTTGATGAGACCTGGGACGGCATATGGGAAGCGAAAACATCCATTGACGACGGCGGGTGGACTGTGGAAATGCGCATCCCCTTTTCGCAGCTGCGCTTCGGCCGCCAGGACGAATACACGTGGGGACTCGGAATCGGAAGAGTCATTCAGAGAAGACGGGAACAGTCCCTAAACACATACATCCCCCGGGGGGAAAGTGGCCTGGTATCCCACTTCGCCACCCTGCAGGGCATTTCCCACGTCCAACCTCCTTCACGGCTGGAGATCCTCCCCTATGTGACGGGAGGATACGCCTCCCTTCCATCAAGGGAAACCAATCCGTTTTTCAACGGGAGGGACATCACCCGGGCGGCGGGGGCCGACCTCAAGGTGGGGCTGGGAAGCAACCTCACGGTGGACGCCACCTTCAATCCCGATTTCGGACAGGTAGAGGTCGATCCCTCGGTGATCAATCTAACCGATTACGAGACCTTCTATCAGGAGAAACGCCCCTTTTTTGTGGAAGGGGCGGGGATTTTTTCTTTCGGCCGCGGCGGACCCACCAACCGCTGGGGTTTCAATTTTTCAGAACCGGGCTTTTTCTACAGCCGCCGCATTGGCCGTCCCCCCCAGGGACCGGTCAACACGACCGGGTGGACGGATATTCCTGCGGCGACCACCATTCTGGGAGCGGCCAAAATCAGCGGAAAGATCAACGGCGATTGGTCCGTGGGGGCCGTGTCGGCGGTGACCGACCGGGAATATGCCCGGGTGCGTGAGGATGGCAAGGTAACCCGGCACGAGGTTGAGCCGCTAACCTCCTACAATTTGATCCGGACCCAGAAAGAATTCAACAGGGGACTCCAGGGACTCGGTCTTGTGGGGACCGCCGTTTTCAGGAGCTTCAAGAATACCGGTCTCCGGGATGTCCTGTCTGACCGGGCCCTCGCCCTGGGCGTTGACGGATGGACGTTCATCTCGGACAGGAACTGGGTCGTCTCCGGTTGGGGGGGATTCACCCGGGTCGAAGGGTCAGAAGCCCGTATGACGAGTTTGCAGCATACCTCCGGTCACTATTTTCAGAGACCCGATGCCGGCCACGTGACCGTCGATTCGACCCTCACTGCCATGAACGGCTTTGCGGGGCGCCTTGTGGTCAACAAGGAAAAAGGGCACGTCCTGTTCAACAGTGCCCTGGGTATCATTTCCCCCGGTTTCGAAAGCAACGATCTGGGTATTTCCTTCAGGACAGACGTCATCAACAAGCACCTGGTCGCCGGCTACAGATGGTACGACCCCGGGGAGGTATTCCGGTCTGCCATGATCAATGCCGCCTACATGAGCAACCACGACTTTGAGGGAGTCAAAACCTCCGAAATGGTCTTTGTTTTCGGATACGCCCAGCTCCTGAACTACTGGAGTTTCAACGGCTTTTCCGGCTGGGGTCCACGGACTTTAAGCGATACCAAGCTGAGAGGGGGACCGCGGGTGATTTCTCCGTCGGGTGGCTTCGGCAAAGTCGGTGTCTCCTCGGACAACCGGAAGAACATTATCTTTGGGGCTGAAGTCCGGGGGGGAAGGCGCGAAAAAGGGGGACGCTCATGGGGCGTGAGCGGATCGGTGGAAATCAAAATGGGCACCCGCTTCAATGCAAGTATTGAACCCGGGTTCTCAGTAAGCCGGACCGTTGACCAATACGTGACCCGGTTCGAGGACGAAACGGCCCACCATACGTACGGCGTCCGGTATATCCTGGCCCGGATCGATCAGAAAACCCTCTCGGCTGACATTCGACTGAACTATACCCTTACTCCTACCCTTTCCTTACAGGCGTACTTCCAACCGTTTGTCGCCGTGGGCCACTATTCCCGATTCAAAGAGTTCAAATGGCCCCGGACATACGATTTTGTCGTCTACGGGGAAAACGGAACATCCATCACGGAAGAAGACGGCGGCTACCTCCTCGATCCCACCGGCGGAAACGACGACGATTCGTTCTTTGTGGCCGATCCGGACTTCAACTACAAGGCGCTGGTGGGGAACGCCGTCCTCAGGTGGGAATTCCTGCCCGGATCCACCCTCTATCTGGTCTGGACCCGCAACGGCTACGACTTCCGGAATCCGGGAAACTTCCGTTTCCGAAGGGACTTCGCTCACCTTTTGAACGCCACCACGGATAACGTTTTCGCCGTAAAGATAGCTTACTGGATCTCTCCCTGACCTCCGAAACCGGGATTACATTCCGCCGCCCTCTTAGGTTCTTGTCGTCG
>JBHIEY010000145.1:0-4797 GCA_046861835.1 Fidelibacterota bacterium | reverse complement strand
ACACCAGGGTACTCCCCAGTTTTTCCATCTCCATGGCCGAGAAGAGGGTCTTGTGAAGGTCTTTCCACCGGGTGAGTTTCATGCCCGGGGGCAGCCGCGACTCCAGCTCCGCAACGACGCTACGATGAGACGGGGGAAAAGTTAAGCGTATATCCACACCTTGGTAGATGACGGAACCGTGCCGGGAGTTCCACGACTCGAACAGGCGCCTTCCCACCGACAGGGGAACAAAGCAGTAACGGTCGTCAAAGTTCAAGATGCGGGTACGGAAGACCGATGCCACCACCGCGGAGACCATGGAGGGAAATCCCAAGTAGAGTTGACTGGACACGGGGCTTGCCAGACGTACGGTGTCCCCGGCCTCCACCGCCAGCTGACCGGCAAGCTGTTCCCCCAGGTGGATCCGGGGCAGGAGGCCGGACACGGGAGCCGCCGCCGCTCGTTCCACGCGGTATACGTGCTCCAGAGTGGAGTCCTCCACTGCCTTAATCCGGACCAGCGCCCGTCTGTTTCCCGCCAGGATCACCCCGTTTCTCTCGATGAAGAAGGAATAGGCCCTCACATCACCGGTTTCACGAAGGAGGCTTTCCAGCTCCGGCCGGTTTTTTCCCGTCAAACGGGGGCCCGTGAGACGAAGGTCCGATTCGAACCCGTTCAGCACGGCCACCGACACAAGCAGGGCAAAGCACCCCAGCGTCACGCCCAGAATGGAGACGGCGCTGCTCCAGGAAATCAACCCCATCTCCTTTTTCGAGAAAAGGAGTCTCGATGCAAGCCAGAGATTCAAATTCTTCATTCGTAACGGACGGCTCTGGCGGGGAGAATACCGGAGGCCTTTCGTGCCGGGTAGACCGTGGCGGTCAGGCTGAGGACGAAACCGATGATGCCCACCACGGCAAAATAGCCGGGTTCGAACAGAACAGGGAGTTCCTTCATGAAATAGACGTCTTCGGGGATCTTGAGGAGGCCGTAGGTCGTCTGAACCCATCCGAGGAGGTAGGCCAACGCCACTCCCAGAAGGACGCCCGCCGTTCCGATGACGGCCCCCTCGGCGAGAAAGACCCGGGAGATCTTTCTCCGGCTGTAACCCAGGGCTCTCAGAACCCCGATGTCCCTGGTCTTTTCCATGACAATCATAGTTAGCGAGGAGGCAATGTTCAGAACAGCCACCAGGGCGATGAGAGCAAACACCAAGGTGATGGGGTATTTCTGAACGGACAGCCAGGCAAAAAGATTCCGGTGGCGCTCCTTCCACGTTGAGGCTTGGTACGGATATCCCAGCTCGTCCTTCAACCGTTGGGCCACGGGGTCCACCCTGCCGGACTGGCTGAGTCTGAGAATCTCTCCTGTGATTCTGTCCCCGTAGTCAAACACGGTCTGGGCCCGGGAAAGGTCAATATAGACCACGGATTCGTCGTACTCTTTGAGCCCCATTTCATAGAGTCCGGTGATAAGAAACTGCCCCACGCCGGGCGCTTTTCCCGGCTCTCCCAGCCTGTCGAGATTGATAAGAGTGACACGGGACCCCACGTCGACGCCAAGATTTTCCGCGAGCCGCTCGCCCAGCACCAGTCCCCTACGGTCCCCCGGGCTGATCTCCAGATCAAAGTGACCGGCAGTCAGGAATCCCGGTGTCCCGAAGACCGATTTCGCCTTTTCCTCGGAGATTCCCTCCACCAGGACCCCTTCCGTCTCCCCTCCGTGCCGGAGAAGGGCGGCGTGGTGGATATAGGGGGCCCTTTCCGAGATCTCCGGAAAGCGATTCAGAACGGAATCGAGAGCCGGACTGACTTCCGGAAGGGGGTGGCCCAGGAAGCCGGTGAGTCTAATGTGACCGTCGAAACCGATGATCTTCTGTTCCACCGTCTTTTCAAAGCCGTTGAGAATTCCCAGGGTGAGAATCAGGACGGCCGTCCCGAGGGCCAGGCCCAGAGCCGACAGGTAGCCAATAAGGGAGATAAAATTAAGGGAATGGCGGGAGCCCAGGTGCCGAAGGGCAATCAGGGTCGTGAGGGCCATCGTCAGTCATCGCTCTCCGGGCGCATGGCGGGAAACAGGATGACATCCTTGATGGATCGCTGCCCGGTTAGAAGCATGACCAGTCTGTCAATTCCCACGCCCACGCCCCCCGTGGGAGGCATTCCCACTTCCACCGCCCTCAGGAACTCCTCGTCCACGGTCTGAGCCTGTTCGTCCCCCCGTTTTCTCAGCTCTGCCTGGGCCCGAAATCGTTCCCTCTGGTCAATGGGATCGTTCAATTCCGTAAAGGCATTTGCCAGTTCACGGCCGCCGATGAACAACTCAAACCTCTCCACCAGGTCAGGGTCTCCGCTTCTGTGGACCTTGGCAAGGGGGGATATGGCCTTGGGATAGTCTACAATAAAGGTCGGTTCCATAAGTCCGGGCTCCACCAACTGGGCCATCAGCACCTCATACAGACGTCCCAGATGAGCCCCATCTTCCACCTCGACACCGTGTTTCCTGCAGAGGCTTCTCAGCTTCTTTTCACCGGCGCCGGAGAGGTCCTCGTCCACCGCCCCGCTTAACGCCTCCATATAGGAAATACGACGATAGGGAGGGGTGAGATCCACCGTATTTCCGTCCACCTCCACTCCGGTAAGATTCACCGCCTCCCCCGCCTTCTGGATCAACGTTTCCGTGAATTCCATGAGGTAAAGATAGTCCACGTAGGCCATGTAAAACTCCAGCATGGTGAATTCAGGATTGTGAAGCCTGTCCATCCCTTCGTTTCTGAACACCTTGGAGAGTTCATACACACGATCAAATCCCGCGATAATGAGCCTCTTGAGATAGAGTTCGTCGGCGATCCGGAGATAAAGGTCCCGGTCAAGAGAGTGGTGTGTCGTCTTGAAAGGCCGGGCGAACGCTCCCCCGTAGACAGGTTGCAGCACCGGCGTTTCCACTTCCGTAAATCCTTCGCCGTCGAGGAATTGACGGATAGCAGCGATGATACTGGCCCGTTTCAGGAATACCTCCTTCACCTCCGGATTCACGATGAGGTCCAGATGGCGGTGCCGGTACCGTTGTTCCTTGTCATGAAACGGGTGAAACGATTCCTCCCCCCTCTTTTTTGTGCCCGGCAGCGGACGGAGGCTCTTGCACAGCAGACTAAAGGTGACCGCGGTGACGCTGATCTCACCCGTCTTTGTGGCAAAGACGGTTCCCTCAACGCCCACCAGGTCGCCGATGTCCACGAGGGAGAAAACTTCAAAGGCGTCGTCGCCGACGGCGTCACGCTTGATATAGACCTGGACTTTTCCCCGCTGGTCCTGAAGGTGAAAAAAGGCGGCTTTGCCCATTCTTCTCAACGATACGATTCTCCCCGCCACCCGGACCGTGGTACCTTTCAACCGGTTGAATTCCTCCCGTATCTGGACCGATGTATGGGTAACGTCGAACCGGTAGGGATAGGGATTAACGCCCATCTCTTTGAGGCGTTTCACCTTTTCCGCCCGGTAGCGGATAATCTGTCTCAGACTCTGGTCTTTCCGTGCCGATGCCACCGGCCGTCCCGGTTCAGGATGAGGAGTGCTGCAGGAGGTAAGCCCGGATGAACCTGTCCAGATCACCGTCGAGGACCCGTTTGGCATCGGTGGCCTGGATCCCGGTGCGGTGGTCCTTCACCAGGGTATACGGGTGAAAGACGTAAGAACGGATCTGGCGTCCCCAGCCGATGTCCTTTTTCTGGCTCTCGAGCTCCTTCATGGACTCCTCCTGCTCCTCCAGCTTTTTCTGGTACAGCCTCAGCCTCAGGATTTTCATGGCGTTGGCCTTGTTCTTGTGTTGTGACCGTTCGTTCTGACATTGAACCACAATCCCCGTGGGGAGATGGGTAATGCGTACCGCGGAATCGGTCTTATTGACATGCTGACCGCCGGCACCGCTGGCCCGGTACGTGTCAATTCTCAGATCATCGGGCTGGATGACAACTTCGATTTCTTCGTCTACGGAAGGATAGAGAAAGACGGAGGCGAAAGAGGTGTGGCGGCGGCGGGAGGCATCAAAGGGGGAGATTCTGACCAGCCGGTGAACTCCCATCTCCGATTTCAAAAGTCCGTAGGCATAGTCCCCCCGGACTTCCAGCGTGACATCCTTGAGTCCCGCCTCTTCGCCCGGCTGATAGTCAATGACATCGTACTCCAGGTCGTGCCGCTCAATCCACCGGACGTACATACGGTAGAGCATACTGGCCCAATCCTGCGATTCGGTGCCTCCGGCTCCAGGATGAATGGTAAGGATGGCGTCCTCCCGGTCTTTGGGATCGTTCAGGGTGAGCTTGATTTCAAGCTCGTCCACCATCTCTTCGAACGCCTCCAATTCCCGGACCGTTTCCCGGAAAAGGGAGCCGTCCTTTCCCTCCTCCTCTTCCGCGAGGCCCAGAAACACCTCCATATCGTCCCGTTTCCTCTGGACTTTCTCCCAGAGGGAAATCTCTTTCTCGATGGAAGATATCCTTTTCAGGATGGACTGGGCCCGGGTGGAACGATCCCAGAAGTTTTCCTGCACCGTTTTTTTCTTGAGTTCGCTTAGGGTGGACTCCAGGGCAGAGAGGTCAAAGATACCCCCGGAGGTCTTGAAGTCTCTTGTCGGCTCTAAGAAACCGTTCTTTCAGCTCGGTGGTGTCCATGGTCGTACGTCCGGCCGGCGTCAAAATTAATCATATCCCCGTCAAAACTCAATGTCTACGCTATTCCCCCCCGCCGAGGAAGAGGTTTTCATTGAGGAATCTCCGCAGGCCGAATTCGTCCAGATTCAGGTGGAACACCCCTTCCATGG
>JBHIEY010000144.1:0-4807 GCA_046861835.1 Fidelibacterota bacterium | reverse complement strand
CTGATCCGCCTCTTCGCCCTGCGTGTGCCGGATCTCAAGTTCCAGCTCCTTCAGACGTTCTTGATTCCTCTGCAGGGCCCTCTCTATCTGTTCCATTCTGCGGGTCAGATCGTCTATCTTTTTCGGCAGATCGCCTTTCAGCTGTTCAAGCTCCATGAGAGCCGTGTCAATTTCCTGGAGTTTGATCAGCTGGTCGAGTTCGCTCGTCACCTTCTGCTGCCCATACGAAAAGTGCACCTGAAAGGTGCACAGTGGTTCTTGAACAGCGGCGGCGCTTGGAATAAGAAAGTTATTCCAAGTCCTTTCACGGGGGCGTGACCATCATAACCGTGGGTTCGGCAGGATTTGAACCTGCGACCTCTACGATGTGAGCGTAGCGCTCTGACCAGCTGAGCTACGAACCCTCCAGGAATTCACCTTGTTGCCCATCCCCTATCGACGCAAATTTAATAGAATTGTTATGAGGAAACAAGGAGGCGACAGCCGTGATCCCTCTTTTATTTGAACGGGTCGAAGTGATCAACCGGATCCTGGTAATACGATGGAACGACGGGGAAGAAAGCTACATTCCCCTGAAACGAATGAGGGATCGCTGCCCCTGCGCGGAATGCAGCGGGGAAACGGATGCCCTCGGCAACGTCCTGCAGGGCCCCGCCGTTCCCAAAGGGGAAGGGGCATACGATCTCGTGGGGCTGAATCCCGTGGGATATTACGCCGTTCAACCCATCTGGGGAGACGGTCACAGGACGGGAATCTACAGGTTTGAACTGCTGAAGGAATTGGGCGACCGGGAGGGTGCCTGACTCCTTCCCCCGGAACCGGGGCGGAGGCCCCGGGGATCCCGGGACGAGTCCCGGTAGATAACCACCAGGGTGTTCACCTCGGGAAACAGTGACCAGTCCTGGGGCTCGTAGATCACATGGATCCACCGGTCCCCGGGAAAACGCCAGCTGGCGGTAACGAAGTCGTCGGGACGGAACCGCTGGGACAGCTCCGGTTTCCCCCGGAACCGTTCGGGACCGTAGCGGGACCGGAGGTCACCCAGGAGGGCGGCCAGAGCCCGTCCGTGACTCTCGAGATTGTCGCGGTCCGGTAACTGGAGGTTCCACCGGAGAATATGCTCCTCATCCACCCAGAAAAGACCCCGGACGGGATGAACCAGCAGGCGAAGTCTGGCCACACGGCCCCGGGGCGTCTTAAGATTGTCGTATTCGAGCCGGGTCCCCGTTGCTTCTTCAATCCGTCGCGACGGGCGGACGCCGTATTCCCGGGCAATGGATTCCACAACCTCCGTCAATTCCATCCCGAACCGGACACCGTGAACCCCGTCCAGCGTCCGCTCCTCCCGCTGCGAGGGATCCCCCACTCCCGGGGCGGCCAGCCCGGGGAGCAAGGAGAACGGCAGGAACGCCGGGAACAGAATCCCTTGGATAATCTTCATGGAACCGGATAGGAAGTTATGCGTCACGGCCCGGCAAATCAATTCCCCTTGTTCTTCCTTTTTGTCGAAAGGGACCTGGAGAGGAACTAAATTACCCGTATGAAACGGGGCTCCATCCTCGCGACCGTTGTTGCCACCCTGCTGGTTTTTGTCCCCCCGTCCCTTCCGGCGCAAAACAGCTATCCCATTGTCCTGGTTCACGGATTCAGAGGGTGGGGACCGGATGAAATGGCCGGGTACAATTACTGGGGTGGCTTCTATGACCTGGAGGAGGATCTGAAGTCTTTGGGGTATGACGTCTATACCGTATCGGTGGGTCCCGTCTCCTCCAACTGGGACCGGGCGGTGGAAATGTACTATCAACTCAAAGGGGGACAGGTGGACTACGGCAGGCGTCACGCCGTCACCTACGGCATCATTCAGAAGCCGGAGGGGAAGGTTTATGAGGGGCTCTATCCCCAGTGGGACAGCGATCATCCTGTTCATCTCATCGGCCACAGCATGGGGGGTCAGACAGCCCGGATGCTGGCCTGGTTGCTGGAAAACCGGTTCTTCTCCGACTCCCTCGAAACCTCTCCGGAGGAGAGTCCGCTGCTCGGTCAATCCCACACGGGATGGATCAGGTCCATCACCACGATATCCACGCCCCATAACGGGACCACATTGCTGGATCTGGAGCTGGAGAGCATCCCTTACTATCGGTTCCTGATCACGGTGGCCAGCGTGGTGGAGACCGATTTTTACAATTTCGATCTGGATCAGTGGGGATTCAAGCGGCATGAGGGTGAGCGGTGGTCGGACTATACCCGCAGGCTGAGGGAACATCCCCTCTGGAAATCCAAGAACATCGGCACCTGGGATGTGAGCCTTGACGGTGCCCGGGAACTGAACACGTATCTTAGGGCATACCCGGATATCTACTATTTTTCATTTGTCACCAGTGCAACCCATCGGGATACGGCTACCGGCTTTCAGGTTCCCGATAAGACCATGAATTTTTTGCTTCGCTCCAAGGCCCGGATGATGGGGAAGCATACGGGTTACTGGGCCGACGGAACGTCCACCGATTCCACCTGGTTTGAGAATGACGGTGCCGTAAACACCGTTTCCCAGTACGGACCCACAACCGGTCTGAACGGCCCCGATACCGTTATTCCGTTCCGGCCCGGTGAACCCCTTCAGCCTGGCCGGTGGTACACTCGGGGTCCCCTCCGGATGGACCACTGGTACGTCGTCGGCCACTTCATTATGGATGATGAGGAATGGGCGTCGGTGAGAAAACTGTACGAGGATCACTGCAGGCTGCTGTGGTCCCTTCCCGAGTAACTCCTTTTTTCTTGCATCCCAGGGTGAGGGTCGCCATTTTCGCTTCAACCGATGCCCGCTGAGCAACAGAATTCTACGGGGGGGGTTTGCCAAGACTACCGATTTCCGCTGGTTGATCCTGGGGATACTCCTGTTTTTGGTCATCCGTTTTCTCATTCCCACTCCCGCCTCCATACTTCACAAGGCGGAGACGCTGTTCGGCGATCTCGATCCCGGGACCATACGGCTTAAGGCGACCCAGATTCAGACCATCGTCGCCCTTCTGGCCATGTGCGTGGTGTTTTTTGCCACGGAGGCCGTTCCCATGCCGGCGGTGGCCCTTATCATCGGGCTGGTTCAGCTTTTCTTCGGGGTTACCCCGCCGGAGCGGATCGTTTCCACCTACGCTCACGACGCCGTCTGGTTCATTGCCGGTTCTCTCGCCATCGGCGCCGCACTGGTCAAATACGGTCTCGACAAACGGATCGGCATGCTGGTGGTGAATCTGGCGGGAACACGAACGCGCATGATTGTCCTTGGGATCCTCCTGGGCACGGCGATACCGTCGGCCTTCATCAATGAGGCGTCCATTGCCCCCATGTACGTTCCCATCGCCCTGGCCCTTTTCACTCTGACTCACAGAACGGTTCCCGCCCCCAGGCTGGGCAGGCTGCTCATGATTTCCATTGCCGTAGGGTGCATGATCGGGGCTCCCATGAGTCCCACGGGAGGAGCGCGGAACGCTATCATGATAGGCTTTCTGTCCAACATTGGCATAGAGGTCTCGTTTATGAGGTGGATCACCATGGGGGTTTTCTATACGGTGGTCATGTCCGCCGTGATGGCGTTCGTGTTGCCGCTCCTTTTTAGGCCGGAGGTGAACGACCTCTCCGGGGCCGTTTCCACCTTAAGGCAGGATCTGGAAAAGCACGGGAAAATGACCGCGAAGCAGTGGCTGGTGGCGGCCGTCATGTTTCTGGTCATTTACCTGTGGATCACGGACAAGACTATCACGAGGCAGGTTCTGGGATTTTCCCTCGGGTTGGGAGGGGTTGCCATTACGGGGGCCGTTCTTTATATGGTGCTGGGCCTCACCTCCTGGAAGGACTATGAAACCCGTGTGAGCTGGGGGGTAATTGTGCTGTACGCCGGTGCCATCAGTCTCGGTTCCGTATTCAAGTCGTCCGGGGCCGCAGGATGGCTCGGCGACACCATCATCGCTTCTGTGGCTCCCCTGGGGATCGAGTCGGGCATCCCCCTGATCTTTCTGGTCATTGTTATCGGTGCGGGGGTCACCAACCTCATGAGCGCCGGAGCCACCGTGGCCGTCATGGGTCCCCTGGTGCTCGATATGGCCCAGACCTCCGGCACGAATCCTCTCCTGGTGGGGGTGGGGCTTGCCATTGCCACGTCCATGGCTTACTGGCTGGTGATCGGCACCCCGGCCAGTTCCATTGTCTACGCCAGCGGTCAGCTGGAGGCGAAGGACTTTATTCGAATGGCCATCACGGCCTGGCCGGTGGCTCTTGTGGTGATGGCAGTCATGGTTATCTTCTACTGGGTGGCGGTCCTGAGGATTCCTGTCCATGTATAGCGGGGTACGGCTATGACCGAACTCATTGTCGGGATTATTGTCGTTGCGGTGTTTCTCCTGGCGTTTCTGGAGGGGAGAAGGGGTCAGCTGGACCGGGCCGAATCGGCCAGGAAGGCCGGGCGGGCGCAGAAAGAGTCATGGGAGAGAGAGTCCATTCTCACGCACGGTCAGGTAGAGGCGTTGCGGGAGGAGCTGGTGAGGTCGATGGAAGAGCGGCTGGCGGATCAGCCGGAGCAGTTGGAGAGGGTGAAGAAGATTATTGATGATTGGGCGAATCTAAGGATTGAGTCGTTTCACGAGCGGCGCTCCTGGGTTCGCCGCCCCGGGGAGACCCAACCGGCTTCCGGCGCCAGTGACGGATCGTAATATGGGGAAGACCCCCCGTCCCGACCTGGAACTGACCGTGGAGAGTCTACCGCAGCAGCACCATTTTCCGGGTGAGGGTGCGGGTTCCTGCGGTGAGGGTA
>JBHIEY010000030.1:0-17122 GCA_046861835.1 Fidelibacterota bacterium | reverse complement strand
TCGACGACCGGAATCCCCGGTTCAGGTATGTGATCGGGACGGTGGCAAGGATACGTCTTTTCCTGAGGAACGCCCTTCCGTTTCAATGGTTTGGGTCTCTTGTGTTGAAGGTCGCGTATGGAAAGGGGGCGGGGGAGAGACCATTTTCGTTGCCGGATGTTGACTTCCGGGAGAATCCCTAAATCCTATCCCACTCGATGAGCCGGTCGAGAACCGGGCGTTTCTGTACCGCTACATCCTGCGTAAGGAGCTGAAATACGTCCCACGAATTACGCATTACGCCCACGCATCACGTCTTCGGCGCCGCCTTTTTTCCTTGAGGTGCCGATTTATCCCGGTACAGGAGGGATGCAGGAATGATCACCAGATACCCCAGAAAGAGCAAGATGGGGGCCAGAGTCAAGGCCTGAAAGCTGTTCACATCCCCCGTGGCCATGATCACGTAACCGAGAATAATGATCAAGACCCCCATCCCGAACAAGAGATAGTTCCTGCGGGTGAACGCCCACCCCTTAAACGGATCGTGTTCAGGTTGTTTTTTCCCGGCCACAGCGGGAGGAATATACAATCCCCTGTTCGTTCAATCAAAGAGGTACTCCATGCCATTCCTGGCGATTGGTCCTGCGGAGCCCGGAGGTTGCATTGTCCGGGGAAAACAGATTGATTCGGGGGAGGATTGTCTCTAAATTTGGCACCCCTCAGACCCCCAATAATATGGCAGATCATAGCGCCTACCGCACTATCGGTTTCGTTCTTACCGTGGTGATTTTTTCCGCCGCAACATTTTACGCCCTCGTTGTTTTCTGGCCCCTTCCTCCCCGGGACGATCCTGTAAAGATTGAGGTGGCAAAAGGGTCGTCCGTCCAGGAGATCGCCCGGCTTCTGAAGTCGGAAGGAGTGGTTGACAACCCCGACGCTTTCGTACTGGCCACACAACTCATGGGGTACGAACGATCCATCCAGGCGGGAGTCTTTTCCGTGGGCCCTGCCCGGTCGAACTTCGCGGTCATTCACCAACTGGTAAACGGCACCCCGGTTATCCACAGGATCACGATTCACGAAGGAAGCACGCTGGAACAGATAGCCGCTCTTTTGCAGGGCCGGCTCGGCTTGGAATCGGAGGAGTTTCTGGCCCTCTGCAGCGATTCCCGGTTTATCCGGAGCCTTCAGCTTGACGTCCCCTCCCTGGAAGGGTTTCTCTATCCGGAAACCTACCACTTTTACGAGGGCCAGAGCGGAAAGGATATCCTTAAGATCATGGTGGATCAATTCCGTGAAATCTACGATGACTCCCTGAGGCACCGGGCCGGGGAGCTGGAAATGACGGAGTTGGAGGTGGTGACGCTGGCCTCCATTATCGAGGGGGAAGCCATCTACGATTCAGAACGGCCCATCATCAGTGCGGTGTATCACAATCGTCTCAAAAAGGGGATGAAACTTCAGGCGGATCCGACGATCCAGTATCTGATAAAGGGGGGAGCCCGGCGAATCCTCAACAGGGACCTGGAAATCGATTCCCCCTACAACACCTATCTTTATCATGGGCTTCCTCCGGGTCCCATCAACAGTCCCGGCCGGGAATCCATCGTGGCCGCCCTCTATCCCGCCGATGTGGACTATCTCTATTTTGTGGCCAATGGGGACGGGTATCATACTTTCAGCCGGACGGAAAAGGAGCACTTGAGAGCCAAGCGGAAGTTCCAGAAATACCGCAGGAGCCTGAAAAAGACCGCCCGCAGCCCGACAGACCTGGTTGAGCGAAAAGAAGAAAGGTGAGTGATTTCGATCTGAATACGGTCCAGCGGAAGGCCGTAGAAGCAGTGGGAAGGCCCGTGCTGATCTTCGCCGGTGCGGGCACCGGCAAGACACGGGTTCTCACCCACAAGGTGGCCTATCTCATCCGGAACGAAGGGTATGAACCGGAGCACATTCTGGCGGTGACGTTCACCAACAAGGCTGCCCAGGAAATGAGTGACAGGGTGTCCAGACTCGTGGGGGTGTCATCCAACCGGGTAAGAATAGGGACGTTTCATTCGGTATGTGCCCGCCTGTTGCGGGAAGAAATCCACCGGTTGGGAGGGGTGAGGGATTTTGTCATTTATGACGTGGATGACCAGGTAAGCCTCATCAAGTCTATCCTGAAGGATCTGGACACGTCCGCCGACGGGGTCTCCCCCCAGGCGGTTCAGGCCAGAATCAGCCTCATGAAAAACCGGATGGAAGATCCGAAACAGGCGGCCCGCAGCGGGAGTTCCCCCGTGGATCAGGCGGTGGGAGAGATCTATCCCGAATACGAGCGAATTCTGAACGCCAATCATGCCCTCGATTTTGACGATCTGCTGCTGTTTCCCCTCCGGTTGTTCGAGGAGTTCCCCGTCGTCCTGGAAAAGTACCGGAACCGGTTCAGGTACGTTCTTGTGGATGAATATCAGGATACCAATCACCCCCAGTTTCTTTTTGTTCGGAAGCTGACGGAGGGGCACCGCAGAATCTGCGTCGTGGGCGACGATGATCAGTCCATCTACGGATGGCGGGGGGCAGATATCGCCAACATTCTGGAGTTCGAGTCGGCCTTTCCCGATTGCGAGGTATACAAGTTGGAGCAAAACTACCGTTCCACCCGGGCCATACTGACGGCGGCATCCAGCGTGGTGGGGCACAACCGGTTTCGGTCGGAGAAGAGGTTGTGGACCGAACGGGAGGGGGGTGAGAACATCGGTCTCATGTGCACCCACGATGAGGAGGAGGAAGCCGAAGGGATACTGGAGCTGATGGAAAAGGAAATCCTTCATCACAAACGGACGTTCAGGGATTTTGTCATTCTGTATCGAACGAATGCGCAGAGCCGGGCCCTGGAAGAAGCCCTCCGGCGCAGAGGGATCGCCTATACCATCGTGGGGGGGATCAAGTTTTACGACCGCAAGGAGGTGAAGGATCTTCTGGCCTACCTTCGTCTGATCATTAATCCTCTCGACACAGTGAGTCTGAAACGGGTCATCAATTTTCCTCCCCGGGGCATTGGAACCAAGACCATTGAAAAGTGTGAGACATTTGCGGCTGAGGCGTCCCGGCCGCTGTTTGAGGTCCTGGAATCCCCCGATGCCATGGGGCTCAAAGGAAAGCAGGCGGCGGGACTGGTGGAATTCTACCAGACCGTCGTAAAGTACCGGCAGCTCCGCGAGTCCCTGGACGCGTCGGAACTGGCCGGGGTGCTGGTGGACGAGCTGGGGCTGGTGAGATTCTACAAGGAGCAGGGAACCCCGGAGGCCATGGAACGGCTGGAAAACGTCCATGAATTGGTCAACAGCATCCACGAGTTCTGCACCCGGAACAGGGGGGCCGGGATCCGGGAGTTTCTTGAGGAGGTTTCTCTTCTGACCGATATCGATACGTGGGACGACCGGTCAAACTGTGTAACGCTCATGACCCTGCACAGTGCCAAGGGATTGGAATTCCCGGTGGTCTTCATTGCCGGTCTTGAGGAGGGACTGTTTCCCCTGGCGAGAAGCCTGGACGATCCTCGTGAACTGGAGGAAGAGAGAAGGCTTTTCTATGTAGGTCTGACCCGGGCCAGGGAGAAGGCTTATCTTCATTACGCCACGGACCGGCGGCGGTTTCTGGGGGTGCCTGCTTTCGGGATGGCGTCCCGCTTCATCCACGAAATTCCGGAAAACCTTATCGACGCCATCACGTTTCAATCTGCCGTCACCAAGCGGTACGTGAAGGACGAGGACACGCAGAGATATGCCCTGAGGGAAGTCCGGACAGTCACATCCTTCGATGATCTTAAGAGGGGCGACAAAGTCGAGCACCGTATTTTTGGCAAAGGGGTGGTTACGGAGGTCAGCGGCGCCGGCGAGAGTCAGAAGATCTCGGTACGATTCCAGGGAAACGTGCAGAAGAAGCTCATTGCCAAGTACGCCAATCTCCAGAGATTGGGAGCCGGATCGTGAAACTTCTGGTATGCTTAGCTTTCAACCTGGCATGGCTGGCCGGCCAGGAGTGGACCCGGGACGTCGAAACGCGGCTCGTTGACGTGATTGCCCACAATGATCTTGCCCGGCAGGTCTATGGAGAGGTGATTGCGAGACTGCGGCAGGAGGGCATCCCTCCGGATTTTCTGGAAAAGACCTTCTCCGACCCCGCCATAAAGATCGACGACGAGGTGGTTTCCCGGTTCAATCACCCCTTTGAGAAACTTTCGTACGACCGGTACCGGGAACTGTTCGTCACCGCGGAGCGGGTGGCCACGGGGACGGAGTTCTATGAAACCCATCATCTACTTCTGGAAACCGTGTCAGACAGTTTTGGAGTGGACCCTTTTCTGCTTACCAGTATTGTGGGAATCGAATCCAAGTACGGTGAAAAATCTGAGCAGTTCTCCGTCTTCAATGCCCTCCATACCATCATTCACAAACTTCCCGAGAGGGAAAAATGGGCGGAAAAGGAGATGACGGAGTATCTGAAGTTTTGTTACACAAATTTTATTCCCCCCCATTCCCTTTATGGATCGTACGCAGGGGCATTCGGTTACGGCCAGTTCATTCCCTCCAGTTTCAATCACTATTCCATTGACATGGACGGCGACGGGATCCGTCATCCGTATCAGTGGCCTGACGTATTGGGAAGTATTGCCTCGTATCTGGTGCGCCACGGATACCAAAGGGGTGACACGACCTTTTCCCAGGGTTCCTCGAACTGGAAGGCGGTTCTGGCCTACAACCCGTCCGTGAACTATGTCCGGGCCGTTCTGGATTTGAGGACGGCGTTGAGAAAAGCCGTAACGGATTAGTTCACGAAGACGGTTTTTATATTGACAAACTCCCGGATTCCGTAGTGGGACAGTTCCCGGCCGTAGCCGCTTTCTTTTATTCCGCCGAAGGGAAGGCGGGGATCTGACCGGACGAAATCGTTTACAAAGCAGGACCCTGCCTCCAGTTCAACGGCGGCAGTTCGTTCGCCTCTGGCCCGGTCTGCGGTAAAGACGGCCGCTCCGAGGCCGAAGGGGGAATCGTTGGCCACCCGGATGGCCTCCTCTTCGTCTTTGACCGGAATGATGGATGCCACAGGTCCGAACAGTTCCTCCTCGTAGGCCGGCATCCCGGGTCCCACGTCGGTGAGAACCGTGGGGGGATAGAAGGCTCCCTTTCCTTCAGGGATCTTTCCTCCAAGAAGGCACCGGGCTCCCTTTTCGATACTCCTTTGCACCTGCCCGTGAAGTTCGTCCCTCAGGTCACGGCGGGCCTGCGGTCCCACTTCCGTCTCCTTCTGTTTAGGGTCTCCCATGCGTGACCTGGACATCTGTTCCACGTAGAGCCGTTCGAAGGGTTCACGGAGGGATTCCACGACCACGAAGCGTTTGGCGGCGATGCAGCTCTGCCCTGAATTGATGAGCCGGCTCTTCACACACGTCGACACGGCCTTTTCCAGGTCGGCATCCTCCAGGATGATGTACGGATCGCTCCCTCCCAATTCCAGCACGCTTTTCTTCAGCATTTCTCCCGCCTTGCCAGCTACCGCTCTGCCCGCCGGCGTACTGCCGGTCAGGGTCACCGCTTTCACCAGGCCGTCTTCGATCACGGAGCTTACCTGTCCACTTCCGATAAGGAGGGTTCTGAAAACGTCTTCGGGAAACCCCGCCTCCTGAAAGACGTTTTCGATGGCGAGGGCGCAGCCGGGAACATTTGACGCATGCTTAAGCACACCGGCGTTGCCTGCCATGAGGGCCGGAGCGGCAAAACGGAACACCTGCCAGAAGGGGAAGTTCCACGGCATCACCGCCAGAACTACACCGAGGGGCTGGAAGGTGACGAAACTTTTCGTGGCGTCCGTCTCCACAGGTTCGGGTTCAAGAAAGGTGGGGGCATTGTCCGCATAGTAGTCGCATGCCCAGGCACACTTTTCCGCTTCCGCAACGCCCTGAGCCACAGGTTTTCCCATTTCATCGGCCATAAGCCCGGCATACTCCTGTGCCCGGTGGCGGAGAATCGAGGCCGCCCGCTTCATGAGGGGCGTCCGTTCGGCGAAAGTGGTCCGTCTCCAGTCGAGAAAAGCCCGGTGGGTCCTGTCCAGAATCGCTTTCACCTCTTCTCCCGACATTTCCGGATAGGTGCGGATGGTTTCGCCCGTGGTGGGGTTAACGGATTGAATGGTCATGATTCTCCCTCCCAGTATGCGCTCAGTTTCTGCACCAGCTGATCATTGACCCGGGTGTCCACCGGGATTTCCACTAGGGATAGTTCCTTTGAGGTGATGGCGGTTTTGAGCTGGTCTGCCAGTTCGGCCACGCTACCGGGCCGGAAGGCCCGGATGCCAAAGCTTTCCGCATAAGCGGGAAAGTCGGGATTTCCGATTCGGGTGCAGACCGACTTCCCGCGAGACATCCTCTGTTTCCAGCTGATCAGGCCGTAGTCGTTGTCGTTAAATATGATCACGGTAAAGGCCACACCCAGTCTCCGGGCAGTTTCCAACTCCTGGGAATTCATCAGGAATCCGCCGTCCCCCATGGCCGCCACCACCTGCCGGTCACGATCGATAAGGGACGCGGCGATGGCCCCGGGCAGGGAGATGCCCATGCTCGCCAGGCCGTTGCTGATGATAACACCGTTGGGGCAGTAAGTGGGGAAATTCCTGGCGATCCACAGTTTGTGGCTCCCCACATCGCTGATCACCAGGGCGTCGTCATCCAGGATTCTTCTCAGGATGTTAAGGGTACCGGGGATGGTGAAGGGATCCCCCCGTTTCAATTCATAGGAATTGATGTCATTCAAAATCTTCCGGCGGATGGGACCGTACCACCCGGAGTCGTAGCGGAGATCCTCATGTTGAAGCCGCGTATTCAGTTCCCACAGGGAGCCCGAAATATCGGCCACCACCTCCACCTTCGGGGTGTAGTGGGTATACACTTCCGCCGGCACAAAGTCGATATGAACGATGGGTTTATCGGCCCCGGGATTCCACCGTTCCGGGGGGTATTCTGCGATGTCGTACCCCACGGTAAGGATAAGGTCGGACAGTTCCACCGCCTCCCTCACAAAATCCTTCAGTCCCAGTCCGATGGCAAGGAGGGATTCATCCATCCTGTCGGACACGGCTCCCTTCCCCCTGAAGGTATGGGCAACGGGAATATGGTGTTTCTGAACCAGCTGGGTAAGATGTTTGCTGGCCAGTTTCCGGATGGCGCCGTTTCCGGCCATGATGAGGGGACGTCTGGCCTTCTTGAGAAGGTCCACGGTGAGGTTAATCGCTTTATAATCGGCTCCGGGGCGGCGGACTTTTCGGGCAACCAGGGGGCCCGGATTCCCTTCCACGGCCCGTTTGGCCACGTCCTCCGACAGTTCAATGTGGGTCGCCCCCGGCTTCTCCATTTCGGCAATCTTGAAGGCTTTCCTCACAACTTCCGTGACGATTTCCGGTGTGGATATGGCGTGATTCCATTTGGTAATGGGGCGGAACATGTTCACGACATCCACGTACTGGTGACTCTCATGATGGAGCCTGGAAAGTCCGCCCTGGCCGGTAATGGCCACCGCCGGAGCCTTGTCGAGGTTGGCATCGGCGATCCCTGTCACCAGATTCGTAGCACCGGGGCCCAGGGTGGAGAGGCAGACCCCGGCCTTCCCGGTGAGCCGTCCCCAGACGTTGGCAATAAATGCGGCCCCCTGCTCATGGCGGGTGGGAACGAACTGAATAGGGGACTCGTCCAGGGAAAACAACAGATCTTCGTTTTCTTCTCCGGGGACGCCGAACACGTGGGTGACGCCCTCATTTTCCAGACACTTTACGAACAGGTCCGATACCTTCATTTGATGACCTCAGCTCATGGGTTTCATCAAGGGGAATGCCCAACGCAGGAGATTGCCTCCTTCCGATAGAATCGGGACTCGCAATGACCTTCGGTAATCTAAGGAAACAAAGACCTTGTTTACCATCTTCAATTGTGATTATCATGACGGCGGTTCCGGGGGGTGCCTGAAACCCAAGAAGGACGAGAAAGGATTGCCATGATTCGAAAGGCCACTCGTGTCATCAGCGGGATGCCGGCGACGGATGGGGCGGGGGTAAACCTCACCCGTGTTCTCGGAACGCCGCTATTGGATTATCTGGACCCCTTCCTGTTGCTAGATGAATTCAAGAGTGATAATCCCGACGACTACATTGGGGGATTTCCGTCCCACCCTCATCGCGGTTTTGAGACGGTCACCTACCTGCTTCACGGGCGCTTCCGCCACCGGGACTCCCGGGGAAACGAGGGTCTTCTGACGGCGGGATCGGTGCAGTGGATGACGGCCGGCCGGGGTATCATCCACAGCGAAATGCCGGAGATTGACCGCGGACTCCTGTGGGGGTTCCAGTTGTGGGTTAACCTTCCCCGCGACAAGAAAATGATCGAGCCGCGCTATCAGGACATCCCGGGCGAAAGGATCCCCGAGGCCGCGGACAATGGGGTAAGAGTCCGGGTGATTTCGGGAGACTACGGTGGGGAAACCGGTCCGGCGGAAACCCACATCGCCATTCAATATCTCGATGTTCGTCTGGAGGATTCGGCCAGATTCTCCAGGTCCCTCCCCATGGAGTCCAACTGTTTTTGTTACGTGTATGAGGGAGTTGCGGGCTTCGGTCCCGCGGAAGAATTGCGCGAGGTCCGGGCGGGAGATCTTGTTATTCTTGGTGAGGGGGATTCGGTCGAGGCATACGGTCGGGGAGGGGGACGGTTTCTTTTTCTTGCGGGAATGCCCCTTGGCGAGCCGGTGGCGAGGGCAGGACCCTTTGTAATGAATACGGAGGGAGAGCTGCGTCAGGCGTTCCTGGACTACCGTAACGGCACCCTGGACCGGTGAGGGATTCCCCCGGAAATCGATGTTTCACCGCTTTCGGGAATCAGGTAAAGCCCTCGGGGTTTAAGGGGGGGAAGATTGACCCCGGGTTCGCGAACGGGAAGGGTCGGCGGTTGACTACCCGTTTCCATCGAGGACGCGCCGGGTCTCCTCCGCCAGAAAGGCTGCGATCCTGTCAGTTTCAAAGGGCCAGGCATAGACGAACTGCGTGTCGGGGTATTTCGTCTTAGCCCTCTCAATGGAACCCGGAATATCCCTCTCCGAGTGCTCTCCGCCCCGGGTCATCATGGGGGTGATCACCACCACTTTCTTGCCCCCCTTTTTGACCGCCCGGTCCAGGGCCTCGTCGACGGAGGGGGCACAAAACTCGTTGAATCCCACCACCACCTCCTGACCGGTCGCCTCCTTCAGGTGTGTGCCCAGTTCAAGGGAACCGGCGTGGAAGGGATCATTCTCAGGGGTCCGGGGCCAGCGACGCATCTTGTTTTCCAGGTGGACGTATCGTTTCTCAAGGTCGGCGGTTGATCTTCCCCGGGCGTGTTCAATGCGGTTGTGGAGCGAAAAGTACTCCTGCATCTCATCCTCCGGGAAATCGACGGGCGGCGCTCCGTGCATGGCAAGTACAATTACGGTTTTCATGAGAACTCCTTACTGTGATTGGATTTCACCCCTTGATCACACCCATGGGCTTGAACCTGGCTACCTTCCGGCTGATACCGGCTGAATCCATGACGTCCACCACCTGGGCGACATCCTTGTAAGCGTGGGGCATTTCCTCGGCGATCGTTCGCTTTCCCCTGGCCATGATTTCCACCCCCCGGGAACGGAGCTCCTCGATTAAATTCATGGACCGGCTCACCTTGCTCGATTTCCTGCGGCTCATCATCCGTCCGGCACCGTGGCACGATGACCCGAAGGTCTCCGACATGGCCTTTTCCGTTCCGACGCAGAGATAGGAGTAGCGCCCCATGTCACCGGGAACGAGGACGGGTTGACCGACGGATTGGTACGTCTCGGGAAGTTCCGGATGATTGGGACCGAATGACCGGGTGGCCCCCTTCCGGTGGACGCACACCCGGCACCTTTTCCCGTTCACCTCGTGATCCTCGAACTTCGCAATGTTGTGACAGATATCGTAGATAAGGCGCATGTTGAGATCCCGGGTCGTGAGATTGAGTGCTTTCGCAAAGGCCTGTTCCGCAAGATGTTTGAGTACCTGCCGGTTGGCGAAAGCGAAGTTGGCCGCGGCCCGCATGGCCCCCAGGTAAGCCTGCCCCTCGGGGGATTTGATGGGCGCGCAGGCCAGCTGCCGGTCGGGAAGTTCAATGGAGTACTTTTCCACCGCCCGCTGTGTGGATTTCAGATAGTCATCGCACACCTGGTATCCCAGCCCCCGGGATCCCGTGTGAATAATGACGACCACCTGGCCCTCGGTGAGTCCGAACAGATTGGCGGCTTCCCGATGGTAGAGTTCTTCCACCACATCAACTTCCAAAAAATGGTTGCCTGAACCGAGAGTACCGATCTGTTTGCTACCCCGCTCTTTGGCCTGGGGGCTCACCTGGGCGGGGTCGGCATCCTCGAGGCACCCTTGCTCCTCAATGAATTGAACGTCCTCCGGACGGCCGTACCCCATGCCGACAGCTCTCCGGGCACCCTCGGCCAGCAATCTGTCCAGTTGTTTGCGGCTCAAGTTCGGTATGGCGCCGTGTGACCCCACCCCGGTGGGTATGTCCCGGAACAGCTGGGCCAACAGGGGACGGATTCTGTCCCGGATGTCGTCCGCTGCCAGGGCGGTGGAGAGAAGGCGAACGCCGCAGTTGATATCGTATCCCACGCCGCCAGGAGAAATGACACCTTCTTCCGCCTCCATGGCGGCCACGCCGCCGATGGGAAAGCCGTATCCCCAGTGAATATCGGGCATGGCCAGCGAGAAGTGAACGATACCGGGTAGGTGAGCCACGTTTTTCACCTGTTCCACACAGGGATCATTCTCGATCTCCTTTATGAGCAGTCTGCTGGCATAGATCCGTCCGGGAACCCTCATACCTCCCGACCTGGGAATCTCCCACAGGTGATCGGAGATCTGGTGGAGTTCTGAGTCGCTCATACGTCAAAGATTATCCGGGCCGTCCATTCCGGGGCTTTAAGATCGCGGCGAACGCGAAACTGGTGGTAGGTGATCCCTTTGATTTCGGTATGAATGGGATGACGCCGGACGTCGAAAACCTCACCCCACGCCCGGGCTTTTATCCCTCTTTCATTCAACTCCTTTGCGGTGAATCTGGAGTAGAGCATTTCCTTCCGGTTAAACTGGGACAGAAGATTCTCCAGCCAGCTGCGCATCACCTCCTCCCTCTCTCCCGGCTCCAGATTGATGTCTGTCCGGATTGCTTTCCTGACGGAGGAAAGATCTGTGATGATGCTGAAGAGGGCTTCACCCGCATGGACGAGAAGGCCGGCGAAATCCCTCGCCCAGACCTCCACCCCGACATCTGCGGTGTGATCAATCAGGGCATACCCTTCATCTGTGGTGGTCATCTTTCCGGAGTCAATTTATGCCCCGGCCTTCTTATTAGCAACGCCATGCTCAGGGGCATGGTATGCCTTGACATTTTCTGAAGCCGGCTGTTAATTCACGAACCATTGTGACCTCCCCATCGAGACCCTCCAGGGGAAACAAATCCCCGCTGAGTGAACTGGCCAGGGCTGGAATGTTCACCGCCCTGGCGGTGGGGAGCGGATTCGCCCTCGTGTTGATTCCCAATGTGGAGCTCATTACCGCCGTTGTGTTCGTCAGCGGCGTATCCCTGGGTGCCGCGTGGGGCGTGACGGTGGGGCTGTTGAGCGAGTTCGTATTCAGCACGGCCAACCCGCTGGGATCGGGACTCGTGTTTCTGCCGTTGCTGGTGAGCCAGCTCATCGGGATGGGTCTGGTGGGATTCACCGGAGGGCTTTTCCGGAGGATCTTCAACTCGAAGAACTGGCCCATGCCCAAGATCATTCTTATTGGGGCCACAGGTGCCATACTCACGTTTGTATTCGATACCCTTACGACGCTCAGCTATCCCGTCGCCATGGGATTTGAGTTCCGGCAGACGGTGGCCATCTATGTCACCGGGATGGGATTTACCGTCCTGCATCAAGTGTCAAACGCCATTATCTTCGCCACGGCCCTGCCCCAGGTTTTCCGCCGCACTCTTGCCGGAAAGGAAGGGCCATGAACGGTTCCCCTTTCCGGTCTCATTGTCCTTCCTCCCGGAAAAAACACCTTCGTGTGATCGTGATAATGGCGGCGACAGGGTTCGGTGCCGTCCCTTTCGCCAGCGCCGGGAGCCTGACCGGTCCTGTGGGCCTGGAGCCCGACAGTTCCGGATTCGGCATCCTCCCATTTGAATGGAGCGGACACTGGGGAATCGTCCACAGGTACGGCTTCCCGGCGTGGGGTCAGGATACTCAATCCGGTTCCATCTTCATGGATGGAAATTTTGCCCACTGGTCCCGGAGGTATGCCTTTCCTTTCCCCGACCGGCCTCAACCCGGAGAGAACCAATCGACGGTGAAAAGTGCCATCTGGTACCGTCGGGGTGACTTCAGCCTTGACGAGTTCGCGTTTGATGTGACCTACAGCCAAAAGGGGAATCATTCCACCCGGTTCCAGGGCCTCAAACGGAGTTTCGATGGCCAGTACGGACTCCTGGGACCCACACGGTTCCAGTTTGCAGACGGCACGATTCAGCAGAACTACCGGTGGGAGATGTCGTATTCTCCGCTCCGGGGAAGCCGGTGGCAGTTCGGATTGACCTATCTCCGGACATCGGATGCCGTTCCCCGTTCGACGCCCACCCGCGTATCGAAGGGGGCCCTTCGATCGGACAGGATCGTGGCCGGAGGTGTGGGCTACGGACTCCGAAAAGAAGACCGGTCGTGGGATATCGTGGCCTCTTTCTTCTCCCAACGGATCGGCATGACTCCGCTGGAACCGCTTCCCCGCTGGTCGGCAGACCTGGTTTCCTACCGGATAAGATCCCTGTACCGTCGTTCATTGACCGGAGGAACCGGCCTCTTTCTTGAGACGGTTGGGAAGACGTCGGCCATGAGTTCCGACACCCTGGGCAACCGGCACCGGACACTGTTGATTCAGGAAACGGGACTTCAGCGCGAGGAGGAAAGGTGGTCTGCCCGGATGGCCATAGGGGGAGGGGTGATCCCTCCTGACCGGTGGGCACTGGTATACGAGGGAAGGGTTCGCTATCACCCTGCCGGGTTCGGCTTGTTTGCATCGGTCGGCCGTTCCCTTTACTCCCTCCCGTTTCAGTGGAACGGGAAGCCCTTCGGATTTCGTCCGGTTCCGGTTACTGGCAATACGATTCCGACCGTTGTTCCCGATTCCGCTGCCGTGAGCCAGGTTCGTACGGTGGCAAAGTTGGGTCTGGACAGCGAATTCAGCCGGTGGAGAATGACCCTGGAGTTCTTCGTTTCCCGGGCGAAACCCCATTACACCTTCATCAGGCAGTGGACGTTCGAAATGCCCGAGGTTACCCGGCTGGTCACGAAAGAGAGCGGCACCATCGAGGGGATCTCATGGATGGGAAGAATCAACTATTTCCGCCGGTGGTGGCTGGAATTTGGGGGTCTCTCCTTTCTGTCAAACCGGCCGGGCTGGGGAAACGGAATTCAGCACGAGGGGAGGGTGGCTCTGCTGTTCCGGGAATTCTTCTTTGAGGGACGGCTGGACGCCGGGATGAAACTGTGGGGACACGTATGGGGGGGAAGACGCCCGTTCGTCTGGGATCCCTTTCTCCGTCTCGGGTACGAGGACTTCCGGGATGTGCGGTACCTCTATCCGCAGGACTGGAGCGGGGTGATCAACGTACGGTTCGAGGCCGTGATCTCCACCTTTGAAGTGGCCTTCACCATGATCAATCTTCTCTACGCCGGTCGCAATCTTTTCCAGAACGTGACGGGAACGGAGATTTCTGCAGATCAGCTCACTCTTACCGCCACGCCGTTGTTTCCCGCACCCGGTCGACTGGCGTTTCTCGAATTCGCCTGGCGCTTCACGGATTAGGCGTTTTCCATCTCCCGGGCCCGTCCCGGCAAATCGGCAGGCTATTGTCCCTGCAGCACAAGTCGGGCGAACAGGGCCCTTCCCGGTTCGGGATATCCGAACACAGACTCCTGGTCCTGACGGTTCTCCAGGTTTCTGGCCCCTATCACGAAGCGGGTCGCAATCTTATGGACACGGGGCCCCGCCAGGGCCACAGATACGTCCAGGCGCCGGTAAGGGTCAAGAAAGGGAGGGGCTGTCTCCGGATTGTCAGCGTAGCGGTAACGCCGTCTCCCCATATAACGGTATGTGGCGATGATTTCGACGGTTCCGGCGGTATACTCCAGTTCCACCCATTGGGAAAACCGGGGCACGTACAGCAACTCGTCGTACTGATCCGGCCCACTGCTGAGGAGACGACTGTGGTTCAAATTGGTGGTTGAGGTGAGTCTGAGAGGAATCGTGGGGGGATCAATCCCGGTGGTGAACGTCATCCCGAAAGATTCCGTGCTGGCAAGGTTTTCTGGCGAAAAGACGAAATTTTCATCGGGGGTCCATTGAATCAGGTTCCGGGTAAGAAAGTGGTAGGCGACTCCCTCCATGGTTATCCACGGAAGGGAAGGGACAACCCCGTCCATTCCCACATGTATTGAGCGGCCCCGCTCCGATGAAAGATCCGGATTGCCTCTGGAGAAGCCGGAAGGGTCCTCCCAGTACCGGTCGTTGAAGGTGGGATTCCGGTAGCTGGTGCCCGCATTCACCATGATCGATTTCAGATCCTGGAAATGCGGTTTCCACCGAAGTCCCAGACCGCCGGTGGTGACGGGAGATTTTCCGTCGCCGCCAATCTCGCTTCTCACTGTCAGGGACAGCTCGAGGTTGGAGGTCACGTGAAGCTGGGAGAGACCTCCGACAGCGCCCAGGGTGGTCCGGTGGTTTCCCGCATCATCGCTGTCCACCCCCTGGCGGCGGGCTTCCACAATCATGGAGTTTCGAAAGGCTCTCTTTTCCGGGAATCGCTGAACCACTCGAAGAATCCACGACGACACGATGTGCTCTGAATCCACCTGCCAATCCGGATTCGTGTAATGTTCGTACGTATCGACGAGGCCCAGATAAATCTCACTCTGGCCCAGTCCCGAAATCCCCCGGAGAGAAAGGAGGTGCATGCGGTCATTGTTGGTTTTTCTCGCCGAAGGCGAAGGAAACTGAAGTGACCCGGCTACTCCCCGGGATGTCTTTGTTCCCAGACCGAAATAGGTGACCTTCCACAGTTGACTGAAGGACCGGGAAACGGCCAGGGCAAACGCCGTTTGTCCGAAATCGTTGTTCGATCGTATTCCGTTCCGCCCCGGGCGGGAGAAACGGAAGTCTCCTGTATTCTCGTAGCTGTTTCCATACAGAGAGACATTGGCGTTTCCCAAGGCGATGGGCAGCCAGCCGGCAATTCCTTTTTCGCCGAAAGATCCCGATTTGAGCCGGAACAACAGGGGCCCGTGGTCATACGGCAGGAGATTCAGGGTTCCCCCCACCGCGTTGGACCCATACAGGGACGATCCGTGGCCGTCGTAGTATTCCCCCTGTTTCAGGAGTTCTGCAGGGAGGCTGCTGAAGTCAAATCCCCCATGCTGGGGCGAATTGAGGGGGAGTCCGTCGAGCATCACCAGAATGTGTTCGCCATAGCCCGTCGGGGAGGCGACGGTCTTGAGACCGGCGGGTCCTCCGTAGTCCTTGATCTGAATCCCCCGCCGGTCCAGTCTTTCCCCCACGCTGTTCCCCCAGCCTGGTTGCCGATTGAAGGGGAAGACCCTGTGCGGGACCGGCAGGGCAAGACTCCCTTTCCCGTACAGGTTTCCTTCCACCGTGACGGGATCAAAGTGGTAGGTCCGTGGCGACAGGGACACGTCAAGCCTGGGTGTGGTGAGGGTATTCAGATCAATCGTCACCGGCTTGTAGGCCGAGTGGCGAACGTCAAGACGCGTTCCTTTTTGGGGGTCGTAGGACAGTCTGAAGCGTCCGTCCCTGTCCGTCGTCGTTCCCCATTCCAGCTCAGGCAGGTAGAGTTCCGCATAGGGAACGGGGTCTCCTTTCTCATTGGTGATCTGGCCTGTGAGGATCCTCACTGGTGAGCCCACCAGAGTGTGGGCAAGGAGCCAGGGGACTAAAAGGAATAGCGGAAAGGTGAAGTGGCAGGATTTCATGATTCTCTCCTTCTCCCTCGAAAGTGTTACTCCGCCGGCCGGCGGACAAGCGAGAACCGCGGTTTCGCAGGTTTCCTGACTGACGCCTCACCGGAGACCTTCTGCCTTCTCACCCCGCCGGGGCGGGACAATGGCTTTGTGGAAGCTCCTAAGCGATCACAGTAGCGGGGCTGTATCCGATTTTCACGGATTTCCCTCCCGAAACCGCCCTGTCAATGAGCGGATGAATCTACGTCCCCGCCGGTCCAAAGGCAACACTTTGCGGAGGTCAGGGTGACGTCCTTACGGATTGTTGCCTGTTTCACCCTGAGGTAACAGGTAGGTATGAAATTATTTCGATTAACCGTTCCTACGAAGTAGTCTGTTCTTGATCTTGGATGACGTCCAGGGGGCTTCGAACATCCTCCAGGTCTTTTTCCATCACGTGCGTGTAGATCTCAGTTGTTTTCACATGGGCGTGTCCCATCAGTTCCTGAACTGCGCGGATGTTGACCCCATTTTCAAGCAAGTGAGTGGCGAAACTATATGGAATTTCACATATCTGACGATCCAGTCGCAGTAGCTTTTCTCAGTGCGGTAGGCGTAGTGGTGATACCGCATCACCTGTCGGACCTGGTCCAGGAGTTTCAGATCGGTGTCTGGTTTGAATTTTGCCCCGATCTTATTCTTGTTTGCCATAGATTATGTAGGTAATCTGCATCATAACCCAGAGGTGAGACGGTTACATGGAAAGGTTACACAACATTTTCCACTCATCGAATGTTGTTCTGCTAATACACAGAATATTTTCCAGCCTATAAGCCTCATATACCTCATATAGTGCAAACCTTTCCACCTACCGGCAATGTTATGCGCCTAGAGAAAGGAAGCTATGAGCATCAAATGTTCAGTCTATATTGCCACAAGCGTTGATGGATTTATCGCTAAGCCGAATGGTGATATCGAGTGGCTTCAACGACCGGAATATTCTGGGGCGGCTCTAGTGTCGTGTCAACAAAGATTTGATGGGTGCCTTTCACCCCCATCCTTACCTT
>JBHIEY010000143.1:0-4857 GCA_046861835.1 Fidelibacterota bacterium | reverse complement strand
AAAGGGAGGATGGGTCTGATAAACGGGAGGATGAGGAAGGGGGCCACCATGGCTGAAATCTCCGACCAGGCGTTGATTCTCCACCAGAACCACCGGAGTATGAGGACCAGACCGATGCCTCCGCTGAATTCAAGAATAAGGGCCCAGGCATCGCTGATTCGGTCGAGCTTTGAGGTTACCATCAGCGAAATGATCATGATGACAAGGGTGGTGATCCTGGAGACGCCCACGTAGTGATGTTCCTTTCCATCCCGCCGGTAGAAGCGGCGGTAGAAATCGTTGACAACGTAGGAGGTTCCCCAATTCAGCTGTGTGGAGATTGTCGACATATAGGCCGCGAGAAATGCGGCCAGAAGGAGCCCCAGAAGTCCGGCAGGGAGATAGTCTCTCATGACCATCACAAAGCCTTCCCCCTTACTTTCGAGGGGAAGGTCCGGATAAACGGTCAGCGATACCAGGGCGACAATAATCCAGGGCCAGGGACGGACGGCATAGTGGGCGATAATGAACCAGAGGGTGGCGAACAGGGAATGTTTTTCGTTTCTGGCCGACATCATCCTCTGGGCCACGTATCCCCCGCCGCCGGGTTCGGCGCCGGGATACCATGAGGCCCACCACTGAACCCCGAGATAGGCGACAAAGCCCAGAACGGTCAACGAAAGGGCACCGCCCACAGAGGGTTGTCCGCTCCCCACGGAGGGGGTGAACCGGAAGACCCATTCGGGCAGTTTCTCTTTCATTCCGGACAGGCCCCCCACCTCGGGAATATTAACCGCGATGACGGCCAGGACGATGGTCCCCGTCATTGCCAGGAAGAACTGGAGAACATCGGTAACGGATACTCCCCACAGGCCGGACAGGGAGGCATAGACGGCAACAAAGGCCATGAGGACGCCGACCCACAGGAGGTGCGAGCCAAACTGCAACCCCAGAAAAGAGACCTGCGAGTAACCGAAGAAGGTCAGACCGGGAAACATGACCGTGAGGATCTTTACCATGGCCAGATTCACCCATCCCATGATAATGATGTTCATGAACAGTCCCAGGTAAAGCGCCCGGAATCCCCGCAGGAAAGCCGCCGGTTTCCCGGAGTAGCGGATTTCCGCAAACTCCACATCCGTCATGATTCCCGCCCGTCTCCAGAACCGGGCAAAGAAAAACACCGTCAGCATGCCGCCGAAGAGCATGTTCCACCACAGCCAGTTGCCGGCCACCCCGTTTTTTGCCACGAGCTCGGTGACGGCCAGAGGAGTGTCGGCGGCAAAAGTCGTGGCGACCATGGTGGTTCCGGCGACGAACCACGGCAGGTTCCTTCCGGTGAGAAAGAATTCCCCGGTGTTCCTTCCGGCTCTCCGGGAAAAGAAGAGAGCGATTCCCATGCTGAGGATCAAGTAGGAGAGTATGATAATCCAGTCGGGGAGGGAGAGATTCACGCCGGCAGATTGTCGATCAACTGTCTCATCATTCTGATATGCCCGGGATTCGTCCCGCAGCAGCCCCCGAGAATGGCAATGCCAAGATCGAGGAGTTCCTGCGCCTTTGGCCTTACGGCGTCGGGCGTCTCTTTGTAGACGGAGGTCCCGTCCTTCCACTGAGGAACCCCCGCGTTCGGCTGAGCGACAAGGGGCAGGGGGGTAATCCTCGCCATTTCCTTTATGGCGGCAATCATGTCATCGAAACCGTTACCGCAGTTGGATCCGATGACATGGGCTCCCGCACCGGTGAGCCGTTCAACCGCGGTATCCACGGTCACTCCCCACGGGGTGCGAAGTCCCGCCTTTCCCTTCTCAAAGGTCATGGTGGCCACGACGGGAAGGGATGTGGCTTCCCTGACGGCGCGGACGGCGATTTCAGCTTCTTCAACGGCCATCATCGTTTCCACGATAATGACGTCCACGCCGCCGTCGGCCAGGGCTTTCGCCTGCTCCCGGAATATGTCACGGGCCTCCTGGAGAGACCGGGATCCCAGTGGTTCCAGTATGTCGCCCGTGGGACCGATGGATCCCGCCACAAACCTTCCCCCGGGGCACACCTGCCGGGCCAGCCGGGCCGATCGTTCGGAGATTTCCGCGGCTCTGTCAGCGAGTCCATGAAGCGTCAGCCGGGAACGGTTGGCCCCAAAGGTGTTTGTTTCAACGATGTCCGAGCCCGCTTCGAAATAATCCCGGTAGATTCCCTGCACGACCTCGGGCCGGAGGATATTGAATTCCTCCGGGCACTCCCCCGGGGACAGACCTCTTTTTTGGAGTTCGGTACCCATGGCACCGTCTCCCAGAAGCGGCGGCCGTCCTGCCACCCTTTCCAGGAAAGATGGCGTCACGGGTCCGGCTGCCGGGGAATGTCTAAGAGCCCTTTTGCCTTTTCCACGGCTTCGGTGGCATTCTTGCCGTAGGCGTCCGCCCCGATCTTGTCGGCGAAGGCCTGGGAAACGGGGGCACCCCCGATCATGGTTCTTACCCGGATACGTTCCTCTCGAATTCTGTCGATCACCACTTTCATATATCCCATGGTGGTGGTCAACAGGGCCGACATTCCGACAATATCCGCCTTTTCCTTCTCTACGGTCTCCAGGAAAGTCTCCACACGGGTATCCACCCCCAGGTCAACGACCTTGAAGCCGGCCCCCCTCAGCATCATCCGGACAATATTCTTTCCAATGTCGTGGATGTCTCCTTTTACGGTCCCGATGACAAAAATGCCCCGCTCCTCGATGTTTGATTTTGCCAGAAGGGGTTCCAGTATCGCCAGGGAGGCTTTCATGGCCCGGGCGGATATCAGGACTTCGGGGACGAAAATGATATTGTCCCGGAACCGGATCCCCACCACGTCCATCCCCGGTACCAGGCCTCTGTCCAGAATCTCCTTCGGACCGAGGCTCTCCTCAAGGAGACGGTGCGTCAACTCTTCGCATTTCACCTGGTCGCCATCGATAACGGCCTGGGCCAACTCTTTCAAAAGTTTTTCAATCACGGGAGACGGGCTCCGGGAATTTCATGGATGAAACGAAGAAGTCGTGGAAGTCTTTCCGCTCGGAGATTTCCACATACTCGATTATCTCCGACAGGCGTTCCCCCTTTTTTCTCGCTTCCTTCGACAACAGAATGGCTTCGGCGCCGGAGAGGGAAGCGTTCCCGATAAACGTGACGCGGTCGGGGGAAACCGGTGGAAGCAGACCCATATCAATGGCGTCCTCTCCTGTCACGTGATTACCGAACGCCCCCGCGATATACACCCGCCCGATGTCCCGGGACGTCACCCCGAGCTCCTTCATCAGAATTCTGATCCCCGAAGCAATGGCGCTCTTGGCAAGCTGTATTTCGCGGACGTCTTTCTGCATGAGCATAACCGATCTCTCCCTGTCCACCCTGGCGATTGCGATATCGTTGGAGCCGTTACTCCGGTGGACTATCCGCGATTTCAAGCGCCGGTCCGTCCCCGGGGGCAGTTCTTCCACGTTAACGATCCGTCCCGAAGGGTCGATGACGGATGCCCGGACGAATTCGCATACCAGATCCATGAGTCCCGAGCCGCAAATACCGATGGGATCGCCGTTTCCCACCGTCCGGTACTGGAGATCTCCGTCGACGATTCTGGCCCGCTCAATGGCTCCCCGGGCGGCTCTCATTCCCCATGCGATGTAGGCCCCTTCCCATGCCGGACCCGCCGGTGATGAACAACAGAGCAGCCGTTTGCTGGACCCGAGAACGATCTCCCCGTTGGTCCCGATGTCCACGACCAGCTGCACGGTCTCTTCATGCTCGAGATCCAGGTTGGTCAACACGGCCGTCATGTCACTTCCCACGAAGCAGGCGAGATTGGGAACGGCATACAGCGTGGCGCGATCGTTCATTTTCAGTCCGATTTCCCCCACCGGGAGAGCCGCCGGCCCTCTCAAGACGGGGGTGTAAGGCTTGACCGCGATATGCCTGGGATCAATATTCAGGACGATGTGCTGCATGACCGTGTTGCCGGCGACGGTCGTCTTGTAGATCTGGTCATGGCGGATATGTGCCAGGGTGCAGAGATTCTCCACGAGCCGGTTCATGGACCCGATGATGGTCCGGTGAAGCAGTTTCAGGCCCCCCGGTTTCTCCACAATGGTGTGGATCCGGGAAATCACATCGGCGCCGTAGCTTTTCTGGGGATTCACCTCCGATGCCACCGCCGCTACCTGCCCCGTCGCCATGTTCAGAAGCCTTGCCGCCACGGTGGTCGTCCCGATGTCGAAGGCCACTCCGAACAGGGTACCGGCGGTGTCTCCCCCTTCTATCGAGGTCACCTCGTCCCCTTCCAGGACGACCGTAACGTTGTGGTCGTGCTGCCGGAGCAGATGGGGTAGATTTCTGATCGCCGAAAGGTGAACACGTTTTGCCGTGTGGCCCTGGGTGGAGAGGGTTTTCAAGACCTGGTCAACGTCGAAGACCTTGTCCCCCAGGCGGGCCGGAGGCACCCTGAGGTGAATTTTCCTGGTGTCCGGATCCAGAGGGAATCGCCCTTTTACACCCTCCGTCATGACGGTTTCGCCGAAGGCCTGAGCCTCTTCCGGAACGATGCAGACGGCATCTCCCGTCACCGAGGCCTGGCAGGAGAGTCTTACACCCCCGGAGATTTCCGCCGGTGAAAGGAGTTCCTCCTCGACCCTGGCCGGTTTCCCGGCACCCCCTTTGACATTTACCTTGCATTTTGCACACGTGCCGATACCGGCGCAGGTCGATTCAATAACAATCCCGAGATCGAGGGCGGCGTCCCGGAATGGCGTGCCGGCTTCGAAGTAGCCCGTCTTTCCAGTGGGGAGAAAAAGGACCCTATGTTCCGGCATGGGACCGGGAGACCTACCTAACCGGGGGAATCATACGT
>JBHIEY010000029.1:0-17242 GCA_046861835.1 Fidelibacterota bacterium | reverse complement strand
TTTCCTTCTCCTTCTGGCATGGACCTTCGCCGACGACTACGCCCGGCCGTGGAAGCGGTACCAGCGCCAGTTCCGCCAGCTGGAGATTGCCAGAACTGCGGGTGACCTTCAGCAAGAAATTCAGCACCTTTCCGCCCGTCAGGACTACCGGCAGGCGAAGGAGAGGGTATCCGCCGCCAGGAAGGCCATGGAAGGGAGACAGGCGGACCTGAAGACCCTCCAAAAGGAAGTCTCCCGGCTGGAATCCCGCCACTACAAGGTTGAGCAGGAGTACAGTTTCTCCAAGTCGATCTACGACGCGGCCAAATACGCCTATGAGGAAGCCGTAGCCAGGGCCCGGGAGGATTCCAGCGAGGCCAGAGAGAATCTGGTCCGTCTGGAAAAAGAAACCCACGAACGCCGCCTGATTATGGAAAATGTGAAACGTGAACTGGATCAGAAACGGGAAGCCGTTCGCTCCATGAGACGCCAGGTTCAAGAAGCAAGAGACCACTTCTCCAGGCTCAACCGGCAGGTGGACCTCCTCACGCGGAAGCTGAAAACCATCGATCCTTCATCCATGACGCTCGCCAACCGACTCGCCACTATGGTCCGTGACCTGCCCGTCATAGATCTTCTAAACCCCTACTACAAGATCGATCAAGTTGTTCTAAAGGATATCACCCAGGACCTGAATTTCGCTCAGGTCCCCAAGGTGGATCGGTGTACCACCTGTCATCTGGGCGTTACCAGAGCCGGCTACGAGGATGCCCCCCAGCCCTACACAACCCACCCGAATCTCGCTCTTTATCTCGATGACGCCTCCCCTCATCCCCTCCAGCAATTCGGCTGCACCAGCTGTCACTCGGGCAGGGGCCGGGGGACGGACTTCATCACGTCGGCCCATACCCCCAATTCGCCGGAGGAAAGAGAGGAGTGGGTCTCCCGGTATGATTGGCACGAAATGCACTACTGGGAGGAGCCCATGTTTCCCCTGGAATACGCCCAGGCGGGTTGCTTCAAGTGCCATTCCGAGGAGATCTTTGTCCGTGGGGCGGACAAGCTGAATCTGGGGACCAACCTGATCGAACGGGCGGGCTGCTTCGGGTGCCATACCATTGAACGATACAAGGACAAACGGCGGATCGGACCGGATCTGAATAAGATCGCCTCAAAAGTGTCGCCCGACTGGACATACCTCTGGATCAAGAACCCCAAACTGTTCCGTCACAATACGTGGATGCCGCGGTTCTTTGGCAACAGGGATTCGGCCTCCATCGTCCGAACCGACAACGAAATCCATGCCATCGTTCGCTATCTCTTTGACAAGAGCCGCACATTTCCTCTTGCCCCCGTTCCCGTAAAAGGGGATGTCCAGAGGGGAAAGGACCTCACCCATTCCCTGGGATGCCTGGGATGCCACCGCATTGAGGCGGAGCCCACGGATGGAGAGACCTCGCTGCAGTCCCTCCGGCGGGATCACGGTCCCAACCTCATCGGTCTTTCCTCAAAGACGAACGCCCGGTGGGTCTACAACTGGCTGAAAGAACCGGAGCGCTATTTCCCGCGGACGAAAATGCCCAACCTGAGGCTCACCGACCGGGAAGCGGCCGACATTACCGCGTATCTCATGTCGTTAACCCCCCGGAGCGAGTTTCTCCAGCAGAAAATCCCGGATCTGAAGGAAAGCGTCGTGGATCAGATCGTGACGAATTTCCTGTCAAATATGTACAGCGAGTACGATTCGCGGCAGAAGCTTGCCGCCATGAGTCTGGAGGAGAAGCTGGACTATGCCGGGGAGAAGTTGATCCGCTTCTATGGATGCTACGGGTGCCACAACATCCCGGGTTTTGAAGAGGAAAAGCCCATCGGAACGGAGTTGACGGAGGAAGGGAGTAAGGCAGTGGAGAGGCTTGACTTCGGGCTACTCGATATAGAGCGGACGCGGCAGTCGTGGTTCAAACACAAGCTCAAAGAACCCCGGAGCTTCGACAAGAACAAGGTGAAAGGACCCTACGAAAAACTGAGAATGCCGGACTTTGAGTTCAGTGATGCCGAAGCCGACGCCATCGTCACCGCCCTCCTGGGGTTTGTCAAAACCTCCTACGGCGTCAAACCGATACGGTCGCAGAATCCCGATGTCCACCTCGGACAGTGGCTCGTCAGGGAATACAACTGCCAGGGATGCCATGTGATTGAAGGCGACGGAGGGGCCATTCGTCCCACCATTACAGACTGGCTGGTGGAGACGAACAATATGGATAGGTCCGATGCGGAAGCCGTGACCCCGGATTTCAGTCCCCCCAATCTCCATACGCAGGGTGCCCGGACCCGGCCGGGATGGTTGTTCGATTTCTTCAAGAATCCCACCATCATCCGCCCCAGTTTGCGCGTGAGGATGCCCACGTTTCATCTATCGGATGGTGAATGGAATTCGGTGATAAAATACTTTCAATTCCTTGAGGACAAGATCAACGCCTACGAGTCGCCCCATACGGTGGACGTGGAGTCCGTAAGGTATCACGCGGGAAGAAAACTTCACGAGATGGGGGCCTGCAACAACTGCCACTTCTATGGCGATACGTTTCCTCTCCAGAGACCGGAGAGCTGGGGTCCGAACCTGGCCATGGCTAAGGAAAGGCTTCGGCCGGAATGGGTGGTTGAGTTCCTCCGTAATCCCCAGGCCGTTATGCCCGACACCCGGATGCCCAAGCCGTATATTCCGACGGAACAGGACCTCCAGGCTCCGGACGCTTCCGAAATTTTTGGAAGGGCCGTCCTGGCCCTGAAAGGGGACAGGGAGGCCATGCTGTGGGGACTGACAGACTACCTCTTTACCCTTCCGGGCAAAACGGATATCAGCCGGGAGATAAAGGAGTATTTTGATGAACACGGCTATCGGTTCTTCAAGGTGGAAGAGGAGGAATGGGAAGAGTGGGACGATTGGGAGGAATATTGAGAATAGCGGCGGTTTCTATCGCGAAGGAGGATAATCATGGCAAGCAAACTTAATGCGGCGGCTTCCTGTCTTGTTCTGGGACTGATGGGAACGGCCCTCTACGGGGGAGGGGCGATAACAGGCTCCGCCAGATACGACGGTCCTGTGCCCCGGATGAGACCCATCCGGATGGGATCCGATCCCATCTGCGAAATGAAACATGAAACGCCGGTCACGACCGAGTGGCTTCTTGCGGGGGAAAAGGGGGAACTCAAGAACGTCTTCGTCTACGTGAAATCGGGCCTGGGAGACCGAACCTTCCCGGTCCCCGACACGCCGGTCACTATTGACCAAAAAGGGTGCGTATACCATCCCCATGTGCTGGGAGTTCAGGCCGGACAGCCTATCGAGATTCTGAACAGCGACGGCACCCTCCACAACGTACACGCCCTCCCCAAGGAACCGGGCAATGACAAGTTCAACGAGGCCATGCCGGCGGCGAGAAAAAAGATAACCAAGGTCTTCGAAGTGCCGGAAGTGATGATCAGAATCAAGTGCGACGTTCATCCCTGGATGGGTGCCTACGTTGGTGTGGTCAATCACCCCTTTTACGATGTGACCTCCCAGGACGGTACCTTCGAAATTTCCAATCTCCCCCCGGGAACCTATACCGTGGAAGCGTGGCATGAAAAGCTTCCTCCCCAGACGGCTACCGTCACCATCAAGGGGGATGAAACGGTCTCTGTCGATTTCACCCTGAAGCGACCGGAACGGCCGAAGAAAGAGTAGTTCCTTCTTCCTTGGGCACCCTTTTCCCCGGGGTCATCGCCCCAAGTTGATAAGAAGAGTCTAAAGTGTACTAATTTAGTACACTTTTTTCTTGACTCACCCTTGCCGTGCGGCTAATTTATCCCTTCCCCACCAGGGGGGTTTTCTGTGGGTATCAGCAAGGCAGCCGATTATGCCATCCTGACGGTCGCCTATCTCGCCTCTCAGCGTCCGGGGAAAAGCGAAAAGATCAAGAGCAAGACCCAGTTGGCCAAAGACCTTAACCTGCCCAGGGAATTCCTGTCACAAATCCTTCAAAAATTGACCCGGGCCGGCGTTCTTGAATCCGAACGGGGGGTCAAGGGGGGATATTCCTTACGGAAATCTTCCCGTGAAACCACCTTCCGGGAAGTCATCGAGGCCATCGATGGTCCCATGAGAATGGTGGAGTGCCTTTCGGAGGACTTCGAAAACTGCGGGCGTCTGACCATTTGCGGTCCCATTATTGAGACCATGGCGGATGTTCAGTCGGAAATCCGGGGGGTTCTGGAAAAGCGGACGTTTGACGACATCACGGTCCGTCCACTCAGAAGAAACTGAAGGTCGGGCGGATGAGACAGGTTCAGCAGGGGGGGAACGGAAAGGGGTGGTGAACTCGATGGGCCGGATATTCTTTCTGGGGTGCATTCTCTGGATCGCGATTCCGGACGCCGTTCTTGCCATTCCCGCGTTCGCCAGGAAATACGGCAAACCGTGCCAGACCTGTCATGTTTCGGAGCCAAAACTCAATCATTTCGGGGAGTTCTTCAGGGCGAACGGTTATCAGCTTCCGGGGACGATAGAGGACACGCCGGCTTGGTCCCTTCACAAAGCTCCCGTGGCTGCCATGCTTCACGAGATGTTTGTCGACCGGAGGATTCACAACCGGATGAATGGCGCCACTCCCCCTCCGGGTCTGCCGCCCGGCGGGACATACAATGTGCGGTCTTTCCGGGACATGGGGGGCCACGTCTGGTTTGGCGGAACTCTGGGCAAGAAGCTTTCCTTCATGACATCCCTGGGGATTGAGCAGGAGCTGGAGGTAGAGGCGGGGCGGTTCGGATCCCCGTCCCACGCCCACTGGGATTTCGCCTTTTTTCAGCTGAACAATATCTTCAATTCGCGGACAGGGGTGGCCAATCTGAAATTTGGCTCGTTTGAGCTGGAACTTCCCTTTTCATCCATCCGGAGGTTGAGCTCTGCCCTGGCTCCTTATGAAGTATACAACATCCACGGGGTTAAGGGTTCGTTCCGTCTGTCGTCGCCCCAGGTGGGCGTCTCTTTCAACGGTCTGTCGCATTTGGGTCTGAACTGGCTCCGCTACGAACTGGCCCTGGTTAACGGCACCAATGCCCAGTTCGACACCAACGTGGAGTTTGACGTCTACGGACGGTTCTCCGTGGGAAGGCTCTTTGATGGTATGCTCAAGGTCGTCCGCGTGGGAGGACTGCTCTACGCGGGGAGGCAGAACTTGAGGGATCTCCCGGGGAATCCCTATCCCACAGATGCCATGATCGACTACTGGAAAGATGAATTTGATATCAACGTACATATCGACGGAGAGAATTCCGCGTTCTATCGCTGGGGGGTGGATGCTTCCGTTGATCTGAAGTTGCCCGATATCACCCTGGGTCCCGTTTACCTGGGGTTTCCCGTGAACCTGTACGCTCAGTACCTGGTGGGACACGACGATGACGTAGACATGACCAACCTCAATTTGCCGTACCTGGCCGGTGGGGCGGTCGAGGAGGGTAACCATGCCCATCCTCTGGCCAGGGCCGCCGGTGCCGGGGACGAATGGCTTGTCCGTCCCTTTGACTATTCCGGGGGCTTCGTCGGGGCCGACGTGGTCGTCATCCCTACCCGGCTCTATTTCATCACCCGGTACGATTGGGTGGCGGTATCGAATCAATGGGGAGACCCGGTGGATGGCAAGTTCGTCAGGGAGGACGGTTCCGCGTCGTGGGAATACAATGAAAACGATTACTTCTTCGGCGACCCCATGCCGCGGACGATGACGGGACATGTGGAAGCGGGACCGGAAAACGGCTACTCCCGGTATGTGGTGGGCTTCCGGTGGCATCTCAATTATCAGCCGGTCACCGTCGTGGTGGAATACGGCAATCAGGATAATCTGTTCGGTTTCCCCGAACCGGTCCCCAACATGTACAATCCCGACTGGGTGGCCGGGATGGGCAGGGTGGTCAGCATTGACTCCAGCTGGTTCATGTTCATGGTGATGTTCGCGTTTTGACGGAGGGAGACAGCACGGTGATTAGAGGATTAATCCTCCTTTTTCTGGGCCTGCTGGTTCCTCTTGGGTCTGCCCAGGATCAAGAGGAGATTGAAAAGGGAAGGAAAATCTATATCGAGAGTTGTGCCCTATGTCACGGTGTCTCCGGGAAAGGGGACGGTCCTGTGGCCGGTAACCTTTCGGTCAAACCGCGGAATTTCACCGACGGCAAATTCAAACTCCGGTCGACGTCTTCCGGTCAGGTTCCTCTGGACAACGACCTCTATCGCACCCTGGGAAGAGGGATGGGACACGACAATGCCATGCCTGCGTGGTCCAATCTCCCCACCGATCACAAGAAGGCCGTGATCCAGTATATCAAGACCTTTGCCCCCAGGAAGTTCGCCCGTCAGGACAGGGTGCGCGTGGTGTCCATTCCCCCCCGCAAGCCCGCTACTCCCGAAAGCATCGCCGCCGGCCGGGAATGGTACATGGCCATCGAATGCTGGAAGTGTCACGGTGTGGGGGGACACGCCGACGGGCCCAGCACCCCCACCCTGAAAGATACCTGGGGGGAGAAAATCGTTCCCCCTGACCTGTCCAAGCCGTGGCTTTTCATCGGGGGCTCGGAGCCGGAAGAAATCTACCGGACCCTCTCTACCGGGCTGACGGGAAGTGCCATGCCGGCAGTGGAAGGTACCCTGACGGAAGAGCAGACCTGGGATCTCGTGAATTTTCTGCTCCATGAATTCATCGAACCCGGCAAGAACGTGCCTCGATAAGTACGGAATCATAACAAGGAGACAAGAAGGATGAAACGTACAGCACTTATTCTGGGCCTCGTCGCCATGACGGCCATCGATTTCATGGCCTGCGCCCAGGAGGAGAAGGATGAGAAAATCGTGGGAGAAATCCATGTATCGGTTATGTTCATGAGTTATGTCAGCCAGAAGGACGACGCCACCATGATTATGGCCTACGCCTGGGATTCCTCCAACTGGAACAACGGTCCTTCCGGGGATCCGGCCAGCGACGCCGCGGACGGGATGTTCATGGACCATACCCTGAACCCCTCTGCGCCCGATACTCTCAGTGGCACGGAAGAAGTGGAGCTGGCCGACCTGCCCAAAGGGACGTACTATGTCGGTATTTTCGAGACCAGCCAGATGGCCTACGACGCCAGCGACGCCCAGCTCATCGGGTATTACAACGAGAATGACGATAACAACATCACCATGATGGGATCGGAAGCCTCCGCCATCAGCATCACCACCAGCGGTCATGTGGAATTGGGGACCATGATGGCCATGGGAATGTAACCGCCGTCCGTCCACCCTTCCTCATAAACCAGGAGGTAACATGAAACGATCTGTTGCAACCGGTTTGCCGTTCGTGATCCTTTTCGGAGTCCTTACGGGTCTCGCAGCGGAAGGAACCATCCAGGGGACCATCCGCTATGAAGGCAAGATTCCCAAACTTAGATCTTTCGACATGGCCATCGAACCGGTTTGTGTCATGAAACATGAAGAGGATCCGGATGCCTACCCGGCCCGGTCTGAAGCACTGGTTTTGGGCGACGGCAATACCATGGCCAACATCTTTGTCCATGTCGCCCAGGGACTGCCCGAGAGGAAATGGGAGGTTCCCGGAGAACCGGTCACCCTTGATCAGGATGGGTGTATGTACAAGCCCCATGTGCTGGGTGTGATGGTGGGACAACCGCTGAAGTTCCTGAATTCCGACGGTGTCCTTCACAACCTCCATGTCCTTCCCGAGGTGAATGACGAATTCAATGTGACCATGCCGAAGTTTCTGAAAGAGACCGTCCGTACCTTCGACTATGCCGAACCGGTCTTTCCCATCAAATGTGATGTTCACCCGTGGATGGGAGGATATATCGCCGTGATGGATCACCCGTTCTTCGATGTGACGGAAAAGGACGGTGTTTACACCATCACAGGGCTTCAGCCGGGAACCTACACCGTGGAGGCGTGGCACGAGAAGCTGGGAACCCGGTCGGCCACGGTCACGATCGAAGGGGATGAAACGAAGACGGTCGATTTTACCTTCAAGAGGTAACGGTCCCGGTCTGACGAGGTCGCTTCCGTGATGGAACGTTCAAACGCCGCTGACGCCCCCCCCTTCTGGCGCAAATACCTTTTCTCCCTTGACCACAAGGTCATTGGCATCCAGTACGGTGTCACGGCCCTCTCTTTCCTCCTGATCGGCTTCATCCTGATGGCCATAATGCGGTGGCAGCTCGCCTTTCCCGAGGAAGCCATCCCGTGGAAAATCTTTGTGGCCGTTTTCGGCATCGTGGGGGCCGCGGTCACGGTCTTCGGGGGCAGAAGGCATCCGTACCTGGCAGCCGCCGGTCTCATCTTTTGGGCCGTAGGTGCCCTGGTCTGGTTTTTCGCTTCGGGGAACCAGCGCATGCCGGGAGGGGTGATGCTGCCGGAATTCTACAACCAGCTGGGTGCCATGCATGGGACGATTATGGTGTTTCTGGGTATCGTCCCCCTTGCCGTCGGTGCCTTCGGTAATTACGTTCTTCCCCTCCAGATCGGCGCCCCCGATATGGCCTTTCCGCGACTCAACATGATGAGCTACTGGGTCTATCTGGTGGGGGGAATCTTGATGCTGGTCAGTTTCTTTCTCCCCGGAGGAGCCGCCCAGTCGGGTTGGACATCTTATCCTCCTCTCGCCGACATCAACCCGGGACAGACCATGTGGCTGGTGGCCATGATATTTGTGATCACGTCCTCCCTTCTGGGGTCCATCAACTTCATCACAACCACCCTCCAGCTCAGAGCCAGAGGCCTGAACTGGATGCGCCTCCCCTTTTTCGTCTGGAGCCAGTTCATCACCGCATTCCTCCTCCTTCTGGCCTTTCCGCCCCTGGAGGTGGGGGCTATTTTCCAGCTTCTCGACAGGGTGGCAGGAACCAGTTTCTACCTTTCCCAGGGCATGGTGGTGGGCGGTAAGATCCTGGATATCGCGGGAGGGGGTAATGCTCTCTTGTGGCAACACCTGTTCTGGTTCCTGGCTCATCCGGAAGTGTATGTCCTTCTTCTGCCGGCCGTGGGCATTGTCACCGAGATCGTCGTCAATAACACCCGGAAACCGCTCTGGGGATACAGAGCCATGGTCTACGCCCTCTTCTTTATCGGATTCATGTCCTTTGTTGTCTATGCCCACCATATGTTCATGACGGGCATGGGAACGGCGGTGGCAACGTGGTTTCAGACCACCACCATGATTATTTCCATCCCTTCCATTATCTTCCTGGCGGTACTCGTCTTCACCCTGTGGGGAGGATCGATCCGGTTCACGACCCCCATGCTTTTCGCCCTGGCCTGGATGCCCATGTTCGGGATCGGGGGACTGACTGGCCTTCCCCTGGGTCTGGCTCCCCCCGACATCCATCTCCACGACACCTACTACGTCATCGGTCATTTTCACTATGTTGTGGCCCCGGGGACGATAATTGCCCTGTTTGCCGGGGTCTATTACTGGTTTCCCAAGATTACAGGGAAAAAACTCAACGATGCCCTGGGCAAAATCCATTTCTGGGGAACGCTCGTGGGAATGAACCTGGTCTTTGCTCCCATGCTCGTTCAGGGGCTGGCCGGTGTGTCGCGACGGCTTTATGACGGGGGTCTCCAGTACGATCACGCCCAGCCCGTTCTTTTTCTCAACGAATGGATGTCCTGGGGAGCCTGGATTCTGGGAGTCTTTCAGATCTTCTTCCTGGTAAACCTGCTCGTTACCCTGAAACGAGACAGGAAAGTTGAAGAGAATCCCTGGCAGGCGACAACTCTCGAATGGTCCGCCGCACCCTCCCCGCCGGTGCCCCACGGAAATTTCCCGGAGACGCCGGAGGTCTACCGAGGAGCTTATGAGTACAACGTTCCGGTGAATGGAACGGTAAAGGAATTCGTGCCGCAAAATATGAAGATTGAGGAGACGTAATCGATGGAAATTCCCTATACGGTAGAGGTCCACGACGAAACGGGACTGACCAACCCGAAGCTGGGTATCTGGCTGTTCCTGGCTTCGGAGGTGATGCTCTTCGGCGCCCTCTTTTCATCGTATATCCTTCTGAGAGCGGGATCGTCCAGCTGGCCCGTTCAATCGGAGGAGCTCAACGTCCTCATTGGGACGGTGAACACCATGGTGCTGATTCTTTCCAGTGTCACCATGGTCATGGCCTGGGCATCGCTGAAAATGGACCGGTTTGACAACTTCAGGGCGTATCTCGCCTCCACCATCTTTCTGGCCCTCATCTTCCTGATCGTCAAAATATTCTGGGAATACATACCCAAGGTCCATCACGGGCACCTCCCCGGCACCAACAACTTTTTCGGCCTCTACTATACCATGACCGGGCTCCACGGGCTTCACGTTCTGGGAGGCGTGATTGTGAACACATATTTTCTCCTAACCGGGGCCAGAATGTGGCAGAGGGAACGGGAACGGTTCACCAACAGGATCGAAATTGCGGGCCTGTACTGGCACTTTGTGGATCTGGTCTGGATTTTCCTGTTTCCCACACTCTACTTGCTGTAGGAGGACAAAATGACAGCAGGCACAGCGGATGAGGTAAGAAAGCACACGTGGGTGTACTTCACCGTCTTTGGCGGTCTGGCACTGCTGACGGTGCTCACCGTGGCCGTGGCGTCACTGGAGCTGGCCGTGGGCCTGGCGGTGGGAGTTGCCCTCACCATCGCCGTCTTGAAGGGTTCCCTGGTGGCCAGTTTTTTCATGCATCTTATAACGGAGAGGCGAGTGATCTTCCTGGTCCTGATATTCACGGCGGTGTTCTTTCTCGGATTGATACTCCTGCCCCTGTCAGACGCCCTCACCAACGTGGGAGTCAAATATGTCCCTTAGAATATTCCACATATTCTTCATCACGATCTCCGTACTCTTCTCTGTTGGCTTCGGCTGGTGGGGTCTTCGGGCTTACTTCCAGGAAACGGACCGGGTTCTCATGCTCTATCTTGGAGTGGCCTCCCTGGTGGTGGGAGCGGTCCTGATCATTTATGGAGTCAAGGTTTTCCAGAAACTGATGCGGCTGTGAACCGGCCATGGTGAGAGCGAAGTTTCTCCTGTTGGGAGTCCTGGGTCTGCCCCGGCTGGCCTGGGCCTGCGCCGTCTGTTTCGGAGATCCCGATTCCAAACTGACGCAGGCTTCCACCGTGGGAATTCTTTTCCTCCTGGGGATCACCTGGGGGGTGCTCGGAGCCTTCGCGTTGTTCTTTGTCCGCGTGAGGAAAAGATCCCGTCTGACCCACCGGAACGAAAGAAACGGACAGGCGGTTCCTGACGACAAGGGGGGATGGAAATAATGGGCGACTACGGATTCTGGCTTCCCAGAAGTGCGTCCACGTTTGCGGCGGAGATAGACAGGGCCATCACCCTCGTTCATGTTCTGATGATCATCATGTTTATCCTCTGGGGCATTTTCTTTATCTATTTTCTTGTCCGGTTCCGGAGAAAAGCAGGCCGCCCCGTCGACAGGAGGGGATTTCCAAAGGCCTCCGTTCCCGTATCCATGGTGGCTTTCGTAGCCCTCTTCGACGCCTATATGCTGATTGGCCACGATATCCCCTTCTGGCACCATCTAAGAACGGACTTTCCCCCCGAGGACAAATCGACGGTGGTCCGGGTGATTGCCCAGCAGTTCGCCTGGAACATCCACTACCCGGGTCCCGACGGTCACTTCGGGCGAACGAGTCCCGATCTTGTGGATGAGCAGGCCAACCCTATCGGTCTCGATTTCGGTGATCCCAATGCGAGAGATGATATCACCACGGTGGGGGAACTCCGGATTCCTGTGGAAAAACCGGTCATTGTTCATCTTTCCACGAAAGATGTTATCCACAGTTTCTCTCTTCCGGTCATGCGAGTCAAGCAGGACGCCATTCCGGGTACCACGATCCCCCTGTGGTTCGTTCCCACACGGACGGGTACCTGGCAGATTGCCTGTGCTCAGCTTTGCGGCAACAGCCACTACCGCATGAAAGGGATACTCAAAGTTCAGAATCAGGAGGACTTTGCTGCCTGGCTGGCCGAAAAGGCCCCCGCGCCCGGGGAGGAAGACGAGGAAATCTGGTGAACGCCTCCCGGGCTGCGACTCTACCTCGGCAAACCTTCTGGCGCCAGTATCTCTTTTCCACGGACCACAAGGTCATCGGGCTCCAGTACGCCCTCACCGGAGGGTTCTTTCTTTTGGTGGGTCTCACCTTGATGCTCATCATGAGATGGCAGCTGGCCTACCCGGGGCAGCCGGTGCCTATCGTGGGACCCATCCTTTCCGAGGAAGGGATCCTCACTCCGGACCTGTACAACTCATTCGGTGCCATGCACGGGACGATCATGATATTCCTCGGGGTCGTTCCCCTCGCCGTCGGGGGGTTTGGGAATTATGTCCTCCCTCTGCAAATCGGCGCCCCCGATATGGCCTTTCCCCGAATCAATATGATGAGCTATTGGGCCTACTTTCTGGGTGGCGTTACCATGCTGACCAGCTTTTTCCTCCCCCAGGGGACAGCCACCTCCGGATGGACGGCCTACCCGCCCCTCGCCATTATCGCCGAAACGGGGGAAACCGTCTGGCTTGTGGGGATGGCCCTCTTGATTACGTCGTCCCTTCTGGGAGCCATTAATTTCATCACCACGGTCATCCAGCTCCGCACCGAAGGGATGGGATGGATGCGCCTTCCCTTTTTTGTCTGGGGACAGTTTGTTACCGCCTTTCTCCTTCTTCTCGCCTTTCCCCCCCTGGAGGCTGCCGCTTTCCTTCAACTCATGGACCGGCTGGCCGGCACCAGTTTCTTCCTCCCTACTGGTCTGTACGTCGGGGGGGAAGTGGTTCAGGCCAGCGGTGGGGGAAATCCGCTGCTGTGGCAGCACCTGTTCTGGTTTCTGGCCCATCCTGAAGTCTATGTCCTGATCCTTCCCGCCATGGGGATCGTGGCGGAAATCGTGGCCAACAACACCCGGAAACCGCTGTGGGGATACCGTTCCATGGTCTACGCCGCCGTCTTTCTGGGGTTCATGTCGTTCGTGGTGTGGGCCCATCATATGTTCCTGACCGGTATGGGAACGGCCATGGCGGCCTTCTTTCAAACCACCACCATGATTATCTCCATTCCGTCGGTCGTCATCCTTTCCGCCCTCTTTATCTCTCTCTGGGGCGGTTCCATCCGGTTCAATACCCCTATGCTGTTTGCCCTGGGATTTCTTCCGATGTTCGGGATCGGGGGACTTACCGGTCTTCCCCTGGGTCTCGCCTCGTCGGACATTCACCTCCACGACACCTACTATGTGATCGGGCACTTCCACTATGTGGTGGCTCCGGGCACGGTCTTCGCCCTGTTTGCCGGCATCTACTACTGGTTCCCAAAAGTGACAGGCAGACGAATGAACGAGGTATTGGGGAAGATTCACTTTTTTGGTTCACTGGTTTGCATGAACGGGGTTTTCCTCCCCATGTTCATCCAGGGTCTGGCCGGTGTCTCCCGGCGACTCTACGATGGGGGAGAAGCATACCTCCACGCCCAGCCCGTCCTGCAGTGGAACCAGGTCATGACGGTCTCCGCCGTCGCGCTGGCGCTGTTTCAGATCCCGTTTCTCATCAACTTCGCTGTCAGCATCCGGCGGGGAAAACGGGTGTCGTCCAATCCGTGGGAGGCTACCACACTGGAATGGTCCGCCGCCCCCACGCCCCCTGTTCCCCATGGGAATTTTCCCAAGATTCCGGAAGTCTACAGGGATCCCTATGAGTACAGCGTCCCGGTGGACGGGAAAGTGAGGGCCTTTGTTCCTCAGGGTGAAAAGGCAAAGAGTGGCAAGAAAAGGGTGAGGAGCTAGTGGTGTGTACTGGAATGATCTCTTGATAGTAGAGTCATTACGAGCGGAATCCGCCGGCTGGCGGATGGAGCGTGGTAATCCCGTTCTTACGACCGAAAACGTACGAGATTGCCACGTCCCGCCTGGGCAGGACTCGCAATGACGGTGCCATCAAAGGTGGTTCAGTAATGGAGTCTAACGTACGGTGATTGAGTTGCTGAGAAAACTCGGTCTCCCTGACGGGCTCTCCGTTCAGGCCAGCGGGGTCGACAGCGTTCTGTCCTGGGTTCATATTCTCATGGCCATCCTGTTCGTGGGATGGGGAGTGTTTTTCATCACCACCCTCATCCGCTTTCGCCGGGGCCGCAACCCCCGGGCCGACTATGCCGGAATGAAAGGCCATTTTTCCACCTACGCGGAAATTGGTGTGGCCCTGTTTGAAATCGTCCTTCTGGTGGCGTTTTCATTTCCCGTATGGGCGAGCCGGGTGGAAAAAATCCCCAGTCCCGACGATGCGGAGGTGGTCAGGATCGTGGCCCAACAGTTCAAATGGAACATACACTATCCCGGACCGGACGGCGTTTTTGGCACCACCTCCCCGGATCTGATTGACGATCAAGCTCTCAATTTCGTGGGCCTGGATCGAACCGATCCCGCCGGCCGGGACGATATCATACCAACCCAGGGACACCTCCATCTTCCTGCAGATAAGCCGGCCCTTATTTACCTCTCTACCCGGGATGTCATCCATAGTTTCTTTATCCCCGTCATGCGAGTCAAACAGGATGCCGTCCCGGGGATGAGTATTCCCCTGTGGTTTACCCCCACCCAACCGGGATCGTGGGAGATCGCCTGTGCCCAGCTGTGCGGAAACAGTCACTATGAAATGAAAGGGTACATCCATATCCATACCCAGAAAGGATATGAGGCCTATATGAAAACCCTTTCCCTGGTGTACGAGATCGACAACTACGATCTCACCTATGAGGCAGAAACAATGTTGAGAAAAGTCTTGGATGCGCTCAGGGATGGAGATCCGGCCGGGGCAGAGCGGCTGGCCCTGGAAGCCGAATCCCTGGCGGAGGAAGCGTTTCAGGAAAAGGAGACATACGAAGAGGAGTGGGATGAGTGGGAAGACTGGGAATAGTGTCTGGCTGAGGCGGTTGTCGAAGATTACCGCCGCCTTCACCCTGATCCTTGTCTTTGCCGGGGGCCTTGTCACCAGCACAGGCTCGGGACTCGCCGTTCCCGACTGGCCAAATACCTACGGGCATTTCATGTTCTTCTTTCCTCTCAACCGGATGGTAGGGGGGATTCTCTATGAGCACTCCCACCGCCTTCTGGCCTCCTTTGTGGGATTATTGACGGTGGTCCTTGCGGTCTGGTTGTGGAGGGTTGAGTCCAGGAAGTGGCTGAAAATGGTGGGAATGACAGCCTCCGCCGCCGTGGCTGTCCAGGGTCTTCTCGGAGGGATAACGGTGCTGTTTCTCCTTCCCACCCCCGTATCCGTTCTTCACGGGGTTCTGGCCCAGAGCTTTTTCTGTTTCACCGTGTTCATTGCCTATGCCCTCTCGAAGGAATGGCGACGGGACACATCTCATCTCGATGGCAAATCCCTCCCGGTGGGAACCCTCCGGTGGTCCGTTCTTGCCACCGGCGCTGTCCTCCTGCAGCTTGTCCTGGGGGCCGTCATGCGGCACTCCGGTTCGGGACTGGCCATTCCCGATTTTCCGCTGGCCGGGGGACGAATTATCCCCCTTTTCAATCAAGATTTCCTGTTTACGGTGAACCAGGCCCGGTTCGATCTGGGGCTGGATCCTGTTACCCTTCCCCAGGTGGTCATCCATTTTCTCCATCGCGTAGGTGCCGTGGTGGTTACGATTACGGGTGCGGGATTATCTGTATCCCTCTTCAGGGAGCTCCGGTACGAGAAAAGGTTCCTCCTTCTGGCACTGTTTCTTAGCCTCCTGCTGATCACCCAGTGGATTCTGGCGGGGTGGGTGATCTGGACGGCAAAGTCCCCCTGGATTACCACCTTTCATCAGTGGACCGGTGCCCTCATGCTCGGCACCTCCTTTTTCACTATGCTCAGGATCATCCACCTTTTCGGGTTTTCGCCCCGGCTCGCCCTCAGAACGACATGGTCCCGCGTTTCGGCGCTATGGGAACTGACCAAACCGGGGATAACCGCCCTCATTCTTGTATCGGTGTTCATCGGTTTCTATCTGGCCGTCCGGAATGCGGGCGCCTCCCTTTCCGGCATGACCTGGCCACTGATTCATCTCCTTGTGGGGTCCGCTCTGGTGTCCGGGGGGGTGGGAGTTCTGAACGAATATGTGGAAAGGGAATTCGACGGCCGGATGTACCGGACACGGAACCGGCCCCTCCCCACGGGGAGGGTGACCCCTCGCCTGGCCTTGACATTCGGTCTCTTCATTTCGGCGGCGGGCATTGGCTATCTGGCCGTCTTAGTCAAAGGGCTCACCGCCCTCCTGGCTGCCCTCACCCTCGTTCTCTATATCGGTCTCTATACCCCTCTAAAACGCAAGACGAACTGGAATACCGTCATCGGGGCCGTTCCGGGAGCCATGCCTCCCCTGGGCGGATGGGCAGCCTTCACGGGCAATCTCCATCCCGGTGCCTGGATTCTCTTCGCTATCCTCTTCCTGTGGCAGATTCCCCATTTTTTCTCCATCGGCAGGATCTACCGGCGGGACTATTCCCGGGCGGGATTCAAGATGCTCCCGGTGAGCGACAACGAGGGAACGGTGACCTCCGGGTGGATCGTGTTCTCCTGCGCGGGTCTTCTCATATGCAGTCTCTTCCTTTTCACGGCAGGCCTGGCGGGAGGGGTATACCTGGCCGGTGCGGCGCTGTTGGGAGTGATGTTTCTGGCGGTGGGAACCGACGCCGCCATCCACAGGACCAATGCCAGAGCCAGGCGGCTCCTTCTGGCGTCCGTTCTCTACCTTCCTTCCCTTCTGGCCGTCCTGATGCTCGATCGCGGGCTGTTCGGCTGACTTCCGCCCCCTCTTGCCCATTACGCATCATCTATCCCTCTCTCCGTTGTCCGTTTGACTCTTTCCCATTTCTTGATAATATCTGGCGGGTCTCTGGTGTGAAAATTCCAACGTAAGATATCATGCCCCGTTTAACCCGCTGGTTCATCAAGCTGGGACTTCTCTATCTCGTATTGTCCCTGTTTCTGGGCGTCTTACTCGGGGGTCAAACCTTCCTTCATCTGCCGGACTCCATCCAGGCCTGGACCCGCGTTTTTCTTCACCTGTTCATGGTGGGGTGGGTCACCCAGCTCATTTTTGGGGTGGCCTACTGGATGTTTCCGGTGCATTCCAAGGAACGGCCTCGGGGCCGTGAGGGGCTGGCCTGGGCGACCTTCCTGCTGCTGAACGCCGGGCTCATCCTGCGCG
>JBHIEY010000142.1:0-4947 GCA_046861835.1 Fidelibacterota bacterium | reverse complement strand
ACCCTCAGGCCCGGAGCGGCCTGCCGCCGTTTGAACTCCGCCCGGCGAATCAGGGCGTAAATCCGGTCGACGAGATCGCCATCAAATCCCATGTCGATGAGTTCCGGCTTGCTCCGTCTGTTTTCGACAATCTCTTCCACCAGCGGACTCACCACGCTGTAGTCAAACGGATCCACCTGCCCCTCGGCCAGTTCTGCAGAAGGGGTCCTGGTGAGAACGGTTTCCGGAATGATGGCCTTTCCTCGAAACCCGTTGTACCACTCTGCCACCGCATAGACATCCGTCTTGGTGAGATCGCTAATCACGGCAAGGCCTCCGCTCATGTCGCCGTAAAGCGTGCAGTATCCCAGGGCAAGCTCTGTCTTGTTTCCGGTAGACAGGACCAGATATCCGAATTTGTTCGAGAAGGCCATCAAAAGGTTTCCCCGGATCCTGGCCTGGACATTTTCTTCCGTGACATCCCGTTCCCGGTCCTGAAAATGAGGTTTCAAGGTGCGGTCGTATTCGTTCATCAGACGATCTATGGGAAGGGTAAGGAGTTCCACCTCGAGGTTTTCCGTGAGCTTTTTCGCATCCCTTACGCTCGATTCCGAACTGAAGGGCGACGGCATGAAGATGCAAACGACATTTTCTTTTCCGAGAGCTTCCGTGGCGATGCAGGCCGTTAAGGCAGAATCGACCCCTCCGCTCAAGCCAATGACGCACCGGGAGTGACCCGTTTTCCTGAAGTAGTCCCGCGTACCCAGGACCAGTCCGTTAAACAATTCTTCCTCCCGGTTGAAGGGCCTGGGCTCAACTCCCCTGCCGCTGGAGAGGTTCACTATCAAAAGGTCCTCCTCAAACTGCTTTCCTTCCGCCAGGAGATTTCCCCGGCCGTCGAAAACCAGGGAATGGCCATCGAAGATAAGATCATCCTGGGCACCCACGAGATTGCAGTAGACAAACGGAACGTTCAGCTCGGTTGTCTTCTCCGTAATCAACTCCATCCGTTCGAACCGTTTGCCTTCGCTGAAGGGTGAGGCCGATATGTTAACCAACCATTGGGCACCGTTTCTTACCATCTCACGGGAAACCTTGCAATCATACCCCCGGTCCCAGAGGTCTTCGCAAATCTGAAGTCCAACCGTTAACGTTTCTTCTCCAATCTTGAGAGAAACGGGCGTAAACTCTTTTCCTGCCGTAAAGTACCGGTCTTCATCGAACACGTCATAGGTGGGAAGCAGGACTTTATCGTAGGTAGCGACATGGCTCCCATCTCTGATGACGGCCGCCGAGTTGTACAGCTGGGAATCGTCCGTCCGGACAAATCCCACGATGGCCGGAATCGTGGTGATTTCCCGGGCGAGGGTCTCTAATGTTTCCAGGTTTCGCCGGACAAACGCCGGCTCGAGGAGAAGATCTTGCGGCGGGTAGCCCGTTACCGAGAGCTCGGGAAAGATGACCAGATCGGCGCCTTTTAAAACGGCCTGGCGGTAAAAGGAGAGGATTTTCTCCCGGTTGTGCCGGAAATCCCCGACGACGGGATTGATCTGGCAGAGGGCTGCTATCACGCTCTCAGTACCGGATGTCGAACGCACGATACCGGTTTTCGAACGGTTTCGTTTCTATCTTGAGATCCTCCACGCGTGCCAAACGGGGGCCGTCCCTCAGGTGGCGGACAAAGGTATCGATCCTTTCCCGGTTTCCTTCCACTTCCACCTCCACGGAGCCGTCGGGGGTGTTCCGGACCCACCCGGAAAGCCCAAGATCGTCGGCCCACTGGCGCGTGAAAAAGCGAAACCCTACCATCTGGACCCTCCCCGTGATGCGGATTTTGGCGCACACGTTGTCGGTCATATGAGCTCCAGGATTGTGTTAACGGTCTCCTCAGGGGTTTTTGCGGGACGAACACCCTTGATGTCCCACGTGTCCAGGCCCACCACAGGCTTTCCGGCCCTCAGGGCATGCCCAATCTCGGAGAGGGTTCCGTATTGGCCGTCGATGGCGACGGCGCCCTGGACGGAGTTGACGATTATGGCGTTCCTGGCGCTCCCTGCCCCAGTGGCCACCGGTATCGTGACGAAGGGGTTGGCGCTCTCGCAGTCCTCTTCCGGGAGAATCCCCACAACGGTTCCATTTCCGTCCCGGACTCCCAGGCTCACCGCTTCCATTACGCCCGTTCTTCCCCCGCAGTAGACCAGAACCCCTCTTTGTGCCAGGAGGCGGCCAACCTCGCGGGCCTGCTCATAGATATGGTCCGTACACTCAGATCCACCAAAAACGGCGATTCTGATGGGAAAGGGTGGAGGATCCATCGTCACCGGCATCCGGTCACGGCTCCAGTCTGTAGATCATGCGGGGAAAGGCGATGCTTTCCCTCAGGTGCGGCAGGCCGCAAATCCACGATACGAACCGCTCCAGACCGAGTCCAAAACCGGAATGGGGAACGGAGCCGTATTTTCGGAGGTCGAGGTACCACTGGAAGTCCGATTCAGACAGCTTTTCCTCCCGGATGCGCCGCACCGTCGTTTCGTAGTCCTCCTCCCGTTGTCCTCCCCCAACGATCTCTCCGTACCCTTCCGGGGCCAGGATGTCCATTCCGAGGGCCAGCCTGGGATCTTCGGGATCCCGCTTCATATAGAAGGCCTTGATGGCGGCCGGAAATCGATGGACAATCACGGGTCCATCGAAGTGTTCAGAAAGAACCGTTTCGTGGCCTCCGCCGAAGTCGTCGCCCCATTCGAACTTTTCCCCCGCATCGTTGAGAATGTCCACCGCTTCGGTGTAGGTGATTCGGGCGAAGGGGACTTTGACACGCTCGAGTCCTGACCTGTCACGTTCCAGAATATCAAGCTCCCCGCTGCACCGGTCGAGAACCCGCCCTATGGCGTACTCAATGAGTTTCTCCGCCCATTCCATATTCTCATCGAGATCGCAATAGGCCATTTCCGGCTCCAGCATCCAGAACTCGGTAAGGTGTCTGCGTGTTTTTGATTTTTCGGCCCGGAATGTGGGTCCGAAGCAGTAGGTCTTCCCCACGGCCATGATGGCCGCTTCGTTATACAACTGCCCGCTCTGGGTAAGATAGGCCTTCTGTCCGAAATAGTCGGTTTCAAAAAGGGTGGTGGTTCCTTCACAGGGGTTGGCGGTGAAAATGGGGGTGTCCACCTGGACAAATCCGTTGTCATCCAGAAAATCGCGGCAGGCCCGGATCACCTGGTGCCTCACTTTCAACACGGCCTGCTGACGCCGCGACCGAAGCCACAGATGGCGGTGATCCATTAAGAAGGCTGTCCCGTGTTCCTTCTTTGTGATGGGATAATCCCGGGTGATCTGGTGGACCTTAATGTCCGAGCAATCCAGTTCGTAGCCCCCTATGGCGCGCTCGTCTTTGCGAACGGTACCGGTCACCGTAACGCTGGACTCCTGGGTGAGAACCTGCTCCAGGTTAAACACGTTTTCCGGTGCTCGTCCCTTGGTCACCACGCACTGGGCATACCCCGTGCCGTCCCTCAGGATCAGAAACCAGATTTTTCCGCTGGAACGCTTGTTGTAAACCCATCCGTGAAGGGTAACTTCCCTCTCCACGAGATCGGGCAGATCGGCGATATAGATGTGTTTCACACTGACTCCTCCTCCCCGATACAAGACATCGGGATGCTCCACTACCACGTTGACGTTATGTCGCTGATAATGTCAGCGGCGATTTTTCCTACGGCAACTTTTGCCGCCAGAGTCCGGGCATCTCCCATTTCATCGGGGTCGTCACCGTCAATCCGGCCGTCGTCATCGTTGTCAATCCCATCGGACGAATAATCCTGAGTCAGGCTGTAGGTTCCCCAACCGGTGTACTTCTTCTTCAACAGGGTCTCTTCCCTTTCCACATCCAGCCACTCCACGTCCACCGTGATCGTCAACCGGTAGTCGATGACTTCCTCCGCCTTCGAATAGGTGTACGGGGTATCGGCCACTTTCTTTATGGTCCCTCTCAGAACGGAATCGGTCGCTTCCGACCGTCCAATCTTCAGGATGTTCTCCCGGATAAACACGTTGGTCACTTCGTCCGTTACCGCCTCGGCGATCCCGAATTCCGCCGTCTCATTGACGAAAAGTGGAATGGTGATCGTCTTAATATGGGGCGGTATGGCCCCCGTGAAGGAATAGAAGCCGCACCCGTCCAGAAGCAGGAGGACCGCCACAAGACACACGGCCGGAATCGACACCGGGATGACCGGACCCCTATCCGTTGCGGCTTTTCTGTTTCTTTTCCAATCCGTATTCATTGATCTTCCGGTAAAGGGTGCGCTCACTCACCTTCAAGACTTCGGCGGTTCTGCGCCGGTTGTTGTTGAACTTCTTCAGGGTCCGTTTGATGAGTTCCTTTTCCACATCCTTCAGCGAGACCTCCCCCACGGCCGAGGAGCGGACGGCCGTATCCTGATCCCCGCTGACCACCTCCTCTGGAACGCGGGAAAGCACTTCACCGGGAAGCCAGCTCCCCACCTCGCCGCTGCGGTCCAAGTGTTCCCCGGTGATGAGGGATTTCAGATCCCGGATATCCCGCCGGAGGAAAAGGAGCTGATGAAGAATCAGTTCCCGTTCCGCCTGATCCGACCCTTTATCGACGGGCACAGGAAGGTTCGGTGAAGCCTCTCCAACGATGGGACTGAGATGCTTGAGAACATGATCGCTGGAGATTCTATTTCCTTTTTCCAGAACAATGACACGTTCGACAAAGTTCTTGAGTTCCCGGACGTTTCCCGGCCAGTCGTACTGCTTCATAACCCGGAGAGCATCCGAAGTAAATCCCCGAAATACGATGTCGTTGCTCCGCGAAAATTCCAGGGCAAAGCGCTCAACAAGCAGCTCCAGATCTTCCAGCCGGTGACGAAGAGGAGGAACGTCGATGGTGACGGTCCGTAGCCTGAAATAGAGATCCTTGCGGAAAGATCCCTTTTCACACTCCTT
>JBHIEY010000141.1:0-4963 GCA_046861835.1 Fidelibacterota bacterium | reverse complement strand
CCCCCCACGCTCTGGATGAGAACGTCTTTACCGGCAAACCAGTACGCCCTGTCGTAGGTGCCCGGCTGAACCCAAAGGGTATCTCCGCTGTCCATGAAGGGAGAATCGTAGGCCGTCTGCAGCGACTGAAATTCGTCGGGGACGACGATGCGGGTAGTGAGAAGAACAATGGGGGCGGACTTGGCCTCCCTGAAATTTCCCTCCCTGTCCTCGATTCGAATCTTGTATTGAAAGGTGCGGTCGTCGTCGAGGGTGTCGGTGTAGGTTACCGTGAGGGGATCGGCGATTTCCGCCCGGGTCCTCCATACCTCCTTCAATCCGCCCAGGCTGGTCCTGTAAAGGGTAAGTTTCTTGAATTCGGGAATGGTGACTTCCGTCCACCTCAGAGTCACAGGAGTCTGTGCAATAATGCGGGGCCCCCCCATGAAATCGTGCGACAGTTCGAAAAGCTCGGTGCTCTTGGACAGTTTCGGCATGAAGGGATTGTCACAGGACGAAATCACCATGACGGCAACACAACTGGCCAGAACGGGCAGCAACCTGTTCCCGGCCCCGGCTCTCACAGGGTCGCCCTCAACGTAAGAATCTGGCGGTACTGGTCATAGTAGTTGAACATGAGAATGTTCGAGCGGGTCCGGAGGCCAGACTTCCCGGTGGAAAGGAGATTGCGGACCGTATAGGAGAGGGCAATATCAATGCCCCGAAGCCGTTTTTCCAGGCGGATATTCAGGTTGGCGTTTTTCCTCGGTTCGAACAGTTGACCGAACCCGGCACCCACAACAAACTGTTCCCCTTCCACGAAATAGTCGACACTGGCCGCCAGGAAACCGAAGTCGAGATCACAGGCCAGAACCCGGCGAAAACCGGGCTTGCCCGGAAACAGGAGGGGATTCTCCACCTTGAGAAGAGTGGTGGCGCCGTAAATCTGCATCCTCCCCTCCCCCATCGATACCAGGAAGCTCCCTTCAAATCCCCTGATGTCCGCTCTGGGCTCGTTAAAGGGGACAGGAGGCTCTTCGAAGTTTCCCTTGGGTTGCAGGTAACCTACCTTGTTATCATACTCGTTTAAGAAAAAGGCCGCTTTCAGCTCCAGTTTCGACACGACAGAGGGATCGGGGAGGTCGACGGCGGCCAATTCAAGATTGAATTCGGTGCTGGTCATAACCTCCGATTTCAAAGACCCTTCTCGAAGTTCCCGGATCGTCGTAGCCGATCGTGTATAGAGATCGTTCAAGGGCGGAAGCCGGTGGTTCATTCCCATTCCCGCAAACATGACCACCTTCAGGTTTCCGGTGACGTTTTCCATGCGCATCCCGAGGCGCCGGTTGGCCAGGGAGGTGCTGGCCCTCTCACGCTTTTCGCCAATTTTCTCCGTCAGCCCCTCATCTCCCGGAAGGGGGTTTTTTGTAACCGAAATCCTCCGTTCGTATACGGTGGTCGTCGTTCTGTCAATCCGGGCACTAATCTCCAGGAAGAAACGGTCCACCCACCCGGCTTCCTCCTGGTTGAGCCACCGGGTGGTGATAACGAGGCCGTCGGTTTCACGGGAGAGATCGTGGTGGCTGTCGATGGTCTCCATTCCACCGGGCGGCGCCACCGTCCTGTCGGCGGTGAATCGCTGATCCTCCTTTTCCATCTGAACAAACCCCTGGAACAGACCCCGGTGATAGCTCTTTCCCACCCGGACGAGACGGTTGCGGTCGCCAAGCTGCTGGTTCATGTTGATGAAGAAATTGTGTACCTCCATCCATTGCCGGATTCCGGCGAACATGTCCCACCCTTCTGACCGCAGGAGACTTCCCGTGTAGTGAAGGCTCGAGGTCACCTGCTCATCTCCCGAGGCGACCTTTCCGGACGGATAGGTCAGAGCGTTTTTCAACCCGTACCATCTGGCTCTCACTCTGCCGCGGGTCAACCGGAGATCACCGGAGAGGTTACCGAAAGCCGACGCGGTAAGGGTCCGGCCTCCGTAGGCCCGGGTCCGCCCGGAAAAGCGTCCGCCCACGCCAAAGGGGCCCGCAACGCGGGCGGCACTGAGAGATAGATCGATGTCGTCTCTGAACGAGAGCCCCCTGCCCCAGTCTACCGAAAGGCCATTTTCCGTAATGTTTCGGGAGGTCAGATTGATGACTCCCCCCAGGTTTCCCTGTCCGAAAAGGTAGACGTGGCCCCCCCGGATCACTTCGATCTTCTTGAGGGAGTAGAGATCGACCTGGGACAGATCGGCAACGCCGGTGTTGGCGCTGTTGATCTTGACGCCGTCCAGAAAGACTGCCACCTCATCGGCATTGCTTCCCCGGATGCTCACCGTCTGGCGGCCCGACGGGGATTGGTCAACGTACAGGGAACTGACCCTTCTCAGAGCCGATCCCACGTCCCGGGAACCGACGCGCTGTATGGTTTCCAGTTCCACAATGTCCATGGCGGCAGAGGCTTCCATCTGGGTACGCGTCCTCTCAGCCACTACGGTTACCTGTTCCCCTCTCAATACCGTGGGAGTCAGGCTAACCGTCACAGGGGAGGAATCGGTGACTTTAACCTCACGGCTTACGTACGCAACATGGGAAACCCGTAGCGTGACGGGAAAGGATCCGGACCAGGAAATCTCAAACTGTCCCCTTTCGTCCGTTATTCCCCCCTGGTCCGTTCCCGTCACGAGAATATTGGCTCCCGCCACCCCTTCGCCCGTTTCGGCGTCAACGATTGTTCCCCGGATCGAATTCTGGGCGGAAAGGACGGAAATCGACGCCGTCGCGGCGCAGACGGCTATGGTGGCGGCGAGGCGCATCGGGAAGGGGTCCAGATTCTCCTATCGCCTCAAACTTATGAAACAGATAGAGCCCAGACGAGGGATATCTGGGGAGGGTCGATGTTACTAAGAACTGTTGCGGCGGGATTGCCGGAAGATCACCTTCCGGGAATCTTTTTGACGGGCAATGTGACCTTCAGGCGGGTACCTTTTCCCTTTCGTGGAGCGATGGTCAATTCTCCGCCCCACGGATAGACTCTCTCCCTCATGCCCAGGATGCCGAACGAATTGGGATCGGACAGCTTTTCCGGTGTAATTCCTTTGCCGTCGTCCGTGACGGTGAGACTGACGTCTCCGTTTTTCTTTTTCAGGATGACGTCGACCCGTGTGGCCCTGGCGTGGCGGGCCACATTCGTGAGGGCTTCCTGTACGATGCGATACAGAGCCGTGGACCGGTCGGGATCGAGGGTGTCGACACCGGGATCCGTGGATAGCCGGCATCTGACTCCGGAGCGGTCCTGGAACTCGCGGGCCTCAGTTTCAACGGCCCCCGAAAGTCCCAGCTCCTCCACCAATGTGGGCCTGAGCTCCTTGGATATCCTGTGCACCGTTTCAATGGAGGCCTGGATGGAGTCGAGGGAGGTTTCAATGACGCGGCTTAGCCGTTCGTCGGAGTGGGGCAGTTTTTCTTTCAATGACGCCCAGTCCATTTTGAGCCGGGTCAGGAGCTGTCCGAGCCTGTCGTGAAGTTCGCGGGCAATTTCGATTCTCTCCTGTTCCCTGGCCGTCTGCAGGTGTGTGGTGAGGCGGTGGAGCTCTTCCTGGGACTTCCGTAACTCGTTTTCAATCTTTTTCCGTTCTCTGATTTCTCTCTGTGCCCTGTCATAAGTCCTGGCGTTCTCGATAGCGGCCGCCGAGATATTGGCCAGATGCTCAAGGAAGGAAAGGTCGTCCTCGGAAAACTCCCGCTTCCCCAGTCGGTCCAGCGTGATGACGCCAATGACGTTTCCTTTGACCTTCAGGGGCGCGGAAAGGAGTGATTCCGGTTCCGCAGGAGTTCCGGGAACCTGTTTTCCGTTCCCGGTGAGATCGATGCGATTGACAATCTCACCTTTGCCCGAAACGGCCACCCTCCCCGAAACTCCCTCCCCCATCTTCAGTTCCATGGAGAAAACCTCAATGCCGTAGGCCCCTCTGGAGGCAATGGGCTTCAGATATCCACTCCGGGGTTTTCGCAAGAAGATCACAACACCGTCGGCATCCAGAAGCTTCCTGGCGATCTCCGCACACTTGTTCACCACCCGGGAGAAGTCCAGGGATGCCACCAGGGCCTCGCCAGCCTCGTGGAGAGCGGCCAATCTCTGGGTGTCCGCCCGTATCTGTATCTCGTCCTGCTTCCTCACGGTGATATCGATGCCGCTCACAAGAATGCTCACGGGCCTCCCCTCTTCATGCAGGAGCACCTGTCCAGGGGAGAAAAGAATGGTCCGGATACTACCGTCTCTGGCCCGGACGTTGACTTCGAGTTCCGGACCCGTTTCGCCGCGGTAGCTTCTTTCCAGCTCCCCGGAAACTTTCGATCTCTCCCCCGGAACCACAAAATCGAGAACCGGTCTGTCGATGACCTCCTCTTCTGGATAGCCCACCACGTCCAGAGCCGGTTGGTTGATCTCTTTTATCCGTCCGTCCACCCCGATGACCAGGTTTATGAGGGGACTGTTCTCGTAGAGAAACCTGTATTTTTCCTCCGACTCCTTCAGTCTTTCCGATACCTTCTTCCCTTCCGTCATGTCGCGGACGTAGGCGCAGGCGTACTCCTCCCCGTTGAAAAGGACGTGGTTGGCGATGATTTCCACGGGAATAAGGCGCCCCTTTTTCGTGCGATGTTCCGTTTCTATCGACGCCGTCCCAAGACTCCTGAGGTTTTCCCACCGCGCGGTCCACTCTTTCCTGGGGAAATGGGGACTGATGTCGTGAACGGTCATCTGGAGAAGCTCCTTCCGGGAATATCCGAGCATCGTGGAGCACGCCTCGTTCGTCTCCACAATGCGCCCGTCGTGGCCGAGGACGTAAACGGGATCGGGAAACGTGGTGACGATGGACTGTTGAAGGACACGTCTTGCCACATCCGAATCCGTCATCTCTTGTGTCATGCCGGGAGCCTCTCCTCTCATGACGGGGATTGCCAGAGACAGCGGGGAGCCTGCTCAGAGG
>JBHIEY010000028.1:0-17530 GCA_046861835.1 Fidelibacterota bacterium | reverse complement strand
GGGTTATTCCTGGTGATTACGGGCGTTTTCTTCTATCTGCTCACCTCGTCCTTCCTTCAGTATTCGGTAAACCTTCAGTGGCAGGCCGCCCGGCTGCGGCAGGCACCCCCGCCGGTGAACGTCAACGAAATGATCATCCGTCCCCTCTTCTCCAACATCAGCGTCATTACCCTGTTTGTTGTTCCCATGATCACGATGCGAACCTTCTCGGAAGACAAGCGGTCGGGAACGATTGAACTTCTCCTCACCTCCCCTGTCAACGGCACCCAGGTGGTCGTTGGGAAGTTCCTGGCGGCCTATGCTCTTTATGCGATCATGGTCATCGTTACATGGGTCTATCCGCTCGTCATTATTCTGTACGGTAAACCCGACGTGATGCCCATCGTCATCTCCTACCTGGGCATCTTGCTCATGGGGGCGGCATCGGTGGCCCTGGGTGTGTGGATCTCTTCCATGACGGAAAACCAGATCATTTCGGCCATGGGAACTTTCGTGGCTCTGCTGTTCTTGTGGCTCGTGGGATGGTTTTCCCACCTGACATCGGGCTTCCTGGGCGGATTCTTCCAGTATATTTCCATCGTAGAACACTTTGATGACTTTGCCAAAGGAATTTTTGATACGGGCCACCTGGTATATTACTTCTCCTTGGCAGGAATCACCCTGTTTCTCGCCCACGAGTCCATTCAAAGTCTGAGGTGGAGGTCGTGATGAGAAAACTGTGGCGCGGCGCCGGCTATGACGGTCTGGGTATTCTCTTCTTGGGCTGGTTGTACGGAGTTTCCATTGTGAGGTTTGACTGGATCGCCTGGAGTCTGATTGCCTCCGGAACGGCTCTGATCATTCTAACCGTCGTCACGAGACGACACAAACTCCTTTCTTCATTGAAAAGCCGGAGGACGCAGGTGAGCGCCAACGCCCTCGTGGTCATCGTCCTCGTCATAGGAATCATTGGACTCCTGAATTCCCTTTCTGTCCGCCATTCCTGGAGAATAGACTCCACGTCTCAGAAGCGGTTCAGCCTGTCGGAGCAAACTGTCAAAATCCTGCGGAACCTGGAGGAAAAGGTCACCCTCACCGCCTTTGTTGACCAGACGCAAACAGGGGAGATGGAGGACCGGCTCAGGGAATACGGCCACTACAGTGGAAAATTTCGCTATGAGATCATCGATCCCATCAAGGAACCGGCAAAGGTGCGGGAATTCTTCGGTCCCGACAAACAGTATCTCGACCTGCCCACGCTGCTCCTGAGAACCGAAGGTTCCAAGGATTGGCCCGGCAAGGAGGAGGAGATTCACTCTGTGGAGGAAGAGGCCGTCACCAACGCCCTCATCAAAGTGACCCGGAAGGAAAGAGAAAAAATCTATTTTGTCCTGGGACACGGAGAGAAAACCATCTTTCCGGACGAGCCGGGAATGGAGGGATACCAGTTTGTGCGGGAGAATCTGGAGAAACAGTACTTCGACGTGGACGAACTCTCCCTTTTCCAGGAAGACGAAGTCCCCGGTGATGGGGATGTGGTGGTGATTGCCGGACCGCTCCGGAATCTCGCCCCCAACGAAATCAAGGCCCTGGGGAGGTTTTTGGATCAGGGGGGGAGCGTCATGGCCCTTCTCGATCCGGAGGTTGACGTGGGTCTCGATTCCCTGCTTGAGGCCTGGAACGTGATTCCCGATCACGACATGGTCCTGGAATCCCATTCCAGTTTTGTCCTCTCTGCCGCCGGCCTGAGCCGGCAGAGCAACGTCAGCATTGCCCCGTCGTCAGCGGAATACGGCGATCACACCATCACCCGGGACTTTCGTTATGCCACCTCCTTCATCAAGGCCCGGTCCCTTACCATTGTGGATGAAGAATCGGACACCTTTAACACGACTCCCCTGGTATACACCAGCCGGAACAGCTGGGGTGAAACGGACCTTGAACGCCTTTTTTCCGAGGGAAAGGTGTCCCAGGATGAAGACGACATTCCCGGTCCCACCATCGTGGCAGCCGCCGTGGAGAGAACCCGGGATCCGAAAGGCCGGTTCGTCCTGGTGGGCGACTCCGATTTTGCATCGGATGTCTATGTGCAGCAGGCTCCCGGAAACATGGATTTCTTTCTCAATGCCGTCAGCTGGCTGGCCGAGGAGGAGGATCTGATTTCCGTCCGGCCGAAGAACCCGGAAAACCGGCCCCTTACCATGACCGTGAAGCAGCAGCGGCTGACACTGTTTCTCCTCATCATTCTCCTGCCCCTGGCGGCAGTTCGATGGGGACTTCATGTCTATACCAAACGTTCCTAAGGACGCCACGCCGGTTACCGTGCTCGTGAATCAGTGCCCGGGCGGAATGGAACGCGTACCCTTCGGAAGTCCATGAAGAAAACCGTGATTCTCCTGGGCATCTTTTTGGCCCTCCTTGCGTTCGTCTATTTCTACGAGTATAAGGGCGGCCTTACCCGGGAAAAAGCCCGGGAAGAGGCCTCTTCCCTCCTCAAGATGGACGAGGACGACGTGGAGTCCGTCACTCTGATCCGCGCCGGCGGGGATACCCTTGCCTATGTCAGGGGGGACCAGGGTGCCTGGCGGATAGTCTCTCCCGTGGCGACACCGGCGGATGAGTCGTCCATCCGGGCCAGCATCAGTGCCTTTACCCATGCCACGATAAAACGCCGATGGACCGCGAGCACCGGAACCCTCGGGGACTACGGACTCAATCCTCCCGACGCAGAGGTTCATGTCCGGGCCCGTGACGGCACCGAAAGACGCCTTCTGGTGGGTAGCGAAACGGCAAGCCGGGGTGACATCTTCGCGTCGCTGGGGGACGGTCAGGGAAAGGACTCCACCGAGATCGTGGTGACGGCATCGACCGTTCGGGTGCAGGCCACGAAGTCACTTTTCGACCTCAGGGACAAGAAAATCGCTCATTTTGATGACGGCCGCGTCATCAAGGTGGATCTCAATTCAGACGAGGGGAATATTATCCTGGAGAAATCGGATGGCGAGTGGACAATGGTGGCGCCCCGGGACCTGCGTGTAGACGACTCGCGGGTAACCGGCTACCTGCGAAGTCTGAAGAACTATTCGGCAAAGGCATTTGTCAGTGAGCGGTGGGAGGATGAAGCGCTATTTGGCTTCAATGCTCCCGCCATTCGCATAAAGCTCACCCTGGGAGAGGAACGGTCCACAAAGGAAATCGTGGTGGGAAAACTTGTGGAGGAAGAGAAAGCCTATTACGCCCACGAGTCCGGGAGGTCCCCCGTTTTTCTCATCCGGGAGTCGACCTTCAAGGCCATGACCAAGACACCCTTCTATTTCGAAGAGAGAAAGCTGGTGCACGTAGAAAAGGAGAAGACCAGCGAGATTCGTTTTTCAGGCGCCTACCGGTGGACGCTGGTCCGGGAGGACACCCTGGGCTGGTACGCCCATGGCGATACTTCCCTTAAGATTGAGGGGTCACGGATGGACAGGCTTTTTTCCAACCTTCGCTCTTTCCGTGTGACGGATCTCGTCACCTACGACCCCGGTGATCTGGCCAGCTACGGACTCTCCGTTCCTTTTCTTGAAGTCGTCTTGATCGATACCACCGGGGAACAATCAGGGTTTGAGATTGGGGATCCGTTTGACGATGACCGCTACGTGAAACGGCGGGACTTTCCTTTTGTCTATTCGGTTCCCGTTTCCCAGGTGGAACGGATCACCCGGTGGTTGGAAGAACTGGCAGGAGAAGAATCATAACTCCTCCCGAGAGGGTACAGACCAGATTGACCGTGTTGTTGGTCACTGTCCGGTGCCCTTTGACGAGGATTGCCTCCCCGCTGCAGTGACGCGGCATTTCCGTCGTCTTCTGGCAGGTGCGGCATCGGTAGGTGGCCTGGAGGGTGGCTCCCAGGATCGAATCAATCAGGCTCGCCGCGAATCCCGCCGCTGCCACCAGGACCGCCGCCTGGGTATGGGGCGGGAGAAAGGGGAGGGCCGATAGAGCGACTACCGTACTGCCGGCAGCCGCCCCAAAGGTTCCCAGAGGAGTGACTCCTCCCGACGTCCCTGGCTCCACCACGCGAAATGTGACGCAGTTCCTGGGCGACGACTTCGACAGAAGTCCGATCTCCGTAGCCCAGGTGTCGGCATTTGCCGCCGCTACACTGGCCACGTAGGCCACATAGAGCCACGGGGAGGGGGAATAAAACCACCATATGGCAATGACCAGGGGCACACCCCCGTTGGCAAAAACCTGCACCAGGTTCCGGGGGTACCCTTTTCCCAGCCATTCAACTTCAAGTTTTGCCTTTGCTCTGTAATGAATCCGGGAAAGAAGGGAGGAGATGACCAGAAAAACGGTGAGGGGGATCATGAATTTCCAGGTTCCAATGCCGAAGATGAACACTCCCATCACAAAAGCCCCCAGGGCACCATCAATCGTCAGGGCGTTGAGACGAAAAGCAGACCAGGCCAGAACCAGGGAGAACACCGCCCAGAACAGCAGTCCCAGGGGGTGTCCGCTTTGGGCGTTCGCCTGGAACAGGTCGATCCCGACGGCCGCCACCAATGGAACGGTCAGATTATCGGATCCGGCGTGGGACATCCCCTCGGCGATGGTGGCGAGGGCTGCAATGAAGAGGGAAAGGGGAACGACGGTTTCCACGCCTGGAGGTGTCAACCCGGCCAATCTGTAAAGAACGGGGACGCCGCCGCCAACGAGAAGTAGCGACACCAGAAACATGGTGAGGGTTCCCTGGACGGACTTTTCATCGGACCAGGCCACATACCGGTCCGGGGACTTGGCCCTCTCGCCCACCACCGCCGCCGTCGTATCGGCAAAGGTGAGGAGCAGCAGTGACGTCACCAGGGTGATGGGCCTTTCCCACCAGAACAGGGTGAGAATCAAGAATGCCACCGGGAAATAGACCGTCCCGTAGGTTCGTCGTCCGGTCCCGTGCATTCCCTTCAGCGTCCGGGTTTTCAACGCGGCGCCGTTGATGAGGATGAAAATGACGGCAAGTGTGGCGGGGGGAATTCTCGAGTCAAAAAGGAATGGGCACAGGATGACGAGGATTCCTACAACGAGGTGCAAGAATTTGCGGGTCCCCTCCGGCGACCACTTCCCCTTCCTTCTCATGAGTTCCGTCAGTCCGAGAAGACCGAGAATCAGGGCAAGGAAGACGAGAAACGTGATCCACGGGTTAGAGAAGAAATGGATGACGGGAAACACGATGCCCAAAATAAAGGTTGTTCGTATACGAGGAAAGAAGAATTGAGCCACGACGATTCCTCCCGTCGCAGGAGAGAGTTTTATGGATTCCCGGGACTCAAGCCGGCACACGAGGAAGGCTGGTTCAGCCGCAGGTTCTTTTGTTGAAAACCCCGCTTCTTTTCAGCGGGGCAGCATCCCGATTTTTTCTCTCGGGAAAAAGCGCGAAACATCTTTTCCATAAGGGAGGTAGAGAGACCCCCCCTTTACTTGCCGGAAACCCCAAAGGTTGAACTGACGCAATAATTCCTTAAATTCCGCTGGTCTTCCTCAAGACATTTCCGGCTGCCACCGTAGCTCAGCCGGTAGAGCAGCGCATTCGTAATGCGCGGGTCGGGGGTTCGAATCCCTCCGGTGGCTCGGCGTCGTTCCCTTTCACTGCCTGCTCCGCAGCGAGGAACGAACGTGCGGGGCCTCAGCCGGTGAATTCCACAGCTTCCTCTTATGCTTAAGAAACCCCTGGTCTGGATAGGGCTGGCGGTCCTCTCCATCGTCAGCGGTGGGTTTGTTTTCACCTATTTCTCCCGGGCGTTCCCCATCGTTACCCTTCAGCTTCATATGGACAGACAGACCGCCCTTCAGTCTGCCGACAGTCTGGCCCAATCCCACGGGTGGGGACCTGAACCCTTCCGTCAGGCCGCATCCTTCAGAGTCGACCGGGAGGTCCAGAACTTTGTGGAACTGGAGGCAGGAGGAACCGGCGCGTTCCGCGACCTCATTCGCCAGGGGATATTCTCCCCCTACACGTGGCGCGTTCGCCATTTTCAGGAAGGGGAAACCAACGAAACTCTCATCTTGTTTACTCCCGAAGGCCACCCCTATGGCTTCCGGGAGAAGCTTCCGGAAGACGAGCCGGGACCGGCCCTCAGTTCCGACTCCGCCCACCACATCGCCCGTGAATCAGCCCGGGACTGGCGGATAGCATGGGAAAACTTGGAACGGGTGGAAACCTCCCAGGAACAGCGACCGGGCGGGCGGATCGACCATACGTTCGTTTATGAGCGGACAGACGCCCGGATCGGAGAGGGGCGGTACCGCCTGAAACTGGTGGTCTCCGGCGATAAACTGACGGAACTCACCCGCTTTATCAAGATCCCCGAAGCCTTCACACGCCGCCACGAAGAGATGCGCTCGGCCAATACCACCATTGCCTCCATGGGACTCATCGTCGTAGCCATTATTTATGTTCTGGGAGGATGCGTGGTGGGACTCTTTTCCCTTCTGAAACAGCGCTGGATTATCTGGAGAAAACCGTTGATCTGGGGCCTTTCCATCGCGTTCCTGCAGGTCCTGGCCGGCATCAACGAGTGGCCTCTTGCATGGATGGACTACGATACCGCCATCTCGCCGGGAAGATTCCTGGCCACCCAGATCGTCCTTCTCATCATGGGGTTTTTCTTCCTGGCTGTCCTGATCACCCTCTCCTTCATGGCCGCCGAAGGGCTGTCGAGAAAAGCCTTTCCCCACCACATCCAGCTGTGGAAACTGTGGTCCCGGCCCGTGGCCGCCACCGGGCCGGTATTAGGGAGAACCGTCGGTGCCTACCTTCTGGTCACGGTTTTCTGGGCGTTTGAAGTTGCCCTCTATTTTCTGGCTACCCGGGTTCTCAACTGGTGGACGCCGTCGGAAGCCCTCTTCCAACCTGATGTGCTTGCCACCTACTTTCCCTGGCTCTCTTCCATCGCCGTGTCGGCCCAGGCCGGATTCTGGGAGGAGAGCCTCTTTAGAGCCGTTCCCATCGCCGGAGCCGCCCTTTTGGGAGACAGATTCGGTAACCGGAAAGCGTGGATTGCCGGTGCCTTCGTCCTTCAGGCGGTGGTCTTCGGGTCCCTCCACGCCAACTACCCCACCCAGCCAGCCTACGCCCGGCTGGTGGAACTTATCATCCCCTCGCTGGGATTCGGACTTTTGTACCTCGCTTTCGGGCTCCTCCCCGCCGTTATCCTCCATTTTAGCGTCGATGTCGTGGCCTTCGCCCTCCCCCTGTTTGTCTCGTCAGCACCCGGCATATGGGTTCATCAATTGCTCGTGGTCACCATCGCCCTTGTCCCCCTGTGGGTCGTCCTCATCGCCAGGGTCCGATCAAAGCGATGGCTCCCCCTCCCCGAATCCGCCTACAACCGGGCCTGGACACCTCCACCCATCTCGGTAACCCCGCCCCAAGTTCGTCCCGCGGATTCGGTGCCCTCTGAAGAAACGGGCTGGAAACCGGGAAGAATGGTGCCCCTGGCCGGAGTCGCCGGTTTCGTTTTGTGGCTGGTGTTCACCCCCTTTCACACCCCCGCTCCCGGCCTGGAAATCGATCGAAACCTCTCGAGAGAACTGGCCCTCGACACCCTCTCCGCCCGGAACGTGGAGCTTCCCCCGGAAACCCGGATCCTCAGCCGTGTCGAAGCGACTCTGACCCAACAGTACCGGTTTGTCTGGCAGGAAGGGGGCCGCGACCTGTTCCACCGGCTCCTGGATATCTATCTTCCCGGTCCCCACTGGGTGGTCCGGTTCGCGCGGTTCGAGGGGGATGTGGCCGAAAGGGCCGAAGAGTACCGGGTCTCTATCGCCGGCGACGGCACCGTGTTCAGAATCCGCCATCAACTCCCGGAATCGGCTCCGGGAGCCCGGCTCCCGGAAGATCAGGCCCGCCCCATTGCCCGGCGCGCCCTAAGGGAAACCCAGAATATCGATCCGGACAGGGTGAAGGAAATATCGGCGGTGGAATCCACGCTGCCCGCACGGACCGACTGGCTGTTCACATTCGCCGACACCGCCGCCTATCCCCTGGACAAAGGGGAGGCCCGCATCAACATCGAGATTAACGGCGACAGAATCGGGGACAGCTACCGGTATGTCCATGTCCCCGAGACATGGAGCAGAGAGGAGAAAAGCCGGCGGAATCTTGCCGCCATCCTGGGGCTGGCATCCCGCATGGGGCTGGTGGTTCTGTTCCTGGCGGGCGTCGTTATCTCCATCATCCGGTGGAGCAAGACCAGCGGCACTCCGCCGGGGGAGGCCCGGGGCAAGGGCTTCTCCTTCCCCGTCTTTCTCAAGTTTTCCACCTTCATATTCGCCCTCACCGTTTTCGACGGGGCAAACAGATGGCCTTCCGTTACCTCCCGGTTTGTGACTTCCCAGCCCCTTTCCGCCCAGATACTCGTCACCGTTGCCTTTTCCGTGCTGGCCGCCCTCTTTTTGTCGGTGGGCCTCGGCCTCATCATCGCCTATGTCCACTCCCGGCCGGGGGCATCCGGCCCCCGGACAGGAAAGGGTCGACCACCGGTCATGTGGGGAGTCGCCGTGGGAGCGGCCGTGGCGGGAATTGCGGCGACGGTGTCTGCCCTGGCACCGTCACTGGCTCCCCGGTGGCCATCCTACGCTCCGGCATCCACCTATGTCCCCCTGCTCGGAACCGCCCTGGGATCGGCCACCCAGACCCTTCTCTACGGCGCCCTCTTTCTCCTGATTTTCCGGGCTGCCCACCATTTCACCCACAGCGGAAGCCGGAGAAAAGCGGTGACGGGACTTGTCTGGATCTTTCTGGGAATCGTCATTGCCGGCTCCGTTGATTTTGCCACCGTGCCCCAGTGGGTCGCAGCGGGCCTCGTGGCCGGGGCCACCCTGTTCCTCGCCTACCGGTGGGTGTTCCAGTACGGCCTCTCCCTCGTTCCTCCGGCGGTGGCGACCCTGACCATCCTGGGAGATATCCGGGAAGGGATCCTGCAACCCTACTCCGCGGCCCTTCCGGGAGCCCTCATATCTTTGCTGGTGGTGGGAGGGATAGGGTACGGTTGGTGGAAAGCCCTGCTCCCCGCCCCGGGAGCGCTTACGGAGAAATCGTGACCGCCAGACGCCCGCCGGCTCGCCGCGTGTCAAAGCGGTGAAGCCCCGCCTCCCGGGCTATCTGCATTGCGTTCATGAGCTCGCCTGCCGCCACGGGACGGTTGATTTCCGAGTACGATTCCGGACCCACCCTGTGGGCCGGCCGGTACTGACCCATCACGTTGACAAACGTATCGGGAGATACTTCTCTCACCAGGAATTCGAAAATCTTCCGGGAATCCTTTCCCATTCCCGGCATCACAAGATGCCGCACGAGAACTCCCCGGGTGGCCAGGCCGTTCTCGTCAAAGCGCAGGTCTCCCACCTGCCTGTGCATTTCCTTGATGGCCTTGCGGGCCGCTTCGGGATACTTTACCGCCTTCACGTACCGCCTGGACAGCTCCGGATCCCAGAATTTGAAGTCGGGCATGTAGATATCCACAATTCCATCTAAGATCTTCAAACTCTCCAGGGAATCAAAGGCGCTGGTATTGTAGACAATGGGAAGGTGAAGACCTCCTTCAATGGCCAGGGGAAGCGCTTCCACGATCTGGGGCACCACGTGCTCGGGCGTGACGAAGTTGATGTTGTGGCATCCCCGTTCCTGAAGAGCAACCATCATCCGGGCAAGCTGGTGCGGGGTCACTTCCACACCGGCACCGTTCTGACTGATGTCGGCGTTCTGACAGAACACGCATTTCAGATTGCAGTGGGAAAAGAAAATGGTCCCCGAACCCCTCCATCCCCGGAGACAATCCTCCTCGCCAAAATGGGGAAAATAACTGCTCACCCGGGCGTACCGTCCGCTCCGGCATACCGCCCATCGATCGTTCATCCTGTCCACCTCGCAGTCGCGGGGACAGACCCGGCACGATTCGAGCATCGCCAGGGCCCGGTTCACCTTTTCCTTCAGGAGTCCTGACTCATAAGTCTCAAGATAAACGGGCCACGTCCGGGCAAGGGCCCTCTCAGCCACGACGCTCCTCCAGAACGCGGAGTTTGGCTTCGATCAGATCGCGGTGACTCAATTCCAGAACTCCCGCCAGTTTGTGCATAAGATAATCCTCGTGGGCTTCCAGTATGCCGTCGGAATAGACCACGGACCAGAGGGTTTTCAGAATCCTCTTCTTTTCCTCGTCGTCACACCGGTCGTGAATCAACCGGGTAAACTGCCAGAGATCTATCCTCTCTTCCCGCTGCCGCTCCGCCAAAACGATGAGCTCCTCAATTTCTTCGGGCTCTAAATGAAATTCCTCTTTCACCAGGTTCACGATATCCCGCATCTCTTCCCCGGTGAACTCCCCATCAATGTGAGCCATCTCCAAAAGGAGGGCACAGACCGCCAGGGCCACCGATTCTTCCTCCCCGGAGGAGCCGCTCTGGACCGGCTCTATGGAAATATGATCCTCAAAGAACCGTTTAATGGATGTTAACATCGTTCAAGCACCGCACCAAAACCCGCGGGAAACGGGCCCAATGGAATTTATCGGTTCAAATAACCAGAAGCAAGACGTGGCGACGGGAGATTCCCGTGCAAACCGGGACGTGACAAACCGTTCATCCCCCGCCCAATTGCTTTTCCCTCGGTCCTGGTCTAAATTCCCCCGGTATGCAGGACCCACGCTCCACACTGCCCCCCCTGGCCGACCGGGTTCGCCCCAGAACCTTTGACGAGTTCATCGGCCAGCATCATGTGGTGAAGAAGGGAAGCCTCCTGAGGGAAGCCGTAACGGCCAACGAACCCTTCAGCCTTATCTTCTGGGGCCCTCCGGGAACGGGGAAGACCACTCTGGCCAAGATCATCGCCCGGGAAACGGACGCCGATTTCTACGAAATCTCGGCCGTTTCTTCCGGCGTCAAGGATGTGCGGGACATCATCGAAAGGGCCAGGACGGGTTTCAAAATGCACAGGCACACCATCCTGTTCATCGATGAAATCCACCGGTTTAATAAATCCCAGCAGGATGCCCTCCTGCACGCTGTGGAGCGGGGAATCCTTATCCTTATCGGCGCCACCACCGATAACCCTTCCTTTGAGGTGACGGGCCCTCTTCTTTCCCGGTGCCGGGTACTGAAACTGGAAAGCCTCCGGGAGTCCGAACTGGACGCCATTCTCACCCGGGCCCGGAAGACGGACATCCTCCTGCGGAAAATGAAAATCGTGTTCCGGGAGGGGACACGGAAAGCCCTGATTCAATGGGCGGGAGGAGATGCCCGGAAAATGCTCAACGCCCTGGAAGGGGCCCTTTTCTTGACTTCCCCGAAAAACGATACCCGTGTCATCACCGGGAAGATTCTGAAAGAAGCGCTGCAGGCCAAAAGCATCATCTACGACAAGGCGGGGGACTATCACTACGATACCATATCGGCTTTCATCAAATCCATTCGCGGCAGCGACCCCGATGCCGCCATATACTGGCTCGCTACCATGCTGGAAGGAGGGGAACAACCTGAATTCATTGCCCGGAGGCTCATTATCCTGGCATCGGAGGATATCGGAAACGCCGACCCCCAGGCCCTCCCCGTGGCCACAGCCGGATTCAACGCCGTCCACGTGATCGGAATGCCGGAAGCATCTCTCATTCTGGCCCAGGTGACCACCTATCTGGCCGCCGCACCCAAATCCAACGCCAGCTATCTGGCCATACGGGAAGCCAGCCGGAAGATCCGGGAAGACGGAACTTCCCCCGTTCCCCTCCATTTAAGGAACGCACCGACAAAACTCATGGAAGCGTTCGGCCATGGAAAGGATTATGACTATCCCCATGCCCATCCCCGCCATTTTGTCAAAGCCTCCTACTTCCCCGAAACGATGAGACCGACCGTCTTCTACCGCCCAACGGAACAGGGGTATGAGGATTTCATCCGCAAGAGATTGAAACATCTGTGGGAAGAACGGTACGGGGACGAGTAATGCGTGATTCGTGATGCGTGACGGGTGACGCGTGACACGTAATGCGTGATGCCCCGAGAAAGCATCGGGGTCTACGCTCACGCTCCGACGTGATGCGTAACCTCGAACGTCCAACGGTGTTCGTGCTTCGTAAGCAAACGGCGATGGTTCCGGTCTCCGGTAGTCCGGTTCGCCAGTTCGCCGTTTTCTTCCTCCTGACGGCCGTGTTCGCCGGGCCGGAGGAGAGGCTCCGTCTCATTCACGCCGATGAACTCGAAAACATCACCGCTTCCGATGGCCAGGCGGTCCAGTATGTCCGGGGAAACGTGAAATTCCAGAAAGGGGAGGCCGTTCTCACGTCCGACAGGGCCTATCACCGCCAGCGGGAGGGTACCGCCTCCTTTGTCGGCTCCGTCCGGATGGAGCGGGGGGAACAGACGCTCACCGTCGATTCCCTCATCTTTGATTCGCCCCGGGACAGGGTGACGGGATATGGCCATGTTCAATTCGACGACCCCGAATACCACCTCACCTCCGACAGCCTCATCTACTTCCTGGAGGCGGACAGCGGCATCGCATCGGGAAATGTCCGCTTCGTGCAGAAGAAACAGACCGTTACCAGCCATCACCTCACCTACCGCAAGCGGGACGGCGACGACGACGCCAGTTATACGGCCCTGGGAGATGTGGTCATCACGGAAGAGAACCGCCGGGCAACGTCCGGCAGGAGTATCTATGATGCCGGCGGCGACTTCTCCATTCTCCAGGAAAATCCCTCCGTCGTCCAGGACCGGCAGACGCTCACGGGAAAGGAAATTCGGCTCTATTACGAGGAGGAAACCCTCCGGCGCGTGGTGATACCGGACAGTGCCCACATTGTGTATGTGACCCGGGGGAAAGTGCCCATCGACGGGGGAAATCCCCATGCCGACACAACCGTCTACGGTATGGAGGAATTCACCGACGAGATGACCGGCCGGAGACTGGAAGCCTATCTCGTGAACGGAAGCCTCGACTCCGTGCGGCTGGAAGGAATGGCCACCACCCTCTATCACCTCTTTTCAGAAGGACCGGCAGGGGAAGATTCCGTCTATCAGGGCAGGAACTTTGCGTCCGGCGACACCATGACCCTTCGTTTCGACACCGATACCACCCGCCGGGGCGACCGGGAAACCGCCGGTTCGGCTGAACTCACCGAAGTCCGGCTGGTCGGAGGCTCCCGGGGAGAATACTACCCCGTTGAATCGTCACAGGATATCCGGGCTCCCGTGTTCTACCGGGCCCACAGGATCGATTACGACATTCCCAATGAAATGACCACCCTCTATCAGAACGCCCGAATCGACTATGAAACGACCCGGCTGAAGGCGGGACTTGTATCGGTCACCTGGAACGATAACCTCCTGAGAGCCCTTCCCGGCCCTGACCCCTCTACCCCGGTCGGTCCCGACAACATTCCAACGGTGTTGGAAAAGGGAAGAAATCCCATGGTGGGGCGCTCCCTGATTTACGACCTCTCCACCGGAAGAGGAAAGGTGACCCGGGGAAAAACCCGGATGCAGGATGGATATTATAAGGGGGACGAGATACGCAACCGGACGGAGGATGTCTTCCTTGTGGAAAACGGCACCTACACCACGTGCAATCTCGATCCCGATCCCCATTTTCATTTCCAGAGCCACCAGATGAAGATGATCCTGGAAGACAAGATCATCGCCCGGCCCATCATCCTTTATATCGCCGGCATCCCCGTTTTCGGCCTCCCATTCGGCGTTTTTCCCGACCAGAGCGGAAAGCGCCACTCGGGGTGGATCATGCCGTCCTACGGGGAAAGCGGCAGGCAGGGACAGTACCTGAAAGGATTGGGGTACTTCTGGGCGCTCAACGACTACGTCAACAGCCGGTTCTCCCTCGACTTCTACGATAAACAGGGAATCGTTTTCTCCAGCCGGAACGACTACTTCAAGCGGTATGCCTTCCGGGGCGCCCTGAATTTCCGCTATAACCGCAAGATCGCCAGCGGGGATATTGCCGATATTTTCGACAGGCCGGATGTGGTGGACTGGTCCCTCCGGTGGAATCATGATCAGAAGCTCCGGTACAGCCAGTCGTTTCGCGTCAATGCCCGGTATTTCAGCAGCAACGATTTCAACCGGCGACTGGGAATCGAGAGGAAGACCCGTCTGCAACAGACCGCCATTTCCCGGGCGTACTATTCGAAAAGGTGGCCCCAGGCCGGCATGAACCTTTCCGCCAGCCTTTCGGAAAACCGCAATCTCATGGCGGCAGAAAAAATCGATTCCACTTCCCTGTACTACGCCATTCCTTCACGGAGAGGCGAACGGATAAATGAGAGTACCCTGGTCCTTCCCACGCTCAATATACGGAAGAATCAATCCCAGCTCTTCGGTGGAAGGGGAAAAACGGCAGCGGGTCCGGGACTGTACTGGAGCTACAGCAGCACTCTGGTCAATCAGGGTGTCACCTTCTATGAATCGGACACCAGCCTTTCCCTGGGGGGCTTCGTCTGGGGACCCCGGCAACAGGAGTTTGGAAGCCGGTGGGTTCACAACCTCTCCATCTCAGGTTCTCAGCGACTCTTCGAGCACATCGCCGTCAGTCCGAGCCTTTCCATCCAGGAAAAATGGATCAACCGCTATTTCGACGCCTCCGCGGTGGACACTCTGGGACGATTCACCGACAAACATGAAGTCCAGGGCTTCCGTGCCCGCCACGAATTCACCTTCTCCATGAACGCCAACACGAAGCTTTACGGCATTTTCCCTCTCCGGATAGGGTCCCTGCGGGCCATCCGTCACACCCTCACCCCCTCGGTGTCATTCTCGTTCGTCCCGGACTATTCCAAACCCCTGTTCGGATACGACTTTGGATATGTGAAGAAACTCACCGATGCCAGGGGAGAAACCCACCTTTTCGATCCCTTCGCCGGCACCCAAATCCGCGGAACGCCGCTTCGTGAAACGAGAAACCTCAATATCCAGATCAAAAACGACTTTCAGGCGAAACTGAAGGAGGGGGAAAGGGAGCGGAAAACGGCCACCCTTTTGAGCTGGTACTTGAATACGGGTTACAACTTCACGGCGGAGAAATTCAAATGGCGCAAGCTCACTTCCTCCATACGGGCCAGGATTCCCCGCCTCTTCGCCCTGGACGTTTCCATGGTTCACGACTTCTACGATCTTGATGTTACCGGGACAGAAGCCCGCCGGGTGAACCGTATTGCCACCACCACCCGGGGTCTTCCTTCCCCCAGGCTGGTCTCCGTGAGAGCCTCAACGGGATTCAATCTCACAGGAACGACATGGCGGGCCCCTGAAAAAGGTGTCGCTCCCCAGGATACGGCATACCGGGACACGACACTGGTGGATGAAGACCTGACCGCCGTCCCCCTGCTGGAAAAAGAGTCCGTCGCCAAACCCCCCGCATCGGCCGGGAGCCTCTGGGAGGCCCGGGTCAATTTCAACTATACGATCAACCGGGACAATCCTTTCCGTCCCGTCAACTCTTTCTGGATGGGCCTCAACATGACCCTCAAGGCGTCAAAATCGTGGCGCATCCAGTATTCCGCCCGGTTCGATCTTCTCGAAAGAACCGTCACGAGCCACGACTTCCGGGTATACCGGGATCTCCACTGCTGGGAATTGACCTTTACCTGGACGCCGGGCGGTTTCGGGCGGGGGTACTATCTCAGGATCAACGTCAAGTCCCCCTCGTTGAAAGATCTGAAATTGGAGTCCTGGGGCGGCCGGTACGGAATCGCCGGATACTGACCGCCGGAATAAGAAACCAGGCGAACGAAGATGCACGGCAAGCCGGGGCGATTTTCGACTATCCCTTCTCCTTGTTAGAGGGCAAACTTTCATCCTGCGATCAACCAATCGTCAATAGTCAATCGTCAATGGTCAACGGTGCCGCGAATCAAATGAACGCTTGTATTTCCAGGCCGCCCGGAACAAATTCCATCACCTTTTCCAATCTTCTGTGAGGATCCAATAGATGTTCTGCCCCGAATGTCAGTCCGAATACCAGGAAGGGATATCCGTTTGCCCCGACTGCCGGGTGACCCTTATTCCCGAACTGCCCCCTGTAGAACCCCCGGAGGAAATCCGGTGGGTCGCCCTGAAGGAGCTGTCGAGCCAGGTGGAAGCGGAGATGGTGAAGGAAAGCCTGGAGAACGAGGGGATCATGAGCTATCTCAAAGCCGATTTTCTCACCACCACCTATGGCATCAGAGGCCTCTCCCTGACCGGTTCACGGGCAACCCTTTATGTGCCCGAAGACCGCCTGGAAGAAGCCAGATCCATCGTGGAAGACATCACGGGAGAGTCGTGATGGCCGACCGGTTCCGGTCCGTCCGCGGCACGCGGGATCTCCTGCCGGAGGAAACGTTGCGGTGGAGGGAGGTGGAAACGGTCATCCATGGGGTCATGAACCGGTGGGGCTACGGTGAAATCCGGACTCCCGTCTTTGAACAGACCCGTCTTTTCACCCGGAGTGTGGGGGAAGACAGCGACATCGTCACCAAGCAGATGTACACCTTTCTGGACAGGAGCAAAACCAGCCTGACCCTGAAGCCCGAATTGACCGCTCCCGTCATGCGGGCCTACATTCAGCACCGTCTCGACAGGGTCGGACCCCTCACCAGGCTCTACTACATCGACTCCCTCTTCCGGCAGGAACGTCCCCAGGCGGGAAGACTCAGGCAGTTTCGCCAGTTTGGCGCCGAAGCCATCGGCTCCCCATACCCCGAACAGGACGCCGAGATTATCGCTCTGGCCTTCAAGATTCTCAGAGAACTGGGCCTGGAGAACATCACCCTGCTCATCAGCAGCATCGGCTCGTCCGATACCCGGGACCGGTACCGGAAAGTCCTGGTGGAGTTTCTCTCCGGCGTTCGCCACAAGCTGACGCGAACCAGCCAGGAGCGCCTCAAGACCAATCCCTTGAGGATTCTCGATACCAAAGACCCCGAAGAACAGAAGATCCTCAAGAAAGCTCCCCGCCTGCTTGACTATCTGAACGACGAGGACCGGGCCCACTACGAAGACGTGAAAGAAAACCTCTCCGGGCTCGACATCCCTTTCGAGGAAGTCCCCATCCTCGTCCGCGGGCTGGACTACTATTCCCGGACCACCTTCGAGATCACCCATCCCCAGCTGGGAGCGCAAAACGCCCTCTGCGGTGGCGGAAGATACGACACTCTTATTGAGGACCTTGGGGGAAATCCCACGCCGGCGGTGGGGTTTGCTGCCGGCATCGAAAGGGTTCTTCTTGCCCTTGAAAAGAAACCAGCGCCCCCGGACGAACCGTCCCGGGGCATCTACGTGGCGGCGGCCACCGAAGCCGCCAGGACCGTCGTTCCCCGTCTCGCCACCTCCTTAAGGGACGCCGGGGTGATCGCCCAATTTGATACCTTGCGCCGAAGTCTGAAAGCCCAGATGCGCGAGGCTCACCGTCTGAACTGTGCCTACGCCGTTATCATCGGCGACGAAGAGCTGAGATCCGAACGGGTCCAGGTCAAGAAGCTCTCCACCGGTGAGCAGGTTGAGGTGAACACGGAGAATCTGGCCAGCT
>JBHIEY010000027.1:0-17637 GCA_046861835.1 Fidelibacterota bacterium | reverse complement strand
GTCATGACCGTCAAAGTATCCGAAGGAGCGATACCGTATCCAATCTCCCAGCACCATCAGAGTTCCGCTTCCAAGGTCCACCTTCCTGACCTGGTGGTAGTGGCCCATCACGACGAAGTCGACCCCATCCTCGATGCGGGTGCGGGCAAATTCCTTGAGTTCGCCGATTACCGTATCGTTGTACTCCTGGGTATGAACGTGATGTCTGCCCGACCGGGAGATGGCCCGGCCGATGATATAACCGATATCGGGATGAAGCCACCGGTACAGGGAAATGAAGGCCCGGTTTCGGATGAGACTCCGAAGAAGACGGTATCCCCTGTCCCAGGAAAGGAGCCCATCCCCATGGAGTATGCTGAATTTCTTTCCGTTGACTTCGATGGAGTATCCGTCGGTCGAAACACCGGTGAAAATGTTCTCTTTCATGAAGTCAAGGTACCAGAAATCGTGGTTTCCCGGAACAAAGAAGATGTCCACCCCTTTTAACCTGGCCCGGTAAAGGGCGGTCAAAACGTCGAAATAGGCTTTTGGCATGACGTATTTGTATTCAAACCAGAAATCAAACAGGTCGCCCACAATAAAGAGGGTGCCCCCCCGTTCAATCACATGATCGACGAAGGCCACCAGCTGGTTGCGTTTGGCCTTTTCTTCCTCGGAACGGGAGAGCCTCAGATGTATGTCGGAGATAAAGAACAGGGGGAGGTTCATTCCGCGAAAACTTACCGAAGGTCCTTTCCAGGGGCAAACAAAAATGTTTTTCTGTGGGAAGTGGAAGGGAGCCGACAATCGTTTCAGAGCCTATTGACAACATTGTGTTTCATTACTACTTTGTTATGAGGTAAACCTTTGGTTTTCAACAGGAACCGCAGGGCAAGTTCCGGGTAAGATAGGTGTAATGCGAAAGGTCTTTTTCCTGGCTGCCGTTCTGGCCTTAGGTTGGGCCCCTCCCGCCTACGCCCAGCTCTTCGGAAAGAACAAAGTTCAGTACCGGGTGTTTGACTGGTCCTTCATTCAATCTCCCCATTTTGATATCTATTTTTACGGCGGTGGCCAATCGCTGGCGGAATTCACTTCCGAGGTGGCCGAAAACGCCTACGACCAGATATCCCGGTATCTCAACTGGGATCTTCGCCGGAGAGTATCCATCGTTCTGTATAATTCCCACAACGATTTTCAGCAAACCAATGTCACGTACAGTTACATGCCCGAGGGTGTAGGAGGTGTGACGGAGTTATTCAAGAACCGGGTGGTCATCCCTTTTGAGGGGTCCTATGAACAGTTCCGGCATGTGATCCATCATGAACTGGTTCATGCCATGATCAATGACATGGTTTTCGGCGGATCGGTTCAGTCGGCCATGGTGAACCGGGTACGCCTCCGGATTCCTCTGTGGATGAACGAGGGATTGGCCGAATACCTCTCTATGGGATGGGATACGGAGGCCGACATGATTATCCGGGACGTGGCCGTCCACGATCGAATTCCCGATGTGCGGGAGCTGGACTACTACATGGCCTACAAGGGGGGACAGTCCCTCTGGAAGTTCATCGCCGAGAAATACGGATGGCAGAAGGTCGGGGAAATCATGGGCCAGGCTAAGGTTCAGCAGGACGTGGAGAAGGCCCTCCGGAAAGCCCTGGGCATGAATTTCGAAGATCTCTCGAAGGCATGGCAGAAGCACCTGAAGAAGGAATACTGGCCCGATGTGGCGGGCCGGGACGAACTGGAGGATTTTGCCCATCGCCTGACGGATCACGAAAAGCTCAAGAACTACTTCAATATTTCGCCCGCCATCTCACCTGACGGAGGCAAGATCGCCGTCATCAGCGACAGGGGAGGATTTTCAGGGATCTATCTCATCTCCGCCGTTGATGGGACGGAGATCAAAAAGGTGGTGAAGGGGAACCGGACACCCGATTTTGAGGAGCTCAAGCTTCTGCAGCCCGGTATCAGCTGGTCCCCTGACGGGAAGACTATCGCCTTTGCCGCCAAAGCCGGAAAGTCCGATGCCCTTTATCTGGTGAACGTCAAAAGCGGCCGGAAAAAGAAACTGACCTTTGAGCTGGATGGCATCTTCACTGCCGCCTGGAGCCCCGACGGGAACAGGATCGCCTTTGTGGGCAATAAGGTGGACGCCAGCGACATCTATGTTTACGACCTCAAGAAGAAAACCCTGGAAAACCTCACCCGCGATGTCTTCTCCGATTCGGAGCCTGCCTGGTCTCCGGACGGGCGCTATATCGCCTTCGTCTCTGACCGGGGCGGTAAGGTCTCGGGTTCAGATCCTCTGATTCTGGCGCGGGATGGCATCCCCCAGAGCGACATCTATGTTCTGGACACCCGGGAGGGGACGGTGGAGCAGATTACCTCCACCCCTTACCGCGAAAACTATCCCGTCTGGCTCCATACGCGCAACGCTCTCTTCTACACCTCTGACAGGAACGGCGTATGGAATCTGTATCTCCACGATCTGGATTCGGGTGAGTCGGAAGCCGTCAGCGACGTCCTGACGGGTCTTTTCCAGTTGAGCCTTTCCCGGGACGATGAAAAGCTGGTCTTTTCCGGATACTCCGGCGTGGGATGGGACATCTTCTCCATCACCCACCCCCTGGAATTACCCAGGCGGGAGGTATCGCCCTCTATCTTCGTTTTGAAAGGAGAGCAGAAGGGACCGGGAGAGCCGGAGGTGGCCGCGGAAGAGACGGCGTCGGACCGGCTGGCGCTGGGGGGAAGCCGGGACAGTTATTCCCGCTACATTTTTGCTCCGGAGTACCAGCATCACAACAGGGCCCTGCTGGATACCCTGGCAGGAAAGCCCATGGAGCCCCTTGCCACAGGCCAGTACAAGAATGCCGACGGCTCCTACCGCACCCACCCCTACCGGACACGGTTCACTCTGGATCTGGTGAGCGGCCAGGTGGCCTACAGCAATGTGTTCAATTACTACGGGACCACCCTCTTTGCGTTCAGCGATATTCTGGGGGACCACCGCATATATATCGGAACGGAGATGGTTGTCAATCTCGAGAACAGCGATTATTTCCTGTGGTACGAGTTTTTGAAGTATCGAAACAACTATGCCGTGTCGCTCTTTCATACGGCCAATTTCTTCGGGAGCGTACCGGAATACGTCGTCAGGCTTCGCCACTTGAGTCTCAATTTCTCCCTTTCCCACCCCTTTGACCGGTTTCAGCGGTTGGAAGTTGCCCTCAGTCATAATTTCATCAACCAGAGGGAATACCAGGGGGTCAGTTATTCCGAGCCGCCTGAAATCATTGGCGATGAAACCCTCCGGCTCTTGACCTACCGGACCAGCTGGGTGTTTGACAACAGTTCCTGGGGCTTCACGGGTCCCAACGACGGATGGCGGGCCAACGCGCAGTTTTTCCAGAGCCTGGCCCTTTTCCGGAACAGAATTGATTTCAAGACCCTCCTGCTGGATGCCCGGCGGTATGTCAGGTTGAGTCAGCTCTACAGCCTGGCCCTCAGAGTGGCGGCGGGACACAGCTTCGGGGGAAATCCACAAAAATTCTTTCTGGGGGGAACGGAAAACTGGATTCTCGGCAGGGGAGAAACGGACGGTGTGCCTGACCGGTCGCGGTTCAACAATGACATCCGGCTGAACACCGACAGCAGCGATTATCTCAAGGACCTTTACTTTTCCATTTTCGTCTTGCCTGTTAGAGGGAGCCGTCTGGTGGAGCGGTGGGGAACCAACGTGCTTCTCACCAATGTGGAGTTTCGGTTTCCCTTTGTGAACTATCTCGCTCTCGGTTTTCCCCTGAAGGTGATATTTGGAAACATCCACGGGGTCGCCTTTGCCGATGTGGGAATGGCATGGGATGACCGCCTGACAATTGTCACGAGAACGGAGACAGGGGAGAAGAAATTCGATGATCTAATCGCCGGCTACGGCCTGGGCGTGCGGATCAATCTCGGCTATACCATTTTGCGAATTGATTCGGCCTGGGACTATACCCTCCGCGGCTCGTCAAAACCCCAGTACTATCTCTCTCTGGGAACCGACCTGTAGTCCCCTGTTTCGCCTCTGTGTTGTGCCCAAATTCCCTTGATTTTGCCCGGGGGATTGGGCAACTTCGCCGTGCACACCCATGAAAAAGCCCGCCTCGAGGATAGTTTGCCTCTGTTCAGAGTGTGGTTCGGATTTCCCCAAGTGGTACGGAAAATGTCCGGCGTGCGGGGAATGGGGCACCCTGAAGGAGTTTTCAACCCCCTCGGGGAAGCCACGCTTCGAAGGGGAGCCCAGGGAATCGACTCCCCTTGCGGAGGTTCTCTCGGAACCGGACCTCAAGCGGTCTTCCACCGGCATCCGTGAGGTAGACCGGGTCCTGGGGGGAGGAATCCTTCCAGGATCCGTCATCCTGCTGGGAGGGTCCCCCGGCATCGGAAAATCGACCCTTGCCCTGCAGGCTGTGGCCGGCCTGAATGATCCTACCCTCTACGTATCTGCCGAGGAGAGTGAAGACCAGATTGCCCTCCGGGCCCGGCGCCTGGGTATCGATTCCCCCCGGATCGTCGTGACCGGTGAGAACCGGTGGGAGAGGATCGAGGACCAGGTGGCCCTCACCCGGGGGAAGTACGTCGTCATCGATTCCATCCAGACGGTCTATGCGGAGGGTGTGGATTCCCTTCCGGGGGCCATCAGCCAGATCCGTGAGTGTGGCCAGAGAATTCTGGAATGGTGTAAGAGCCGGAAGGTTACGGCGGTCATCATCGCTCATGTCACCAAGGAGGGGGTGATTGCCGGTCCCAAAATGCTGGAGCATCTGGTGGACACCGTGGTGTACCTTGAGGGCGATTCCCGATACGATTACCGGGTATTGAGAGCGGTGAAAAACAGGTTCGGACCTACCCACGAGGTGGGCATATTTGAAATGTCTTCCCGGGGCCTGGTTGCCGTCGAGAATCCGTCCGAACTTTTTCTTGCGGACAGACAGGAAGGGGTGGCCGGTTCCTCCGTCATCGCCACCATGGAGGGGAGCCGGCCCCTGCTCGTGGAGGTCCAGGCCCTGGTGTCCAACGCCACCTTTGGAACGCCTCAGCGAAACGTAACAGGATTCGATTTTCGCCGCCTGGCCATGCTCCTGGCGGTACTGGAGAAACGGCTGGGATTCCTCCTGGGGACCAAGGACGTGTTTGTGAACCTGGTGGGTGGGATGCGGATCGACGAGCCCGCGGCCGACTTAGGGGTGGTCTGCGCCATAGTGTCCAACCTCAAGGAGAGACCACTCCCGCCCTCAACCGTCGTGGTAGGGGAGGTGGGTCTGGGAGGAGAACTGCGACCCATCTCCCGCCTGGAAAACAGGCTGAACGAAATCGAGCGACTGGGATTCAAGAGGTTGATCGCACCGGCTTCCAGTGTGGCCAAGCTGCCCGGCAAGGCCCGGCGTATCACCCTCCAGGGTGCGGGCAGTGTTCAGGAAGCCCTCGATCTGGCCTTCTGAAACACCGTTAAGTTTTTCCAATCAAGCAACAGGTTGATCCGTGAGATTCCGCCTCATTTCCCAGGACACTGAGACGTCGGCGAGAACCGGTGTCCTGGAAACGGCCCGGGGCAACCTTCCCACCCCTGCCTTCATGGTCATCGGGACCTACGGAGCCGTAAGAACCCTGTCGGTCCACGACCTCACCCGGGCCGGAGCCTCCATCATTCTGGCCAACACGTATCACCTCTATTTGAGGCCGGGGGTGGACGTTATCCGGCGGGCAGGGGGGCTCCATCGGTTTATGGCCTGGGAAAGGCCTATTCTTACCGACAGCGGCGGATTCCAGGTGTTCAGTCTGGCTCGCCTTCGAACGGTCACCGATGAGGGGATCGTGTTCACCTCTGCCGTCGACGGCACGGAGCACCATATGACCCCGGAAAAATGTATGGAGATCCAGAGGGTGATGGGGAGTGATATTTTCATGGCCCTGGATGAGTGCCCCCCGGGAGATTCACCCTACAATAGACTCCGGGATGCGGTTAAGAGAACGACGGCGTGGACCGAACGGTGCATCCGGTACCTCGAATCCCATCCCCCCGTTTACGGTCGGGACGGTATCCTTTTCCCCATTGTTCAGGGGGGAACGAAACAAGATCTGAGGCGACAAAGCAGCGAAAAACTCATTCCGTTTGCCCGGGCCGGAATGGCCGTAGGGGGCCTGGCCGTAGGGGAGGAAAGAGGAGCCATGTGGGATACGGTGAGCCTGATGGATGAGCTTCTCCCCAGGGAGAAGATCCGCTACCTCATGGGGGTGGGAAAGCCCGGTGACCTCGCCCGGGCGGTAAGCCTGGGCATGGATTTGTTCGATTGCGTCATCCCCACGCGCAACGCCAGGAACGGCCAGCTCTTCACCTGGGGGGGGACTCTCAACATCCGGAACCGGGCCTACGCTTCGGACTTTTCCCCTGTGGACGAGGGGTGCCCGTGCACCGGCTGCCGGACCTATTCGAGGGCCTATCTTCACCACCTGTTCAGGCTGAAAGAGATACTGGGCCTGCGTCTTGCCTCCCTTCATAACGCCACCTTTTATTTGTCACTGATGGAGAAAATGCGAACCGAAATCGAGGCCGGCACCTTCCTTTCGTGGTACAAAGAGTTCATCCGGCAAACAGAGGGGGAAAACGGTGACAGGTATGGGTCTTAGCCATGTGGACAGTTACGTCTACCGGTGGGATGGAGACACCCTCCGCTTCCTCCTCTTAAAACGGCGCGAAGGGACCGTCTACGGACACCTGTGGCAGGGAGTCGCAGGAAAGAGATCAGAGGGGGAAACGGCCAGCGAGGCTGTCTTACGGGAGGTCAGGGAGGAAACGGGTCTTGAGCCTGTACGTATGGTGGTGGTGGACTACGTCAGTTCGTTCTACCAGAGCTTTGACGACACTCTTCACCTGGTTCCCGTATTCGGGATTGAGGTGACCACCGCCGAGGTCAGGCTGTCGCCGGAGCACACCGAATTCAGATGGGTGGATCTAACAGAGGCGCGCTCCCTTCTGAGCTGGAGGCAGCAGAAGGCGGCAATTCAGGTGCTTCACGAGATGCTGACCGTGGACGACGGTCGAATGACATGGTCCGGGGTGGATCTCGGTGACCTGACGTGATTCCGTAGCCGCCAGCCACCACGATCTGGAAAAAACCTTTTGATTGTGGATAGGCATGCATTAATTTCGACTCCATCGTCGAAATCTAAAATCTTACGTCAATGATCTCCAAACGTCAGCTTGAAGAGCGGGAGCTCCGGAAGGAGAGGATCCTGGACGGGGCTCTCCGTGTCTTTCAGCGGAGCGGTCTGGAAGGGGCCACGATGGATGAAATCGCCCAGGAGGCCGGCTTTGGCAAAGCGACGCTCTATTACTACTTCCCGTCCAAGGAAGAGGTTTTCTGCGCCATCATGGAGAAGGGTTGGAAACCTCTCTGGGAGGGGATCGAAACCGTCATACACCGGGAGACCGCGCCGAAGGTTACCTTTTTCGATGTGTTGAAAAGGATCGTGGAAATCACTCTGAAGGACAGAATTCTCTACCGGTTTCTCTTTACGGCACCCAAGGCCATTATCCACATGCCGGAGAACGAGCAGACCTGGAAGCGGTACCAGAACCGGATGTACCGGGCCCTGAGTGGACTCCTGGAGGAGGGAATCGCCAGAGGGGACTTCCCGAAGGTGGATGCCGACCTGTTTATGCGGGCGATTGGGGGACTGTTCCACGGCCTTATGTTTCTGGGAGAAATAACAGAAGAACCCGATGAGGAGGAAATTGAAAAGCTCATCTCCCGTTTGCTCAACATACCCGGCGTCACCACGAAGGGGGGAAATTCGTAGGTCCCTCGCCGTCGGTATCACGACGGTGAAAGCTTCCATACTGTGTTACCGTACCGCAAGAAAATAATCCCCGCGTTAATGATTCTGGTTGCCGCTTCATTCCTGCCGGCAACCGAGACTGTCTCCCTTCGGGGAAAAGTGGTGGACCAGGTTTCGGGCAAGCCTGTGGAGAATGCCAACGTGATCCTGGTAGGAACGGAACTCGGGGACGCAACGGACTCCGACGGACGTTTCGACATTGAGGGTGTAGATCCGGGGAGGTATCGACTCCGTGTCACCCACATCGGGTATGGGGAGGTGGAGAAAGGGGTGGATGTTCCCCCGTCCGGGGAGGTGGTCATTGCCCTCGAGGAAACCTTTTTCCAGCTTGGAGAGGTTGTGATAACGGGGACCCGTACGCGGAAAATCCATCGGAATGTGCCTGTGGCCACCGAAGTGATCTCCCGGAAGGACATTGTCGACTCGGGGGCCCGGGACATGGCGGAACTCCTTGAAGAGCGGGCCGGCTCGTTTATCCACTCCTCCGTGGCAGGGGGCAACATCTTGAGTCTGTTGGGCATTGACTCGAAATACATTCTTATTATGGTAGACGGTCAGCCCGTGACGGGAAAGTTCAATGACCGTGTCTCCCTGGACCAGTTTTCAACTGTGGCCGTGGACAAGGTGGAAATCGTCAAGGGTCCCAGTTCCTCACTTTACGGGAGTGAGGCCCTGGGCGGTGTGGTCAATATTGTCACCCGCAAGAAGCGGGCCTCCGCTCCCCTGGTGGTGCGTACCCGGTTTACGGGGACGGACCGGAATCATAATCTCTTTGACGGAGGGCAGGGAAAGCGGGACCTCCGGTTGAATTACTCAGGCGGTTCCGGGATGATGACTTACGGTATCGGCCTGGACCTCTTGAAGGCAAACGTTGACCAGGAAAACCGGTACATCAATGTGGATGACTACGGGAAGTATTCCGTCCGAGCCATGGCGGAGTGGACACCCACTGCGGCCCATACGTTGAGTCTCAACGTGGACCGGTTTTCCAACCTGGAGAACAGCCATACGCGGGTGCTGGATGCCACCACCGCTATTCTCCGGAACTCCGTTCGGATTGGACACAATTGGGAGGTGGCGAAACGGTGGCGTCTTGACACCATTTTCCGGCGCGATCGATACCAGCGCCATCACCTGCAGGAGCGGCCCTGGGGTGAGAAGGTCGAGGACAACGTGAGTCGTGAAAAGACCCTGGAACTGGAGGAAAACCTTCACTTCTCCGATGGGGACAACACGGTAACCGTGGGACTGGAGCTGAGCCAGTCGGCCTTCTCCAGCGAACGGGTCGAGGGAGGAAAGAAAGATCTGGTGACATCAGGGTTGTTTGTTCAGTGGGACCGGCGTGTGGGGTCCCACCTGGACGTTATCCTGGGGTCCCGGGTGGATGCCAACGATGAAATTACCCCCATTGTCAGCCCCCGCGTGGCCGCCATGGTCACCCTGGGAACGCGGTGGCGCTTCCGGGCGGCCTGGGGCAAGGCCTTTCGCCTCCCTTCATTTATGGATCGTTATATTGACTGGAACCACGTTCAATTTGGCTACAGGATCGTGGGCAATCCCCGTCTCAGGCCCGAATCGTCCCGGGGCGTTTCCCTCGGGGCGGAATACACCCATCTGCAGGCCTATCAGGTCAGTCTGATGGTCTACCGGAACCGCTTCAGGGACATGATAAACGATCACCTTTTGGAACCCGGCCTCTTCAGCTACCGGAACATCGACAGGGTTCAGTACACGGCGGTGGAGCTGCTCAACAGGTGGGCCATTTCGAGCCGTTGGGTGGCAAGCTGGGGATACAACTACCTGGACAACCGTGACCTTTCCACCGGCGAATTGGTCGCCAATACCCAGCCACACTCGGCAAATATCCGGCTCAGCTACACGTCTACCCGGGGGAGGGTTTCCGCATCGGTCAACGCAAAAATCGTAGGTCCCTATACGCCGGAGGAATACGTGCCCGAACAGGGAAAATATGTCAGAAGCGACGAACAGCGCGAGCCGTTCAGTGTCATCAACGTGACGGGCAAGGTGAGGGTTTCACACCTGTTTTCGGTGTTCTTCGGGGTAAGGAATATGACCGACTACACCGATGACCGGTTCGGCCCCTTTGTAGGGCGAAGTTTTTATCTTGAACTCATGACCGAATTAACGGGAGGAAATTGAAATGAAACCCCATCGTCTGGTCTTTATCGCAGCTGTTGCAGCCTTTACGCTCCTGGCAGTCGGTTGCGAGCGGGAGGAGAAAAAGGAAACGCTTCTTGGAGAGGAAGTCCATACCGACGATATCACCGCCACGCCGCAGTTTTTCTCCTTTTCCAGCGGCGAGTTCGTTTCGACGTATGACCTGACCTTCTCCCTGGAGGGAACATCTTACCTGGTGAGTCTCAATTCCGCGGCCGGCGTCCAGGCCCTTGCCGACACGTCGGCGGACTTTGACACGTCGTCCGTTCCTCTGACAGGCTTTCAATATGACACCACCGGGTACCGGGTAATTGGTGACAGCTGGGTCGACCTGTCCACGTACAATCCTGCGGACCACAGTGTTCAGGGAAACGGAACCGTCTATTTTGTCTGGAGCGCCAGCTATGAATGGGTCAAGCTTCAGATTGTGTCGGCTTCACCGTCCCGGTTTGTCATCAGGTATGCCGTGGGGACCCAGCAGGGTATTTTTGGCGACGCATCCATCGACACGGTGACCTATGCGTCCGGCTCTCCGGCATATTATGACTTCACCTCGGGCGGATCCGTGGAACCGGCGTCGTGGGACCTGGGTCTCATTTCTGTTCCGGTTTATGCCCCCGGGGTAGGGACGTTTTACATGCCGAGCCTTCACCTGAACTACGACGGGGGGGTGAAAGTGGCTATCCTGGAAGACGCTGTCTTCGATGACCTCCTTTCCGTGCCGGCGGACGTCACCTGGCGCGAGGACCTGGGGGAATTGAGAAATCTTGGCTACGGGGGTCCTTATGAGGTGCTGGTATATCATCCCGAGCCGCCGTATAACCACAGAGTGATCGTGGAACATCCCGACTGGGTTTACATCATCGAAACGGGAGGGGAATTCTATAAGGTGCGGTTCCTGGACTACAGTTCGGGAGTCGTTCTGTTTGAATATGCCCGGCTTTGATTCCCGGCGACTCATCCGTGCTCGTTCATCCCCCCGTCTACTACCTTCCCGTTGTCACGACGGTAATTTCCCTTTTCTTTGCCGCCGCCGTTTTTCGCCGTTACCGCGATAGGGGCGGAGGGAACCACCTCCTCTGGTGGAGCGGGGGCATACTCGTCTACGGGATGGGAACATTCGCCGAAAGCTGGATAACCCTCCTGGGGCTCAATCCGTTCATCTTCCGGTTCTGGTACATCGTGGGGGCTCTGATGGGAGGTGCCCCTCTGGCCACGGGCACCGTTTGGCTGATGTTGAGACCGGCCACGGCCCGGAAGATTACCGTGGCTGTGGCCGGCGTCATGGCCGTGGCCGCCCTGTTTGTTATCATGAGTCCGGTCGATCTGTCGGTCTTGGATACGCCTCTGCCCGGAGGACGGGCCCTTGGATGGCAGTGGGTACGGTCATTCAGTCCTTTCATCAATACCTACGCCGTCATCTTCCTCATCGGGGGTGCCATCCTTTCCGCCTGGAGATTCCGGAAGGAAGCCGCCCGGGGGGGAGCCGGCTCGCCGCTGGCCCGGGATCGTTTCATCGGGAACGTCTTTATCGCGACGGGAGCCATCCTCCCGGGGATTGGCGGTGCCTCCAGCCGGGCGGGACACACCGAAGTTCTCTACATTATGGAGCTGGCCGGTATCGTTCTTATCTGGCTGGGATACTGGTTCAATATCCGGAAGCGCCCGGTATCTCTTCCCGAGACATCCTCTGCGGTTCCGCAAACGACCTCAGGTCGCAGAATTCTCAGGAGGTGACAAAGAAGTATTTCTCTCCACCGCTTGACCGGTAGAAGCCCCTGATCCCCGTATGCTGCCACCCGAATCTGAACGCCCGGGCCGTTGCGCGGTCATCCTTTAGATATCCGGCCATGACCGAGTGACCCCGGACAACGATTTCCCCCTCCTGATTCTCCTCCCGTTCACTCCCCTGTCGATCGAGAACGGTCATCTCCGCGGCATGAAGGGCCTTCCCTGCAGGGATTCCATTCTGACTTTCAAGCCACGCCAGCAGTTCGCCCCTGCCGCCCCTTATCACGGGAACAAGGCTGGCGAACGAGGCCGCTTCAGGGAGTGCAACACCCGTGATCACCTGGATGCCGAGCCTTTTCCGGATTGCCGTAATCTCTGGAAGGGAAAGGTCCCGGGCCGGCGCGGTCAGGCATTTCAGGGAAGAAGGAAACGTTGCGGACATGTGGGACTCCTCATGGAGACCGGATAGGAAGGATTTACCTACAAAAGCGGTCCGGGCCTGTTCACTGGCGATCAGCCGGGACACGATAAGATCGGCGACATCGTCCGAAATCACCACGGTGCCCCCCTCGTACAGGACGGGCATGACACACCCTGCGATTCCCGTGAGATCCGTAACGGGAACTCCGCAGACGACGATACTGCTGTCCGTTATCCCCAGCCGCCTGGCCACGCCCATGGCCTCCGCCAGAAGATTGTAGTGGGTAAGCCTGATCCCCTTCGCTTTTCCTTCCGCGACCGGAGTGTAGAAGAAAAGAACATCATCATGAATTCTCGATTTTTTCCCCATCCGGAACCGGGGGCTTAACCCGTCAATAGTTTCCAGGAATTGCCCGTGGAGCTTTTCCAGGACGGGCGATGCCCCGGACCCCTTTCTGATGACTGGCCACTGTCTCACATCCACCTCTTCTGCGAGCACGGCCACCCCGCCCAGGGTCCATATGGCGAAGATTTCCAGGAGAGCGGTTAGTCCCCGGGAGCGTTTCACCGCCACCCGGTGGCCGAACATGACGTTCCTGCCCCGGAGAAAATTGGCTGCCTGAAAGACTTTTCCCGAGAAATCGTTGTACGACAGTTCGACACGGTTCCCGTCATTGTCATAGGTGATCAAAAAGGTCTTCTCCCCGTAGCGCCGCACCTGGGAATCCACGAGCGAACGGATGCTGGGGTAGGGGGTCAGAACCTCTGTGTGAGGAATGCCTCGGACGGAGTGAACGGAGTCGATATCCCTTTCAGTCAAATCGTACGCTGTCCCTTTTCCTGGGGAGGGTTGCTGGCGGGGTGAATCTGGCGGACGATCTCGAGGGTGTCGGTCACCCTCACATACCGGTTCCCGGCGAGTCTGCCGATGGGGCGGAGGGCCTCCAGATTGATCCGACCATTCTCGTAGACACTGTTGTCCAGATGGAACAGGACGATGGTCCCGATAACCACGAAGCCGCTGCCGGGTGAGCCGTCTCCCACCGGAACCACCTGCTGGAGTTTACACTCGAAGCTGACGCGCGACTCCCCCACCCTGGGGGGAGAAACCTTGACAGAGGGAACGGGTGTCAGTCCGGAGATTTCGAATTCGTTGACCTCCGGGTCGAAGTCGGTGGAACACCGTACCATCTGTTCGGCAAAATCTTCCGATACAATGTTGACCACAAACTCCTCCGTCTCCTGGATGTTATTGAGGGTGTCCTTGGTTTTGCCGTTGTAGCTGCGGCGGGACGGGGCAAACATGATGGTGGGGGGATTGGAACATACGCCGTTGAAGTAGGAGAATGGGGCCAGATTGGGAACCCCCTCCCGCGAGACGGTGGAAACAAAGGCAATGGGTCTGGGAAGGATGGATCCAATCATCAGTTTGTGGATTTCGGAAAAGGGACGATCTACGGGATCGATGATCATGTCAGATCCAGGAGAGGGGATAGTCGGGGTCATCGATATCTTTGCAGGCGATCCCCACCTTCAGGCGGTCAAAGGTATCCAGCATGACCGCCATCTCCGTGGTCTCCTTCTTTCCAATGGATTCCTCCGTTTTTCCGGGCTGTGGGCCGTGAGGGGGTCCGGGGGGATGGAAAGAAATCGATTCCTCTTCCATCCCTTTCCGGCTCATGAAATGTCCTTCGACATAGTAGATCACTTCGTCCGAATCGACATTGCTGTGGGCGTAGGGTGCCGGGATCGCCTCCGGATCGGTGTCAAACAGGCGGGGGACAAAGGAACAGATAACCAGGCCCGGGGCCTCAAATGTCTGGTGCACGGGGGGCGGCTGGTGGATTCTGCCTGTGATAGGTTCGAAGTCCTTGATGTTGAAAATCCAGGGATAGTAGTAGCCGTCCCATCCCACCACGTCAAAGGGATGGTTCTGATACACGTAGGTCTGCACGCCGTCAGTCATTTTCACCAGGACCTCAAACTCTCCCCGCTCATCTTTCGGTTCCTGGAATTCCGGAACACGGATGTCCCTCTCGCAGTAGGGTGCCCCCTCCTTCAGCTGTCCGTGGGAATTCCGGTATCTTGAGGGCGGTTCCACGGGACCCGACGTTTCAAATATGAGTAACCGGGACGGTTCATCCAGGTTCATCTGCCAGACCACGCCCCGGGGAATGACGATGTAGTCACCCTCGCGGAAGGTGAGTTTCCCCAGGTGGGAAATGAGGTGACCCGATCCGCGGTGGACGAAAATCACCTCGTCGGCATGGGCGTTCCGGTAGAACCGGTCCATGGATGTGCTGGCATGGGCTTTCAGGATGGTAACGTCGTTGTTGAACAGGAGGATCCTGCGGCTTTCGATGGCATCTCCCCCGGAGGTGAGGCGGCCCGTGCGAAAGTGGTGATGCCGGTACGGTTTGTCCCACACTTCCCTTACCAGCGGCTCAAAACGTTTCAATTCAAGAACCTGGGTAGGGGGATGCATATGGTAGACATTGGAATAGACGCTGGAGAATCCTCCCCGGCTGATATGTTCCTCCCGGTAAAGGGTGCCGTCGGGTTTCCGGAATTGTGTGTGACGTTTGGCGGGTACTGCACCTCTTTGAACATAGTAGGCCATGGTTTTCTCCTCAGACGATGATGTTTTCCAATTTGCCGAGCCGCTCAATTTCCAGTCTGATGACGTCCCCTTTTTCGAGCCACCCTCCGGCGTTTTCCGGCTTCAGTTCAAGGATACACCCCGTTCCCACCGTCCCCGATCCGAACAGGTCGCCAGGCATGAGAGGGGTGTTCTGGGACGCCCTCTCAATCATTCCCTGCCAGGAATGGTACAGATCGCGGGCATTTCCGGCGGACAGTTTCCGGCCGTTCCGGTACGCCTTCATGGCGAGATTCAGTTTTCCATCCTCCCATCTGTCGGCCAGTTCATCCGGAGTCACGAGGTAGGGACCCACAGATGTGCCGAAATCTTTTCCCTTGGCAGGCCCCAGATTTAGGGTCATCTCCTCTTTCTGGATATCCCGGGCTGACCAATCGTTGATAATGGTGTAGCCCCCGATACAGCTGTCCGCCTCCTCAGCGGGGATATCCCTTCCCCCCCGGGCGATGATCATTCCCAGCTCGAGTTCGAAGTCCAGGGCCCGGGTTTGGCCTGGCATCGGTATGGCGTCTTTGTGTCCGTAGAGGTTCACAGGATTGGAGTAATAGAAGATGGGAATCCGGTACCACGTGGGATCCATCTCCATTCCGCGGGACCGGCGGGCGGCCCTGACATGTTGTTCAAAGGCGTAGAAATCGCGGAACGTCGGGGGATCGGGAACGGGAGGATGGAAGTGCACCGAAGATTCCCGGATGGCCAGGGGACCCCCTTCAACAGTCAGAGTGCCAACGTCTTCTTCTGCCAGGATATCGGCCACCGTTTGCAGGGCCTCGAGCATGGAAGGCCAGTCCGACAGAAAGGGACGCATAGAGGAGGATAAATCGGGGAGCGTCGTCGGCGAAAGGCCGTGATCTCGCGTCCATTTCCCGGCAAGCTCAACGTCTACCACCCATTCCCCGCGAATGAATCCCAGCCTTGGCCCCTGGTGGGGATCCCGGGAATAGGAAAGAAGTTTCATGCAATCCGTATCCTCAGGAGTGCCTGCACTCCTACAGATTACCCCGCCTGGCCTGTTCCCGTTCTATCGATTCAAAGAGGGCCTTGAAGTTTCCCTTGCCGAAACTTTCGGACCCCTTCCGCTGAATAATCTCGTAGAAAAGGGTGGGCCGGTCCTGTACCGGTTGAGTGAAGATCTGAAGGAGATAGCCGTTTTCATCCCTGTCCACCAGAATGCCGAGTTTGGCCAGCTCTTCCAGGTCCTCATCAATACTCCCCACCCGGCCGGGCACTTCATTATAGTAAGCCCTCGGAACGGTGAGGAATTCTACCCCTCGTGACATCAATCGCTTTACGGTGGAAACGATGTCATCGGTGAACATGGCAATGTGTTGGACACCCGGACCTTTGTAGTAGTCGATGAACTCCTGGATCTGGGATTTCTTGAGCCCCGGGGCCGGTTCATTGATGGGCATCTTGACGGTTTCGTTGGAATTGGCCACCACCACAGACCTCAAGGAGGAATACTGTGTGGAAATATCCTTGTCGTCAACGGACCAGAACCGGTGAAATCCCAGAACCCTTTCGTACCATTCAGCGATCGGTTTCATACAGTCCTTTTCCTGGTTTCCCACCACGTGGTCGATGTGCTTCAGGCCCACCCTGCTCGTCCCGCCGGCCGGAAGAGGAGCCATCCTGGGAAGGAAGGGTCCACGGTAATTCTTCCGGTCGACGAAAGAGTGAATGGTATCCCCGTAGGTTTTGACCCCGGACAGGGTAACGACGCCGTTGTCATCTTCCAGTCTTACGGGCTTGTACGCCGATTCGGCACCGCGCTCCATGGCTATTTCCCAGGCGGCCTCGGCATCGTCCACACGGAACGCCACATCCTTCACACCGTCACCATGGTTTTTTACGTGCTCCCCAATGGGACTGTCATCGTCAAGCGGCGACGTCAAGACGAAGGTGATGTCGTTCTGCTTCATTACCACACCGGTCCTGTCCCGGGCCCCTGTTTCCAATCCTTGATAGGCAACGGGATGGAATCCGAAGGCCCATCGGTAATAGTGGGCCGCCTGTTTCGCATTGGCTACGAAAAATCCAACGTGGTCGAATCCCTTGATGTTCAACTCACCCATGATGGTGTTCCCCCCAGTTGACCTGTTGTCTGAACTGTCGTGCGCGAAAAAGAAATGTTTCAGAAGCCCTCGAGAAATCAAAAACCGGGGAAACGACCGATTTCGACGGTTTCCCTCCGTTCCCGAACTGGACTCATGCAAATATTTACAAAACCGCGGTCAGAGCATCAACGCATTTTTTGCCCTTAGAGGTTGAAGCACACCACTTTTGGCTCGGTCATCTCCTGGAGGGCAAACCGGATCCCTTCCCGGCCCAGGCCGCTCTGTTTGACGCCGCCGAACGGCATCATGTCGAGCCTGTAGTCGGTGGAATCGTTCACCATAATCCCTCCTGCCTCCAGATGCCGGACGGCGAAGAAGGCCCGCTGAATGTCCCGGGTGAAAATCGCCGCGTGCAGGCCGTAGGGAACGCCATTGGATTTCTCCACCGCCTCTTCAAGGGTTTTCACCCTGTAAAGGGAAATGGCGGGCCCGAATACTTCTTCACAACTGAGCCGGACATCGGGAGGGGTCTCCTCCAGAACGGTCGGTTCCACCAAAGTCCCCTCCCGGTTGCCCCCGGTAAGAAGTCTGGCCCCTTGCCTTACGGCTTCCTGCACCCATTCAACGACACGCCGGGCCTCCGCTTCGGTGATCACGGGTCCCATATCGGTCGCTTCGTCCAGCTTGTCCCCTATCTTGTATTCCCGGGTACGCTCGACGAAAGCGTCC
>JBHIEY010000140.1:0-5014 GCA_046861835.1 Fidelibacterota bacterium | reverse complement strand
AAGACCTCGCTCGAGGCCCCCTTGCCCTACCGAGCCCTTCCCCCGTGCCAGGCCGAGCCCTTCCCCCTGTCAGGCCGAGCCCTTCCCCCTTGCCATGCCGAGCCCTTCCCCCTGTCATGCTGAGCCTGACGAAGCATGACAGCCACGAAGCATGACAGTCCCGAAGCATGAGCGAGATTGTTGGAGGACCACCCTTCGTCCTTCGACAAGCTCAGGAAGCTCAGGGTGACAGAGAGATGTTCAGGGTGACAGAAAGATGCTCAGGCGGACAGAAGGAGGCTAAGGGGGACACCATGATCAGAACCCTGGCAGTCGCTCTCTTCCTGGGAACCTTCTCTTTCCTCACAGCCCAGGTCGGTGAAAACGAAAAGCGATACGTGCGGATCGGGTCCCTTCAAAGCCACTTCTCCGCCTACGGCTCGGAACGGGCCTGGAACAACACCTATTACGAAGGATTGATCTGGCCCGCAGACTATCCTTTGCAGGACAACGCCGTGATAAAAAGGGCGTGGATCGCGGCCCAGGACTTTACGGATTCGAAGGGACAGTTCTGGGACGTTTGGGCAACGTACATCTCTAAAGGCTACGTCCAGAATTCCCTGTTTCCCATGAAACTGTCCCAGAGCGCAAAATTCGAATCACCGGTGGTGTTCGTCGACGGAAACAACATCACGGCGCCGTATGCGGGGGATGTGGATGAAATCGACCCGGATCAGATTCCCGATCGAATCGTCACGAATGTGGTCAACACCTCCCTCGGCCTTACCATGACCCGGAGAATCCTGGCCTTCAGTCAACAGTATCACGACAACTACTTCATTAAGGAATTCATTTTCAAGAATACCGGAAACGTGGACTACGACGATGACATTGAGTTGAACGACACCCTGAGAGGGGTCCGCATCGGATGGGGAACGCGCTACAGCGTTTCCCGGGAGGGGGCGATTGCCGTAGATGGCCAGCAGTCGTGGGGCAAGCATTCCTGGGTGACGAAGCGTGGTGAGGACTATCCTCTCCATGCAGGAGAATTCATAACCGAAGACAATCCGATTGTCCAGTGGATCCGGGCCGGATTCAGCTGGTTTGGTCAATCCGAAAGGGTATCCTTCGATAACATAGGAGCACCCGATGTGTCCCACGACGGACGCCTCACCGCGCCTCATCACGCGGGCATTGCCATTCTTCATGTGGACAAAAGCGTCACCGACAGAAATGATGATCCCTATCAACCTGCGGTTCTCGGCTGGCACGCCGGCGACTCCTATCCGTCTGTTGGCAATATCACCCCCTCGGACATGAACAACATGATCAAGGTCTACGAATTTCTCTCGGGCAAACCGTATCCCGGCGAAGGTTCCGGGGGTACGGACAGGATGGACGAGACGTACCTCGAATCCATTACCCACCGGTTGGACCCCTACACCATTCACAACGACGGGGGTGGGACCAATGTCTGGATCTGTTACGGTCCCTTTGACATTCCTCCCGGCGACAGCATCGTTATCGTGGAAGCCGAGGGCGTCAGCGGCCTGAGCCGGCAGAAATCCGAGGAAATCGGCCGCCGGTGGAAACGGGCGTACGACAATCCCAGTGACTCGGGTCCCTTTACCCTTCCCGACGGTTCAACAACGAATAACAAGGACGTTTTCAAGAACACCTGGGTCTATACGGGGAAAGATTCCATTCTTCAAACTTTCGGCCGGGCAAAACGGAATTTTGATTTGAACTACCGCATTCCTCAGCCCCCACTCCCCCCTCCCCTTTTTGAAGTGACGTCCGGGGGAGATAGAATCGGGCTCGCATGGGGTCCCAGTCCGTCTGAAGGGACCCCCGGTTTTGCAGGCTACAAGATTTTCCGCGCCGTGGGGAAACCGGATACGACGTACGAACACATTCATACGGCGGTACCGGGAGAGACATCCTTTGACGACATGACGGCTGTGAGAGGATTTTCCTATTACTACTACATCGTCGCCTTTAACGACGGCTCCAACAACACAACGGGCGACGCAAATCCCACGGGACCGCTTCACAGCAGCAGATTCTTCACCCGGACCACAGAACCTGCGTTTCTCAGGAGACCGGCAGGAAGGTCCCTCGAGGATATCCGGGTGGTACCCAACCCCTACCACATTGCCGCAACGGACCTCCAGTACACCGGGGAAAAAGACAAGATCATGTTCCTCAATATCCCCGCCCGGTGCACCATCCGGATTTTCACCGAAAGGGGGGACCTGATCAAAACGATCCACCACACGGACGGCAGCGGCGACGAAGCGTGGAATTCGGTAACCTCCTCCAGGCAGGTGGTGGTCAGCGGGATCTATCTGGTCCATTTTGAGGTGACCGAAGACACCCGGGACCCCCAAACAGGCACAATTCTGTACAGGAAAGGAGACACGGCAATTCGAAAGTTTGTCGTGATCCGTTAACTACAGGGACGACCGAAAATAATGTTTGACAATTTGAATGAGGTTCCTAAGTTTCAAATTGAGAGTGGGACCGATTCGACCAAACCACCAATCAAAACTCGAAGATAAAGGAGTAGGTATGAATAGACGGTTAAGCATAATTGCCATACCGGCCTTAATGGTGAGTTTCACGCTGGGGGCTGAGACATGGGAATTCCAGAAACTGCTCATCGATATGCAGTTGCCTCAAAGCAATGCGTGGGGATTTCACGGCGTGGCTGTGGCTCCCGACGGGAACATATGGCTTGCCCTGCACGGTAATCTGGCGCAGGATACCCTGTTTACTGCCGAGGGCGACACCATAAACGTCAGACCGATCTATGTTCTCGATCCTGACGGAAACCACGTCTCCTTCTCGCCCATCCGGATCCTGGAGTTTCCCGATGGATCAAAAGACACGCTTCATGCGGATAGCCCCCACAACGGTAGCGGTAAGGGAATAAGTGTGGACAAGGATGGCAACATCCTTTACACGTCATGGTCCACCGTATACCGTATTAATTACCAGACAGGCAAGGCCATGAACAGCTTTACGCCAACGGATATGTCATCGATGACGGAAGCGGTTCAGGACGCCAATGGGTTGATTTACGTGGGGTACGTCCTCAGTGCAGAGCGACCGGTTTACATCCTGGATAATGACTTCAACCTCATCGGCAACGCCATTGACACCCTGGGACACATCAACCGGACTCTTGCCGTGACGGCCGACGGTAAAGATCTCTACGCAGGATCGACCTGGAACGGATTCGGTATAGAACACTGGCACAGCGATATCCCGGGAGTCGTCCCCTTCACTGTGGTGGACACGCTGGGTAATTGGACCAATGTGCCCGTTGATACCGACGGAGACGGTGTTACCGATACCGTCTATGCGGAGGTAAAGCTGTGGTCCAGCAGCCTTGACTGGGGTCCAGACAGCCTCCTTTGGGCAGGCAATCTCAGACCCGACTGGTCAGGTCCGAAGGGTGCCATGTACTACGCCTTCGATGTATCCACCGGAAAGATTGTCGACAGCGTGGGCATCGCCATGGGAGATTCTTCAGCGGGCGGTATCTACAGTCCCCGCGGAGCGGCATGGACAGCCGACGGTCAAACCATGTACCTGGCCGACTATGACTACAATGTCGTGAGCGTGTGGAAGAAGGTGGAAGTCTCCGTGGACGAAGACGTTTCCCGCGTCCCCACGGCCTTCAGTCTCTACCAGAACTACCCCAATCCGTTCAACCCCAGGACGACCATTGCCTTCGACCTGGCCGAGAGCGGCCACGCGACCCTGACGGTCTACAATATGCTCGGACGGGAGGTTGCGGTACTCGTGGACGAAAGAAAATCGGCGGGAAGACACACCGTGCTTTTCGATGCTACAGGAATGGCTTCAGGAATGTATCTCTATAAGCTGGAGTTCGACGGGCGAGTGGTGTCGAAGAGAATGATGTATCTGAAATAGCACCGAAGACCGTCTTACGGGTTTGAATCCGGACGAGGGGCCGGTGGACCGTCAGTTCACCGGCCCCTTTCCTTTTCCCCAATCTTTTCCCCTGCCTGACTTTCTGGCTGCAAAACAGCCATGACGGCGTTATAGAACTGACGCCGGACCTCATACATTCCCCCCCGTTCACGGGTCGGATGAACCCGGTTCGTGAGAAGAATCACGGCGATTCTCTGGTTCGGGTCGATCCAGAGCGACGTTCCCGTGAACCCCAGATGACCGAAAGATCCCGGAGTGAAATAATCGCCGGCGGAACTCAATGAGTCCGCAGGGGTGTCCCAGCCGATCGCCCGTCTGCTTCCAGGGGGCATATTCTGACGGGCCGTGAAGCGGGCTATCGTTTCCTTTTTGAACAATCGCCTCCCTTCAAAAACACCCCCGTCCATCATGACCTGGGCGAACCGGGCCAGATCCGTCGCCGTGGAGAAAAGACCCGCATGCCCCGCAACGCCCCCGAGCCACCAGGCATTTTCATCGTGAACAACACCGTGAACCACCCCCTTTCGATAGACGGAATCGATTTCGGTGGGGGCGATCTCAGGCAGAAATTCTGAATCCGGCCTGAAAAATGTTCTCTCCATGCCCAGAGGCCGGTAGATCCAATTTCTGGCAACGTCGTCCAGTCGCTCTCCCGTCACCCTCTCGACGATGGAACCCATCAGGATCATCCCCAGGTCGCTGTAGACCATACTGTCACCGGGAGAATAGATCAGATCCGTGTTCACAATCGTGGGGACGACCTCGTCGGGAGGAACCCCCTTTTCAAAGAACCGGACGTAGGCGGGAAGTCCCGAGGAGTGGGTTAACAGGTGTCGAATCGTCACTCTTTCCTTCCCGCCTCCGGTGAAACCGGGAAAGAAATGGGTTACGGGCTCATCCAGAGAGATCAGTTTCCGTTCCACCAGTTTCATCACCACGGCGGTCGTCGCCGCCACCTTCGTCACCGAGGCAAGGTCATAGATTGTCCTGTCCGTAACTACCGGGGACTGCGGATTGTAAGTCTGCCTCCCCACCGCGTAAGACCACAACACCTGCCCATCGCGTGTCACCA
>JBHIEY010000139.1:0-5027 GCA_046861835.1 Fidelibacterota bacterium | reverse complement strand
TCAAAGAGGTACTCCACCCCGGGCCGCACGGATACGACCCCGCGCCGTAGAGAAGTAACCGGCTGATTCTATCCGGGAAGTCTACCGGGAACCGGCCGTTCTGATCCTTACAGACGCCTCTCAAAAGGCAGAACCGCAGCTACCATGGACAATACCCCGTGAAAAGAGGGTGTACCCATCCGAAGCATGTTACTCACCGATAACGTGATCCGGCCCAACCCCCCGACAGCTGGGATCGGCCTGACACAACGGGATTTCTCTGAGGTCCTGCCAGCGATATGCCGCCGCATGTGCGCCGATCGTTCGAAAAAAAAAGCGAAATGGGGTGAGGATTCTTATCCCCGGGGATTAAGTGTAACTCAGTCGTCGCCGTTACCAGGAACGAGCGCCGCGAGCCGCAACGGTCCGCCGCTACCTCCCTTGATCTTCATGGGGAGGGCAAGCACCAGGGCACCGGTTGCCGGTAGCTGATCGAGATTCGCCACGTTTTCGAATGCCGGAATGTTCTTCTCAAACAGAACCCGGTGAGTTTCGAAAAGTTCCGACTGGCCAAAGTCAATGCTGGGAGTGTCAATCCCGATGGCCCTGATGTTCCGGTTTTCCACCAGCCACCGAGCAGCACCGGGATGCAATCCGGGAAAATGGAGCTCCGCGACGGCACCGGCACCCCGCCTGTCCGTTCCCATGTAGTTGACCGCATCGGGCCAGTACCGGCCATAACCGGTTCTCAAGAACAGAATGGACTGCCCGGGTAGCTGCCCATGTTCCGATTCCCAGGAAACGATATCTTCCACACTCACCTGGTAGTCCCGGTCGGCCAGGGCCTTCCCGGTGACATCCATCACCACAGCAGGACCTATAAGCCTGTCAAGAGGAATCTCGTCCACCGTCCATTTGCCTTCGGCAAAATGGACCGGGGCGTCAATGTGGGTGCCTCCGTGCTCAGCACCACTGAAATTGAATGCCTGGTAGTAAAAACCTTCATCGGTGATTCCTGAGAAAACGGTGTCGTGCTGGAAGGTTTCCGCCGTGGGCCAGTAAAGGGTTTCGGAGGAGAAGTCGTGGGAGAGGTCGATCCACTGGCCCCCGGGAAATGAAACCCGTTTCGCACAGCCCATGAGAAACAGCAGACTGAACAGCCCGTATGAAAGCTTCTTGATGATTCTCATTTCTTGCCTCCACAATCTTAACCGGAAAGGTATGTGCCAAATTCCGATTCAAACGCAGGAAAATACCGGCTGATCACAGTCACGTCAAAGGATCTGAGAATGGCCTCCTTCGGTTCTCTTTCAAGAAGGAACTCAAAGGCGGCCCGGATGCAGCGCACCGGTGTCACCCGGCCGGCCGTCAACTTCCTGTACGTCGATTCCGACATGGTCACCTGATGGTGAGTTTCCGTGTCACCTTCCCGTACCGTTACATGGAATTCGAGGGGATCACCCTCAGTTTTCTGTTTAACCTCAATCACGTTAATGTGTAGATATGCTGGAAGTCATGGAAAAAATAGGAAGAAAACGATGGAGAATCCACTCCCTCCTGCAGTCGCCGTTCATGGGATTCCGGACGGGACCGGTCAGGGCGCCGGTTTTGTTGAGGAAGTTTTCCGGGAAATGGCTATCTTGATCCCAGGCAATAAGGCGATTTCGCCCTGACCGATGTGCGGCAGAACCACGCTGACGCTGGAACTTCCCTTCATGAAGGAGATTCTTTCCCTCAAACACTGGGAGAAAGAAGAATACTACGCCGTCCGCTACAATATCGCTCCTACCCAGGAGACCCCCATCCTTGTGGACGACGGCTTCCGGCGCGTCAGACCGATGCGGTGGGGCCTCGTCCCCTCATGGGCCAGGGAGATTCCCCAGGGATCCCAGATGATTAACGCCCGGGCTGAAACGCTACTGGAAAAGCCGTCATTTCGCCATCTTGTGCCGAGACGGCGCTGCGTTGTCCTGACCGACGGATTCTATGAATGGAAAAAGGAAAGGGGGAGAAAGACCCCGTATTACATCCATCTCCCCCGGGGAGGCCTGATTCCGATGGCGGGTCTCTGGGATATCTGGAAGGGCCAGCCGGGATACCAACTCTACTCCTACACTATCGTGACCACAGAACCCAAGCCCGAGATCGCCTTTATCCACAACCGGATGCCGGTGATTCTTGAGATGCACAATCTTGATATCTGGCTTAAGACGCAAGACTTTGGAGTGAAGGAAGCGGTCGAGCTGCTCAAACCGTATCCAGGAGACCTGGAAGCTTATCCCGTTTCGACCTTCGTCAATTCGCCCGCCAACGATTCGCCCAAGTGCGTCGCCCGCCTGGGCTGACTTGCGCAATCCCTACAGTCTGAAAAAACGCCGGAAAAAGACGATTCTGGCGATGCGGCCCAAAGAATAGAAAAAGCTTCTCAGCAACTGGGCTTTGGCCATGGGATTCTGAAGGATGGAGCGTACCGTGTAAGAAAATGCCTTCAACCGTTTGCGATAGAGGTACGCCACAACCAGGAGTGCGACCACAAGGATGAGGATCAACCGGACCACAGCTCACCTCAATAGAATCATTTTTCGGGTCGTGGAATAAGAAGACCCGTCTGCCCTGACATTCAATCGGGCAAAGTATATTCCGGACCCTGCTGGAATGCCGGCATCGCTTGTGCCGTCCCACACGGAAAAATGACTCCCAGGCGATCTTCGTTCGCCCACCAGTTCCCTCACCTGCCTGCCGAGAATGTCGTAGATGACAAGATCTACGCGGCCTTCCATGGGGAGGTCATACCGAAGCGTTGTCACGGGATTGAACGGATTGGGGGTGTTCGGGTGGAACGCGAATCGGGACGGAACGGTCTCCGGGACCCCCTCCACAGCAAATATCTCCCACATCCGGAGCGTTTCGGGGATGGGCCCCAGGGGGTGAATCCCGATCCAGTGATATCCTGCGCCGTGGAGGGTGTCGGCCGTGGGGTCGACCGTGTTCAAACTGAGGGCGTCGAACCCGAAGAAAGCGGTCTTACTCCTATTGGTCAACTCGAGGTAACTGGCCACGGGAAGGGTATCGGCGCCCGGGGGAGCCTGAAAGGCAGAATCGAGCACTCCCGTCAGGCCCCAGAACGGGACGTTCGCATTCTCAACCACCCCGACACCATCGAGCCAGTTGTCTTCCGCGATCTCGTACAGGGGATCGTAAATGAGATACAGGGAGTCCCCCAGAAAGTCAAACAATTCCCCGGAGATGGGATCGTTTTCCACCGGGAGTATCCTGGATACGCCCCGCTGGTCGCCGGTCGCCCGATAATTGATGTCCGGGGTGTAGAAATTCAGGCCCAGGTAGTCGTGAGCGAAATGGCCTTCGGGAATCTCCATGGGACCCGGCCAGCCGTAGAAGCATTCTCCCAGGTACTCGTCTCCCGTGATAAGGTAGTTGTGACTCCCTTCATCGAGCCACTTATCGAGGCCGTCGCTGCACATCAGCGGTCCTCCCCCTTGAGCATCGACAATGGTCCTGTAATGGCTGAATAAGGCGTATGTGCCGGCACCGTAACTGCCGTTCCAGACATCGTGAGGCCATTCGCCACCGCGAAGGCCCACACCGAACAGGTAGTAGGTGTCAATCCAGTCGGGGAACACGGTGTTATTAATGAACAGATTAGGCTCAACGGGCTGGAAGATCGAGTAGGTGTAGTGGGAGCTTTCGCTGGTAAGACCCGCATTGTCGGTCGCCGTGATCCAATACTCAATTTCGTCACCGGGAGAACCGCCCGGAATCTGGGCCGAATAGGTGTCCACGTTCGCCTCCATGGGTACAGACTGGGCCTCTACCCCATTGAAAGAATACCACAGGAGAGCTTCCTTCACACCCTCATTACCGCCACCCATGGGATCCACGTCCGTGATGGTGGCAAAGACTTCCCTGGGCCCCTGGGACACCGTGATGGAGAGGACGGTGATGTCCTCGATGAATGGGGGTATGTCTTCCACATACTCCAGAACGGCGTAGATATCCCAGTCGAAGCTCCTTATGTGCCAGCCGGGATTGCCGCTTGTCCCATTTTCTTCGTAGAACTTTAACGACCGGTAGGGCTCCTCAAAAAAACAATCCCAGGCGCCAATTCCCCAGCTGTCGGGATCGGTCTTTACGACACCTGCGTCGATAAAGAACGGCTCTCTGAGCGTATCCGGCTGGGGAATCACCAAAGTCTCAAAATCAATCTCCAGCCAGGAGCCATGAGTTTCTTCGCTCATATCCAGGGGGTAGCACCATGTCCCAAGACCGGGCCACAGTTCTTTCCCGACAGGCGGATTGTTGAAGCACTCGTTGTCACCCCGCAGCCAGAACTCGCTCTCACCTGGATCGGAATCCACGGTATCACCGTCTTCCACGTGCGCCCAGTATCCGATCCAGCCGTTGGCGTCGGCGCAGGCCTTTGAGACGCCCGCGGGGTCATAGAAATCGTCGTGAAGGAAAAAGCAGAACTCTCCGGTAAAGTCCGCATTGTAGATAGCAATTCCCTTAACGATCGCCGCGGCCAGGGGAGTGATCCGGATGGCCATGGAATCCCCGGTACTGAATCCAAAGCTGTAGTGCGTACAGGAGACGCGCCACGGAGGATCAAAGTCACCGGGAGCCGCAATGAGACCGGAATCCCGCACCGCAGGGTTCCTGTCTGGCTTCCTGAGAATTGGTTTAGCCTCCCCTTCAACGGGAAAGTGTCTCCCATCGGGGGCCACAAGGAATTCCCTGGAGGCCAACAGGGGACTTGAGAAAAACCAGAGCAGAGAAACTATTTGGATACTCTTCATTGTGACGGCATCCACCGGCACATGACAATGCTGGGTCGGCCGGTTGAAATCCGAGAAAACCCGTCAAAGAGAATTTACGACTTCCTCAGGTAATTGCAACCCCTGTCCCGCTTGAGGGTTGGTTCGGGGCAGTGGGGAAGACGAAGAAGCCGATCCCGGCGGGAGGCCTGTGGTCAGACGAGGATGCCGGCCTCCGTACAGATGCCATCCAGTAGCCCCCAGTAGGCGTCGAGA
>JBHIEY010000138.1:0-5035 GCA_046861835.1 Fidelibacterota bacterium | reverse complement strand
ATGAAAGGGACAACCTGGAGCGAATTCTGAGGGAAGTGACCCATCAGACGTATCCCGTGGAAAAGACGGAAATTATCGTGGTGGATGATGAGTCCACCGATATCACCCCCAACATCGGGAGGGCCTTTGCCGAGAAATACGATCATGTCCAACTCCTCTCCACGGCAGGGTTCACCTCACCCCTGAAGTACAAGAAACGTCCCCTCGACCTGGGAATAGGCCATGCCCGCGGCGAAATTATTGTATTAACGGATGCGGACTGTCATGTGGGGAGCAGATGGATTGAGACCATGGTCTCGTATTTTGAGCCGCGAGTGGGGATGGTCATAGGGTTCTCCGAAACCCGCCCCGCCCACACCCGGTTTGCCCTCATTCAAGCCCTCGATTTCCTTCTCCTTATGGCGGCCGCCCGGGGAGCGGCCAGGTGGGGCCAGCCCTTCGGATGCACAGGTCAGAATCTGGCCTACCGGAAGGAAGTCTACGAAGAAGTTGGGGGATTCTCCCGTTTTGCCCGGGCTGTGGGTGGCGACGATACCCTTCTGCTTCAACAGGTCAAGCACCAAACCGGCTGGAAAATCGTCTTTGCCACCGATACGGCAAGCACCGTCTCGAGTCCCCCGGTATCGACATTACGTGAGTACCTTTCCCAGCGCCTCCGGTGGGCGTCCGATTCCCTCCGGATTCCACGAATGGATCCCCTCCTGTTCCTTATGCTCGGCACTGTCTTTTTGGTCAATTTGTTTTCTCTGTTGACGGGGATCAGTCTCATCTGGGAGGCCACCGCCTTCTTCCCATGGGTGCGGGCCATGGCCGCCAAATTTGCCCTGGAAGGTCTGTTTGCCCTTGCCGCCACCCGGGTGTTCAAGCGAGAGAAACTTTTCTCTGTATTTCCCACCTGGTTCCTTGCCGAAATCCCCTACGTCGTGTCCATCGCATTTCTGTTGCTTTTCAGGGACCGCCTCCGGTGGGGGGGGCGCCTCCGGTGATTCTTCTCGCCACCGGCCTGGCTCTGGGTTACCTGATATTCCTGGTGTGGCTGAGCGGCGGCCTGAACACCCTTTCAGGGAAAACCCGTCATGACGATCCGGGGGAACCCCCCGAAGTGAGCGTTATCGTGGCCGCCCGCAATGAGGAGAACACCATCGGAACCCTTCTTCAGGACCTGGTCGGTCAGGACTATCCCGCCGGGAGACTTGAGATACTCGTGGTTAACGATCATTCCACGGACAGGACGGGGGATATCGTGGAACGGTTCTCAGAAGCATACGGCCATATTGAGCATGTTGTGCCCGGCGCCACACCGTCACGATGGTCACCGAAAAAGTGGGCCCTGGCAACAGGGGTGACCCGGTCCAAGGGAGCGATTCTCCTGTTCACCGACGCCGACTGCACACTGCCTCGAGAATGGGTCTCCACTATGGCGGCCCCCTTTCGGGACCCCCAGGTGGGGATGGTGGTGGGACCCAGTCCGCTGGAAAAGAATGGGGGTATCTGGGATCGAATGCTTCTTCTCGATTCCCACGGCCAGGATGCCCTCGCGGCAGGGGGCTTCAGCCGCGGGCTGCCCCTGACCGCCAGCGGACGGAACCTGGCCATCCGCCGGAAGGCGTTTGATCAGATCAGGGGCTACGCCGGCATCGAAACTTTTCTCTCTGGAGACGATGATCTCCTGATGCACAAGATGGGGTCCGGAGGGTGGGAAATTACCTTCCTCCCCGTGCCGGCGGCTGAGACAAAGAGTCCACCCCCTCCTGACCTGTTCTCCTTCATGAGACAGCGTCTCCGGTTCGCTTCCAAAGGGAAGAGCTACTTTCTCCTTCCTTTCGTCGGCGGCAGATTCAAAGGGGTACTGCTCCTTATCTTTCTGGCGAACCTCTCCGTTCTGGGAGGTCAGATCCGGTTTCTGATGTCTCTTGAGTCGGTCTGGCTTCTTCCCTGGTTCGTGAAAATGACGGCGGACGGCATTCTCCTCGCCCGGTATCTGGCCCTTCTGGAGCGGCCTCTATATCCGGGGATTTTTCTTTTGACTGAATTGTGGCACAGTCTCTATGTTACCCTGTTCGGTGTTCTGGGATCCTTTCTTACCGTCTCCTGGAAAGGACGCAAAGAAAAACGTCAATCGTGAAATCGGGATTGAATCGGGAAGGAAAACGAGTATATTCTACGGCAGGAGGGTGAATGAAGATTCGAACCTTTTTCGCTAACTATCGAAACGTCTTGCTGTTGTGGGCGGCGATTGCCGGGATGGTAATCGTACTGCTTTTTCTGGGGGTGGACAAGAAGGTTATCGCCCTCCTCACGATCATCCTGGGTCTTGTCACGAAAGCGTTCGCCGGATTGGGGGCCATCGTTGCCCTGATTCCGGTGGTGGGACCTATCCTGGTGAAAATTTTCACCCTCCCCTTCATCTGGATCATCAACGGACTGGCCTATCTGGTATCGATGATGGCCATCAGGAAGGGGTATGCGAAGAATGTCGTTCATTCCCGGGTACTCACCATCGCCCTCCTGGTGGGCATTCTCCTGGGCTACATCCTGGGGCAACTCTTACCCATTCGCTGACTTACCCGACGTCCTGAAGCGGTCTTGAAGACTTTTCACCGCAAGTTTTCCCCGCTGCAGGGTGCGGATACCACGAACCGCGGCCTGGGCACCGGCTAAGGTGGTGATGACGGGAATACCCTGCCGTATGGCGGCCCGGCCGATGGCATATTCGTCATACCGGGACCGGGAACCCAGGGGCGTGTTGATGACCAGCTGAATCTGGCCGTTCTTTATGGCGTCCACCACGTTGGGACGGCCCTCTCCCACCTTGAACACCCGTTTCACGGTCATGCCGTTTTTTTCGCACACCTCCGCCGTTCCCCGGGTGGCCAGGATCTGAAATCCCATCTCCACGTAATCTCTCACAATGGGGATCGCCTTCACTTTATCGTCGTCGTTTACTGAAACGAACACCGTCCCCGCCGTGGGGAGAGTGCCACCGTCCCCTAAAAGGGCCTTGGCCAGGGCATTACCAAACCGGGCGGCCATACCCATCACCTCCCCGGTCGACTTCATTTCCGGACCCAGAAAGACACTCTCGTTGGGAAACTTGTTGAACGGGAAGACCGGTTTCTTTACCGCCACCACAGGCGCCGCACGGTCGGAGGCGAGATCGTAATCCGACAGAGTGGCTCCCAGGGCCACCCCGGTGGCAATCCTGGCCAGGGGGACGTTTGTTGCCTTGCTGACGAAAGGAACAGTCCGGCTGGCCCGGGGATTGGCCTCCAGGACGTGAACCTTCCCGTCCTTGACAGCAAACTGGAGGTTAATGAGACCCACCACGTTCAGGGCCAGACTGAGAATCCGGGTATATTCCTGAATCCGCGAGAGGGCCTCCCGGGAAATCCAGTAGGGAGGAAGAACGCAGGACGAATCTCCGCTGTGAATCCCTGCCTCCTCGATGTGCTGCATGATGCCTCCCACGTACACCTCCGTTCCGTCGCACACGGCATCCACGTCAAATTCAAAGGCGTTCTCCAGGAACGCATCGATGAGAATCGGGTATTCGGGCGATACCTGGGAAGCCCGCCGGACATAATCGAGAAGGCGCCGGTCCGTGTAGACGATCTCCATGGCCCGTCCCCCCAGCACATACGACGGCCTCACCAGCACAGGGTATCCCACCTTCCGGGCCACTTCGACCGCCTCGGTCTCCGACAGGGCCGTTCCCCAGTCCGGCCGCGGAATATCCAGATCATCCATAAGGGCGGCAAACTTCCTGCGATCCTCGGCCAGATCGATGAATTCCGGCGGCGTTCCCACAATGGGGGCACCGGCCCCCTCCAGTTGCCGGGCGATGTTTAGCGGGGTTTGACCACCGAACTGAACCAGTACGCCATGGGGCTTTTCGAGATCGACAATGTTCATCACATCTTCAAAGGTGACAGGCTCAAAATAGAGCCTGTCCGTGATATCGAAATCGGTGGACACGGTCTCCGGGTTGCAGTTCACCATAATGGTTTTCCACCCCAGTTTCCTGGCTTCAAATACGGCCTGGACACAACAATAGTCGAATTCGATCCCCTGGCCGATCCTGTTGGGACCACCACCAAGAATCATGACCTTTTTCCCGTTGAGAGGCCGGACTTCGTTTTCCTCTTCATAGGTGGCAAAGCAATAGGGCGTCCGGGCCTCAAACTCGGCCGCGCAGGTGTCTACCACCTTGAAAACGGGAAGGACCTTTTCCTTCTTTCGCATGTCCCGGACCGACGGCTCCGGCAGGTCCCACATGTGGGCCAGCTGCCTGTCGGAGAATCCCGCCTGCTTCAACTCTGTGAGACCCTCTCTCCTTCCGGAACTCCCTTCAGCGGGAACCCCAATCCACCGGCGCTGACAGGCCACCATGGCATCAATTTCACGCAAGAACCACGGATCGATCCGGGTCGTGCGGTGAATCTCCTCAACGGTCTTGCCCCCGGCGAGAGCCGTGCAGAGTTCCATCAACCGCAGGGCGGTCGGAAAGGCGAGTTTTGTCATCTCTTGAGAGACCCCGCCGGAAGACCGGGCCCCCTCCAGGATGTCTGCTATGGGCCGGTAATCGAGGGACCGGAGAGCTTTCTGCAAGGACTCCCCAAACGTCCGTCCGATGGCCATGGCCTCACCTACGGACTGCATTTGAATTCCCAGGTGTCCGGTGGCCGACGGGAACTTCTCAAAATCCCACCGGGGGATTTTCGTGACCACGTAGTCGATGGTGGGCTCAAAGCCCGCTACGGTCTTACCGGTGATATCGTTCTTGAGTTCGTCCACCGTGTACCCCACGGCGAGCTTGGCGGCGATCTTGGCGATGGGAAAACCGGTCGCTTTGGAGGCGAGGGCGGAGGAACGGCTCACCCGGGGATTCATTTCGATGATGACCATCCGGCCGGTCCCGGGATGAACGGCAAACTGGATGTTCGATCCCCCCGTCTCCACTCCTATGGCACGAATGCAGGAAATGGCCCAGTCCCGCATCTTCTGATACTCCCGGTCGGTCAGCGTCTGGGCCGGA
>JBHIEY010000026.1:0-17880 GCA_046861835.1 Fidelibacterota bacterium | reverse complement strand
AAACTCGGGAGGTTCCCCCCATTTCCGGAGCTCGACATTGGCCTTTTCGTCCTCACCAACGGGGACACTTTCATGGGGAATGTTGGGAACCCACAGGAGAAGTTCTTCCAACTCCTTCCGGATATCTGCCAGCCGGCTCTCTTTCTCCTTTATGGTGGAAGAGAGGGTCCGCATCTCCTCGATCAGGGACCCGGCGTCCCCCTTTCCCTTTTTCAGTTCGCTTATCCTTTCACTGGCCCGGTTTCGCTTCGCCCGCAGTTCCTCCACCTCCTGGAGCCGGCCTCGCATCTTCAAATCCAGCTCAAGTATTCTGTCCACATCCACCGACTCCCCCCGGTGGGAAACCGCCGTCTTTACCCGTTCCGGATGATCACGAATATATCTGAGCGCAAGCATGAGTTCGATGGTGAAAAGGATATCCGATAGCCGGCCAGCACTTCAGGAAAGTTACGACCGGCCAGGTGAAATTACCATCCCATAACGCCGGGGGGGAAAGCGAAAACGAGGTCAGAACCCGACGGAAAACCCGATGAAACCGTCAATCTTGCTGGACGTGCCTCGCTCCCCCGTCCCCGGTTTCAACCGGTTGTTCCAGTCATCGGAAAACAGATCAAATTCGGTCCGGAACCATGTCGTCAAAGACAACTCCCCTCGCACCCCCACCAGGATCCGGGTCTCTGGAGGGCCGTCATAGGATCGATCCAGGAAAGGAACCTTCAGATGACTGTATTGCCGGGCAATGGAATCATCCGTTACCTCACCCCTCCGGGTCCGCTGACCGTACAGCTGAACCCACCAGCCCCGTTTCACCGTTCCCTCGAGAGCAACGAAAAGGTTGTCCGAATTGGGACCGGACCAGAACCCCAGGGTGTGGCCGTAATGGTCAAAGGTGTTCAGCCTGTTTTCGTGAACATACACATAGGGGGAAAGGTGAGTGAACTCTACACGGAAAAGGGACCCCTGGGCGATCAAGGATGAAAGATCCCCCGTCAGGCCGATCTGATAGGCCCACCAGTTCCGGCTCTTCTTCCGGTTGAATGTGTCCATCAAGTCCCACTCATCCATGTAGAGGGAACCGTAAAGCCGCCCCATCCCCTTCCTGATGATCTCAGCGTCAATCATCCACTGCAGATTGTCGGTGTCATTCAGGTCGTGCTGCGCCGTCCAGTAGGATATCAGGGGAAGAAGGTATTGCAGTTCACGGCCTCGACCTCCATAGATGACCGATTCGCCGAACGCCAGACGGATGGGGGGGACCGGATGGAAGTCGAGCCTGTGAGCGACCACAAATTTCTTCACCAGGGGGAGGTTGATCCCTTGATCTCCAACAGCCAGTGACCCTGAATACGTGGAGTCCGGGAGCCCGGAGTTCAGGGTTCCATGAACGAAAGAGAGAGTCCACTTGGGACTGAAGCGGTGCCGGAAACTCACAAACGCAAAGCTGGGCGGCTTGTCCGAAAGCCACAGGTTTCCGGCGTAGCCGGTTCCCCAGACGGGATTGGCCTTTGCCACCGTCACGCTTCCCCCCGGATAGAAGATGAGAACACCCGCGTCCCCGATGTCATATTCGACCCAGGTGGAATCCTCTGCGGGAAACCTCACCTTTCCCACCTCCTTTTGCCGGCTGAAATCGTAGGCCAGTCCCGATACCCTCTCCCGGGTCAGGACAGAATGTTTTTCAAACCGGCCCCAGAACAGGATGCCGGTTCTTCCGAGAAGTGGAAAGAGATAGCGGGCCGTCAGGGTCAAAGCGGGAAACAGGTCCGCATAGGAACCCTGGCGCTTCAGGTTGCCCCCGTTCAGATACAGGGCTCCTCCAAGCTCGGGGAAGATCTTCAGCCGGTCGTTCCTCAGCCAGGAATCGCCGCGGGCGGAAAAAAGCAGGTCGTTGCTGCCGTCGGGCATGGCGACGCGCCATTCATAGCTGATCCGGCCTGCAAAATAGGGATCGATCTCCCCTTTGGCCACGGCTTCCCGCTCCAGGAGATAGGCATTGGGAGCGGAATCGCGGATGAGAACCTGGCCGGCCAGATAGAGAGGAAGAAAAAGGAAGAAGAGGTGGAGGCGGAAGGTCAAAGGGAAGGCTACTGCCCCTTGCCCGATATCATCACCTTCACGGTTCGGAGCATGATGAGGAAATCGAGGGACAGACTGAGATTCTCGATATAAAAGAAGTCGTATTTCAGCTTCTGCCTCACGTCCTCCAGGGACGAATCGTACGCATGTTTGATCTGGGCCCATCCCGTAATTCCGGGACGGATTTTGAACCGGCGGTAGTAGAAGGGGAATTCGGCCATCAATTGCTGCACAAAGAACGGGCGTTCAGGCCGGGGGCCCACCACGCTCATATCTCCTTTCAGCACGTTCAGAAACTGGGGGATTTCGTCCAGACGGAATCTACGAAGAAACCGACCCATGCCCGTTATCCTGGGGTCCCCTTCCCGGGCCCAGACGGGGCCGGTGTGCGATTCGGCGTTGTGCACCATGGACCGGAACTTGTTCATGATGAACTTGCGGCCGTAACGTCCCAGCCTCTCCTGCCGGTAAAGCACGGGTCCTTTCGAATCTATCTTGATGGCTATCGATGTGGCAATCCAGACCGGCAACAGGGGAACCAGAACCAGGAGAGAGACAACAATATCAATCAGCCGTTTGAAAAACTTTTGATGGGAGGTAATGATTTCCGGATTGATCTGGATCAGGGGAACGCCGTAAAGCTGCTCTGTCTTGGCAAGCCCACTGACCACCTCGTACATGTCGGGAATGATTTTCAGGGAGACGGGGGATCCATTGGATAGGGTGATGATATCCAGTAGACGATCGTGATTGGGCTTGTCCAGGGCGATGACCACCTCGCTGATACGGTGGTCGTGGATAGTTTCCGGCAGGTTCTTGACCGATCCCAGGACCGGTATCCCCTCCACTTCCCGGCCGTTGGATCCATCAGAATCCGGTGTCACGAAACCCACCACCTGGTAGCCGAGCTTCGGATCGGAGAGTTGGGTCACCAGATTCCGGGCCCGGTGGTTCACCCCCACCACCAGGGTGTTCTTCCTGCCGTACCCTTTTCTCAAGAACAGTTTTTGAACGTGTCTGACGGCCAATCTCCCGCTGGACATTCCCATAACCAGGATGATCCAGTACTGGAGGAACAGGGAGCTGGGAATCACCACGGGGAGGTGGAAGAGCTCATTGCCCACGATGGCCACCAGAATCACCGCCAGCGTCATCTTGAAAATCGTTTGCATCTCGCCGAACCGCGAAAGGGTCGGATCGGCCCGGTACCTGTCGTTGGCATACAAAAGGATAACCCAGATCAGCTGGGCGACGCCGAAGGAGATCCGCTGGGCTCCCGCGGTGACCCCGGCCTGCACCAGGACGGGCAGAATGGATCTTGCGAAGGCGATCCAGCCAGCCAGAACGTCGACGGCCAAAAGGACAGCCACCACCAACCAGTACTTAAAATTCCTTTTCAAATCCAACCGGACCATGGTCTACAGCGGGTAATGAATTGAAAAGTAAGGCGGGCAACAAAAAAACCGAATGCCCTGCGTCACATTCGGTTTTAATCGCGGAGTTGCCCCCATTTGCTAAAGGTTCGTTTTCTTACGGCCGCTTACAGCCTGTCAACCACTCAAACCTTTAACAAATATCGATAGGCACTCCCTTCTTTTGTCAAAATTTATGCGTCATCCCTGCCGATGTCAAGGTTTATTGGCAAATCGTTGCAGTACCCCGGCTATCCTGTCGGCTGCATGTCCGTCCCACAGCGACGGCACGTTTCCCTGTTTCTTTTCCCCCGACAGCACCCGGTTGACTTCTTCCATCAAGCGCTCCATGTCTCTCCCCACCAGAATATTGGTTCCCTCGGTCACCGTGATGGGACGTTCCGTGTTTTCCCTGAGGGTCAGGCAGGGGATCCCCAAATATGTGGTCTCCTCCTGTACTCCCCCCGAATCCGTCACGACGACGGTCGCCCCTTTCAACAGGCCGATAAACTCCAGGTATCCCAGGGGGTCAATCAGCTGAAATCTTTCGCTTTCGAGAGATTTCATACCGAACTCCTCCATTCTTCGGCGGGTTCGGGGATGAACGGGAAAAAGAATCTGCACGCGACGGCCGATCTCCGTGAGGGTAACCATGATCCTTTCCAGCGAATCCATATCGTCAACATTGGATGGACGGTGAAGAGTCACCAGTACGTATCTCTCATGAATACCCGGTAGCCGGGGGGTTCGAGCCCTGGAAAGGCCGCGAACCAGGGTATCGATCATCACGTTCCCCACCCGGTGAATCTTGGCGGAATCGACCCCTTCCCTCAGGAGGTTTTCGTCCCCGTCCGGCGACGGGGTGAAGAGAAGGTCCGCAATCTGATCGGTGAGCAACCGGTTGATTTCTTCGGGCATGGTCCTGTCAAAAGACCGCAGTCCTGCCTCCACGTGCCCGAAAGGAATCACCAGTTTCCCGCAGACCAGTCCCGCCGCTACGGTGGAGTTTACATCCCCGTAAACCAGCACCATGTCCGGTTCCACGGTGACGATCAGCTTCTCAAGTGCCACCATGATGGCGGCGGTCTGTTCGGCATGGGACCCAGAACCGACACCCAGGTGATGATCGGGTTCCGGGAGCTCAAGATCCGAAAAGAAAACCTGTGACATGTTGGCGGCATAGTGCTGCCCCGTATGAATCAGGAGCTGGTCGAACCCGGTTTTCGACTCCAGGGCTCTCCAGACGGGGGAAACTTTCATGAAGTTGGGTCGGGCGCCCACGACGTGCACGATTCTCATCGGGCCTCTCCTCTAACCACCTTCGCAAGGACCCCCTCCATCGTTCTTGCCAGATTCTTCCTGTCAAAGTGGGACCGGGTGTAAGTCCCACCGGAATCTGCGAACTGTTCCAGTTTGTCACGGTCCTTTGAAAGATCGGTGACCACCCTGGCCAGTTCTGCCGGTTTTCCCGGAGGCACCGTCACGCCTCCTCCGGCCGCTTCAACGAGTTCGGCGGCTTCCCCCACCGCCACCGCCACCACGGGCTTGCCACAGGCCCACGCTTCCATGAGCTTTGAGGGAACCGCATCTACAAGGTCCCGGCTGACCAGGGGAACAACGGCGAGATCGGCCGACGCCAGAAGGGAAGGAATCGCCTCGCGGGGTTGACTGGGAACGAACGTAACATTCGTGAGATTCAAAGAGCTGGACTTCCGGATCAGGTGTTTCTTTTCCACCCCGTCGCCCACGATCAGGAAATGGATCCGCCGGTCGTCCCCCAATTCCCGGGCCGCTTCAATAAGAATCCCCACCCCCTGGGCAATTCCTATGAGTCCGGTGTAGATCACAACAAACCGGTCGGCGAGATTGAGTTTCTCCCTCCAGTCGGGGGCACCGGACCGGTTCAAGCGGTCAAAATCGACACCGTTGGGAACCACCGTAACTTTGTTTTCCGCCGCCCCTTCCGCTATGATTTTTCTCCTTTTTAAATCCGTAACCGGGGTGATATGATCGGATATTCTATACAGATACCTTGCCAGTCTTCGCCCCAGTCGAATCATGAGATTTCCCGGTTTGAATGCCCCCGCCTCCACCGCCACGTCGGGCCAGATGTCCCGGACATCAAACACCAGAGGTATTCTGAACTTCCGGGAAATGAGCCGGGCCGGAACCCCGATCATAAGAGGTGGAGAGGATGCCAGAAGCACGTCATACTCTCCCTTCAAACGGGTAGCCGTCATCACGGAAGAGATCACAAATGAAGAATAGTTCGCCAGACGTCCAAGACTGGACCGGTGGGAGGAGGGATATACCCAGGTGCGAATCACTTCCACCCCGTCCAATGTCTCCCGGAGGCGACACGTTCTCCGGTACCGTCCTGGAACCTTACCGGTGGGATAGTTGGGCAACCCCGTAATCACCCTCACCGGATGCCCATAGCTGGCAAGCCAGCGGGCCAGTCCGTGAATGCGGGCTGCCGCCCCCCCCATCTCCGGGGGATAATAGTGGGAAAGGATGAGAATCTTAAGCCTTCGGGGAGATTTCCGTGGGTTGGGGAGCACAGGTTTAAATCAATCGAATGACCGGGAAAACTTAGCGAATATGGCAAGTCCCTGAAAAACAAAATATGACTACGGCCTGATCGTGCAAAGACTCCGGATACCCGGGTGAGCGGAATCAAAGCACACCTGTTCCCCCGTCCTGTCCCACCGGGGGTGAAGATCACATCTCAAATCATGCCTGAACCGAAAAGGGGAATGAACTCTGGCCAGATCGACCCGCTGATCTTTCTCCACGTTGTAGATGATCAGGTATTGATGCCTCCATCCGTCAGGGTACGTGTCGGTCACCACTCTCTTTCCGTCGGGCGAAAACTGGGGATGACCATCCGACGTGAAATGGGTGCCGCCGAAAACGGTGAATTCGTCCTTTCTGTCTCTGAACAGATAATAGTGATCGCCCAGAGAGTGAGTGGAGGCATAAGCCAGAACCGTCTCCTCGTCCCGCCATGCAACGTGGGTAACCGTGCCGCCGGTGGGAAAGATGAACAGGTCGTCTCCGTTTCGGTCACTGGAAATCATTCGTGTCCGGGTGTTGCCCCGGGGAGTCACCCATCGGTGGAAAAATGTGAACCGCCTTCCGGAGGGAGAGAAAAGGCAGTGAGTGAAATAGTGATACGCACCGGTCATGGACTCCTGCGGGTCCATGGTCGCAATCGTGTCAAGGGTGAAAAGCCGGTCCCACTCCCCGGATTCCATGTCCATCATGAACAGGCCGTCCTCCCGGGGAACGCCCCGGTCTTCTTCGGGGCTCGAACCGTTGGCATACCCGTAGGCGGGAGCAACGTTCCTCAGACGGACAAAACTGTAGGTCAAGGCAACCGTTCCGTCGGGACTCAACGCGCCAACAGGCCTGGAGAGAAGACGAACTGCCCGCCCCTGCGTGTCCACAATCCGGGCAACATGATGTTCCCCGTCAAAATCGTTGTATACCACCATGGGATCTGAACCGACCCATTGGAGCATGGACCCCGTTTGCCAGTTCCACGTCCGGGTGCGCCCTAAGACCTTGAAATCCCGGTAGTCCTCTCCATGAAAATATCCAACGTCTATTCCGTCCTCGGGCCGGGGCACTCTAAGCGAATCCGTCACCCGGTGGGCCAGCAACATCCGGTTGTCCCCGGACCAGGGACATTTGTCGTGAAATCCGAAGAAAAAGCCCTTCCGGACGGTTACAGGCCCTTGAGATACCAGGGGCCTTTTGGGGACCACGGAGAGGACTCCCTGGTAAGTGTCGGTGAGAAATCTCTTTAGCCTGGGCCGGGATTTCACCCGGTCATACACAAACCGCTCAAGTCGATTCATGACGTGGTCAGGCGGGGGGCGGTTCACTGTACCCCAATCGTGCCGCCCGCCGTCCGCACCTTTCCCGCACGATCTCCATATCTGCGGGGGAAAGGGCCTTCTGATAGCGCTCGTTCACACGGCGGCGAAGGGGAAACCACCGGTCCCGGTGCAAACAACCCAGGGGAAGCCTCTGTCGGGGTTGAGGCAGCATATCCGGGTAGAAGTCCACTTCCGCAAACTCGCAGATCGCTTTCAGGGTATGGGGGGTCCTTTCGAGAACATCCTCAAACTTCACGACGAGGACGGGTATCTCAAGCCTGTCCCGGTCTTCGAAAAGAGCCTCCATACTGTTGCTCCAGTGCTGGGCACACAACCTCAATCTTTCCTCCCACGATAATTTGCTCCTGAAACGCTTCATATCGCCGGCCTTTCCCATGGCGGCCCTGGGACACTCCACATAGGGATTTCGCGTTATCAGGACAAACTTTGGATCACAATCCTCCAGCAGTCTGTTGATCAGCGACAGGCGTACCGTGTAGACCTGACTCTTGTCCACGAACCGGACTCCCCCGTTTGTGCCATGGCGGGCGATAAAGTACTTCAAGATTCCCTTAAAGGCCGACTCCAATTCCGGGGTATAGTCTTTCTCTGTTTTCCGGTAGGCCTCGATGAGTTCGTCCGAAGCATACGTCCAGCTCCGGGGAGGGGTCAGCACCGGGTGGGGCGGGGCCTTGTATTTGATTCCCGTCAGCTCGGGGGGGAGAATCGGGCCCGCTACATTCTGGAGCTCGTCGGCTCCGGCCCAGTACCGGTGGTCTCCGGTGACGGAGACCACCCGGGGGTGGCGCCTCAACATCCGGCTCACCAGAGTCAGTCCCCCGCCCTGGTTTCCAAGGAGAAAGATCGGCCTGTCCACGACCACATGTTCATGGTGCCGGAAAAATCTCCGTACGTCGATCATCCAGCTATTACGCCTGTAAAGGTACCAGAGGGTGTTTACCGCGTGGAAAAGGAACGTATTTTCGTTCAGACTTATCTCGCCTTCCTCACAACGTCGAAACTGATCCGGGTAACCTCTGCCAGCTCCTCGTAGGGGATAGGCGACGGCAAACCATCTCTTACGGCCTCCACGAACGCTCGAACACAGGCTCGATGACCCTTATCCTGAGACCAGAGATTGAGACGAGAAAAATTTGACCAGCCGAAGCCCTTTAGCTTCCTGAAATTGTTCAGGTGAAGAATTCGACCTCCGCAGAAGACTTCCACCCTCTCCTTGGGAAACCTTCGGTTTCCGTTGGCCAAATAGTGAACGGTTCCGAAAGAACCGTCCTCAAATTTCAGCGTGAACGTCATCCTGTCGGAAAATCGGGACGAGGCATCCGCCGTCCCCATCTGTACCGATTGAGTTTCCACTATTCTCGAGCCGGCGAGATATCTTAAAAGATCAATAAAATGGCACCCTTCCCCAATGATGCGACCGCCGCCGATCTCGGGATCGTGTACCCAGTGGTTCGATTCAATGAAACCGGCGTTCACCGTCACCAGGAGGCTCTTGGGCTCCGGCAGGGAATCGAGAAGTTCCTTCATTTTGACCACGTGAGGGGCAAACCGGCGATTGAATCCTACCATAAGGATCGGTGCGTTCTGCTCCGGAATGGTCGATTCAATCTCCTCCAACTGCGTTTCTGATATCGCCAGAGGTTTCTCCACAAACACGTGTTTTCCGGCCGTAAGGGCATCTGCAACGTACCGGGCGTGGGAATCGTGCCGGGTGGCGACAACTACCGCCTGAATCTGGGGATCTTCGATCAGGGCCTTAACGTCCGTCGTGGATGTCTCAAACCCGAATTTCCTGGCAAGCCGGGTGGAGGAAATGCCCTTCGTGGAGGCTATCGATTTGAAATGGACCCCCGCCTTTGCCAGAGCCGGGAGCAAAACCTGTCTGGCGTGGCTTCCGCTTCCGATGACGCCCACCGAAATCACCTCCGTGCCGGCGGAGACGGGTGGAGCCGCTACGGAGATGGTTCGTTTTTCTTTTTCCCCGGCAGTCACGGAAGGGCCGTATGCCAATATTATGCCAACGGCTGAACTGTCCTCTTTCAGCGATTTGTAGGCGTCCAGTGCCCGGTCAAAGCCAAACCGGTGGGTGATCAAATCGTTGACATTGAACTTCCCTTCACTCATGAGTTGAAGAATGGCTTCGAAGTTTCTTTGTTCCGTCCACCGGACGTATCCAAAGGGATAATCCTGGCCCTTGAGTTCATAGCGGGTGTCGTACCGCCCGGGACCGTAGGAACAGGATACCTGAAACGTGAGTTCTTTTTCATAAAAGTCTGCCCGGGAAAGGTCAAGGCCCGTGACCCCCACCAGAATGATCCTGCCCCTTTTCCGGCACATCCGGGCCGCCTCATGCACCGGTTTACTGCTCTTCGTTGTGGCCGTCAGAAGCACGCCGTCGACTCCCCGCCCGCCCGTGTACGCCTCTGCGGCGGCGATCACGTCCCCTCCCTTCGAAATATCCACGACCTCCGCCCCGAATCGCCTGGCGAGCTCAAGCTTACGGGGCTCCAGATCAATGCCCAACACCCGGCACCCGTTTATTCGCAGCAGCTGCACGGTCATCAGTCCAACCAGACCCAGTCCCGTCACAGCAAAGGTTTCTCCCAGCGTGGGCTGGGCCAGCCGTATTCCCTGGAGGGCGATGGAACCGATGACCGTAAAGGCCGCCTCATCGTACCCGACACTTTCCGGGATCTTGGCACAGAGGTTTTGGGGAACGCTCACCATTTCAGCATGGGGACCGTTGGAGATCACTCTGTCACCAACTTTGAATCCCCTTACCTCTCGCCCGACCTCTACCACAGTGCCGGCGCTGGAGTAGCCCAGGGGGATGACTTCGTCCAGCTTCGCTCTTACCGACCGCGACGTCTCGACAATCCCGTCCGATCTCAGTTTGTCCGCAACCTGTTTCACCCTTTCCGGTTGCTGGCGGATTTTCTCCACGAGCGACGATTCCCCGAATTCCACCAGGGACCGCTCCGTCCCCGTGGACAGGACACTGGAACGGCTTTCAATCAACAGATGGGTGGGGGGAACGGCGGGGGAAGGAACCTCTTCGAGATCAATCTTTCCGGTCCTGGGATCGAGTGTGATTTGCTTCATCAGCCTATGTCTGTAGGGGGAATAACCGCCTCCCGGCGCCGCTCATGATGAGGCAGACGCCCCGCCTTCCTTGAGCGCCAGAAGAAGGGGCCGGACCCTTCTGGCAAATTCATCCTCCCTGTTCAGCGAAAGGGCGAGCTGACGCGCCATCCTCCCCACCCGGATGGCCGTCCCCTCGTTTTCCATGACGTAGGTTATGAGAGATTTCATTTCACCCATGTCATTGGCCCGGAAAAAGTGGGTCCCGTGGACCCCTTCAATACCTTCGAGACCCTTAGCGGTGGATATTAGAACTTTCCCCGCCAGCATTGCAATAATACTCTTCAGTTTGATGCCCGAGCCCCTTTCCTGGGGATTGATACATATCATCCCTTCAGACAGCACCTCCCTCTCACTCTCCACGTACCCCCTCCCTTCTATGTTGAGGGCGGGAGAGCTAAACCTGTCGGTATAACGACCGGCAAGGATTAGCCTGGCCTCCGTACGCTTCCGGACCACTGACCCCCAGACGTCCCGAATAAACCTGGCCAGACCGTGGCCCTTTCGAAGATCGGCTGATCCCAGGTATATCACGGTACGCATGTCCCCGGTGGGAAGATTCCGGTACGGACGGGGATCCACGCATACCCCTACGACTCCGTCGCAGTCTCTGCCGTATCTTCTGCGGTATTCCGCTGCGTCCCTGGAGGAGATTGCCCATACGGTGTGAGCCGCATTCAAAACGGAGAACTCGAATTTTCTCAGCTTTTCCAGTTCCGTTTTCCAGGCAATGCGTCTGGCCATACCCCCCTCCTTGTCGAACCCCTCAAAGACCTCCCCGATAATGTTATGACTCCTCAAAACAAGCCGGAGGTGAGGTAATCTCCTGTTGAGTGCCGGAAGGTGATACGCCGGGGGGATATCTTCAAACACAACAACCGCCCCCGAACGGCCGGACAACCGTCCCGAGATATGGTGAACGAGCCCCTCCGTGACCTCCCGGGAAGCGTACTGCAGGATGGAGGCGGGGCACGATACGGCGAGACTTCTGACGAATCGTTTCCATGGTTCCCCCTTGTCTACCGCAATCCGCTTCCACGAGACATTCCGGTACGAACCGCCGAGTTCCTCCGGGAACGAATCGGGCGTCACGGCAATGAAGGTGACCCGGGAAAAGACCTGGCAGTACTGCTTCAATGAGCTGGCTACGGCGATCCCGTAACCCCGGTCGGGACGGGGCCACGTTTTGGCGACCACATGGATGACGGACTCCCTGTGGGATCGACCCCGGGGTCCGGTGTTGTCCTTCAACACGGCCGGGGAATTCACCTCGGTTTTCAATGGGAGAGACGGTGCATTCACAACTGCTCCCTGAACGTTTTGAGAGAGAGCCTCGGACTCCTTCTTGCATATACGGCAGTGATGACCGCAATGAGGGAGAAGCAGAGACTCATCCGAAGGACGGGAACGGAGATCAGATTGGCGGTGACAACATACAGGCCGGTGATTCCTGCAACAGCCGCCAGGAGGTCCCTGAAGAGGGTTCCGGGAAAGGGCGGTACCTTGAGCAGGCGCCGGGTAACCATGATGCTCACCACGGAGGCCACAATATGACCGGTGAGAAAACCGAGCGATCCCGCCATCAGAGGTGGAACTCCCGCGGACCTCGCAACCCAGAAAGCCAAGATCAATCCCGCAACGGAGACAACGAAGATCAACGAATTGTATCCCCTCTCCGAAGCGGCGTCAATGGGACTCCGGAGAATGCCGATGACGGCATAGAAAGGAATGGTCAAAAGGATAATCCGGGCTGACCATGCACCCCCCTCAGAAATATCGTTGAGCCACAGCTTGAGAATCTCTGCACCGAAAAGGGAGAGCGACACGGAAATGATCGTGCCCAGGAAAAGGCCTATCTCGAGCAGTCGCGCCAGGTAATGGCTGACCTGTGAGTCCCGTCCCTCACCAAGGGCCTTCGAGACCCTGGGCAGTAGAACCAGTCCGAGAGGGCCCACCACAATCAGGAAGATGCGGACGAGACTAATGCTGGAGTTGAGAAAAGCAAGATCCCTGTAGGATACCTGGGATGCGACCATGATTGGAACACCCGCCAGGAGGAAGAATTGAAAGACAAAGCTCGGTATCCTCTCCATCCCGTAGGAGAAAAGCTTCTTTATCTCCGTCCTTCTCATCTTTCTTGGACTCAGACCGCCGTTTCTCAATAGATAACCCCAGCCCGTCACCGAAAGGAGTCCGATCCCGAGGATGGTGAGTCCCACGTGAAGGTCCAGGATAAATAGGAATACCCCTATGGGGAGGAGGGCAGATCCCGTGATCTGAAAGAGATTGCCCCCGACCATATTCAGGTGACCGCGGAAGAGTCCGTACGTCATGTTCTGCATCCCGACACCCAGAGTGAAGATGAAGACGGGCAGGGAAAGTTCCGGTCTGAACCCGGGAATCAGGCCTCGCGAGATCAAAACGGCAAAAACGGCCGCTGCGGGTAGCGTGAAGATAAGAAAAACAAAAAGGGCGCCGTGCCCGAAAAAACCCTCTCTGTTCCTGGCAACGAAGTTGGGGAGTCCAACGTTCATCCCCAAAAGCAGTATTCCCACCATAGCGTAGCTGGTTCTTCTGATGAGGAGATACTCGCCGAGAGTCTCCATACCGTGGACCCTGGCCATATATCCGTTCAGAAACAGAACTCCGAGAATGATCCCCAGGGCGTTCAGCACGGTAACCGTTACGTCTTTTTCAAAACTGAGGGTTCTTGACAGAAGTCTACGCAATTTACGATTTCATATGGGGCGGGTCCGTGGGATAATGAACAGGGTCATGTCGTATGGCCGGCGGCCCCGGGTTATGGTTTCTCGTAACGGGTTCGAAACGAGGTAATTATCCAGAAAGCGATAAGAAACAGGATGATTCCATGACTTATGATCAAGATCGGGAAGTTGGCTCCCGCGAAGTAGAAGGAGAACGACATGGAAAGAACGGTGACGGTGGTGACATAGATGACATCCTTCAAGTAGTTGCAGGTTCTCACAAGAACCCAGTAAAGGTAATGAGTCACCACCCCGACCAGGAGGGACGATACGATGATTCCCACCCATCCAAAATCGGCCCAGAAAAAGCTCAGGTAGTTGGCGCTGGCAAGCCCGGCAGTAACGGTGCTGACATCCAGGGTCTGAAACAGCCAGTTGGCCACCGGAAAATGTCCCTCGGGGTGAAGCCATGAATAGAGGTGGGATGTTCTTCCCCCCAGGAAGGGGTGATAGGTAGGGAAAATCTTGAAGTATTTGTGAAGGACCCAGGCCGGGATGTAGAACGTTCTCAGCCAGAGGAGATACAGAACCCGCGAAAATGTAAAGGGAATGCCTGCGGTGAACTTCACCACAATGTAGGGGAAGGCAAACACGGCCGCTGCCGAGACCGCCATAAGCCTCAGCGAAATCTTGCCCCTGTTCTTCAGGAAAAAGAATAGAGCCAGGGCCAGAACCAGGGCTGCGGTGTGAGCTTTGGCTATGGTGAGAGAGTTATTGAAAAGGCCGAAAACCAGAAAAAGAGCAAAAAGGATCTTGAACCTTCTCTCCCGGGTGATCACCGTCATGAAAAGGCTGGCGATAACCCCTGTGGCGTATAGAGCGGTGCGGAGCCACGAATAGAGGTAGATCTCCACGGGGGGGATTTCGAGAAGGTTCAGCGCCTCCAATCGGAGCCACGCCAGTTTTACTTTCTCGCCCGGATGAAGAATCAACTCGATAAGGGGAACACTTTCCATTCTCGAAAGGTGCCTCCCCATAATCGCCAGGCACACCACCAGTAGAATCACCAGGAAATTGTAAACCGTCTGAGGAGAGACGGGCCTCACCAGATTCTGGCGGCCAAGGGCCGTTAGCTGATCGAGATCTATGCGAAAAAAGTAGTTGGCAAACAGCAATCCCAGAGGGAAAAAGAGATAAAAGGAACTAACGGCATAAAAAAAGGTGTACGCCTCCCGGGACGGCTCATTCAGGACAACCCAGATACTCGGAATCGCCAACATGGTCGTGAACGAGACATAGGCAACGGAAGGAAACGAGAGAATTCTTAGACCCGAAAGGCCGTAGATTTCCGCTCGCTCATAGATCAAAAGTTCATAAACAAAAATCGCTCCCGTCAGAAAACATGCCAGAAATCTGACTGGCTCATCGAAGGTCAGAAAGATGAGAAAAAGGATGGGGAGAAGGGCGAGAAACACGGTATCGAGACGTCTGCTGTTTCCTGCACTCGACCACCGGCCGGTCCAGAAAACCGCCATCTTCCGCCGGGGATATGGTGCAGCCCGGACCGTCATAACACGGTGGGCAGCGCGACAGTTTCCTGCCGTTCCCTGTTAAAAAAAGGGTACCTGGGGTTCAAGGGTGACTGCAAGAACACAAATGGAAAACCTGCGGATCCTCTCACACGGGTGAGGAATCGAGCTCCTTCCACTTTTCCCAGAACAGAATGCCGACGACAGATAACACCGATGACAGGATAAATGACACGATTACCATAAGGGTGCGGTGGGGCCGGTACTTCTTCTCAGGGTCCTTTGCCCAGTCCAGAACCTGTATCGTGGGGGTATCTCTTGCCTCCTGAATTCTCGCCTGTTCGTACTGTTCCACCAGGAAAGCATACAGCTGGTTTTGCACTTCGATGTCCCGTTCGAGACGGACCAGCTGCATGCTCAGGTCGGGAACTTCGGAGAGGATGGGGAAAGGACCCTGGAGGTAACCGGGGTCTTCCGGGAGTCGCTTTTCAATGGCGGAAAGCTTTTCTCTGGCCGCGGCGATTTCCAGTTCCACCCGTTTCAGCTCCGGACTGTCGGGATTCCTGAGGGCCCTCAGCGCCTCGTAGGTCACCTCATTGGCCAGGATTTGCGCATTCAGTTCGGCCGCCATCTTAATGGTCGCTTCGGTCTGAACGGGAAGGGATATGGTGCCATACCGTTCCTGAAATCTCCGAAGTCTTTCCTCCGCCTTTGTCAGATCTTTCCTGTTCTGTTCGAGCCGCTCCTCAATGAACGTCCGCTGAAGGCGGGCGCTGGTGGAGTTGAGTTCCTTGTTGACAAGGTCTACTTCCCCGATGAGGCTGTTCGCCATATCCGCGCTCAACCCGCGGGCGCTACTGTCCGATTCCTCGCTGGAAAACCACGGCGTCTTGACGTCAACGTCTACGCGGATCGTGCCCTCCTCCTGAAGACCAAAATGAAGGTTGTTGTCCAGGGCTGCCAGGGCTTCCTCCATGGTCTCAACTTCGTAGACCTTGATGAGATCGAATTGCTCCACAATTTTCTCCCGGACCCTTCGACTGCCCAGAATTGCCAGAAGACGATTCGTGTCTGTCGTATTTGTTCCGATACTCAGGCCCGATATGGGGAGTCCCTGAAGGGCCTGAAACAGCCCGGTTGCCTCCTCCGATTCCGAGGGCATGATGACCGCCGTCGCCCGGAACGTTTTCGGCATGATCAGGCTGATAACCGCCACCATTGCCGAAACGAAGAAAACCATGCCCGCGATTTTCACTTTGAACTTCAGAAGGTGACGAACATAGGCGAGAACCGGAACATCACCTCTGGCCCGCACGGGTGACTCTTCCGTTATGAGCAATCCTGTCTCTGAGACCAGCCCGTACCGTTTCAAATCGGCAATCCTGTTCCTTAACGTTTTCTCGTTCATGCCGTGTTCGGTCGCAATCCTCTCCCTTTCGGCTTTATTGGCGACAATACCCGGGTACCGCCGGATCAGCTCCAAGATGGTTTTCTCGTGTTCCGTTAGACTGGGCATCGGGACTATTTTGTGGCAGCCAGATAAAGGAGGTAGACGGAAGCTACCGTGGAAAGGGTCTGAATAATACTGGTGTCTCCCAGCAGTCTCGATCGAAGGTTTTCTGGAACGAAGATCGTGTCCCCGGGCCGGGTGTAGTCCTCAAAACCTATGTCGATTCTCTGACTCGAACGGAATACGTCCACCCTCCGTTGACTGCCCGAATCGAGAACCCCCCCGGCCATCCCGATATAATCGCTGACGGAATAGCCCGGGAAATACCGGAACGCTCCGGGATACTTCACGAATCCCGTCACGAATACGGCGTTCTTGTTGTACGTGACAAACTCCTCCGTCTCCTGGGAATGCCCGGGAAGGAACGGGACCTCAATCCTGTCATCCTCCCGAAATGTGGGGTTTTGCGTCAGGTCTCCATCCATGAGGAAGCGCCTCAATGACACCGTCGCTGTTTCCGTTCCGCCACTGCCGGTCACCCGGATATGTTCTTCATCGGCATACCGGTGGAGTCCCCCGGCCTGCTCCACAACTTCCGTCAATCGATCCACCGGCGTCGCGATCACGAACCCCGGCTCCTGAACGGCCCCCACCACCAGAATCCGGAATCGCCGCAACCCTGAAAGGGTAACGTCCACCGCAGACTTACGATATACCCTCTCCTTTATGTAGTTCCGGATTACCTCTACAGACTCCGAAAGAGGCATTCCCGCAACCCTTATGATTCCCACCGACGGAATCAACACATCCCCCGTTGGATTCACCTTGACATTGAAGGTGAGACTCTCTGTTGCAATAATATTGACTCCCAGAATATCCCCCGGACCCAGCACATAGGAATCGGGATCGATGGGTCTCTCGATGGGCACGATCTCCTCCAGTTTTTCCGGGCCTAACTCCTCAATGACCGGCTCCTTGAACTCCGTTTCTTCCTCGCCAAACGGACGGAATCTTGACGAGGTCTGGGCCCACACCACTCCCCATGACAGAACAATGAGCAGGGAAACCGGCTTTGCCACCCTAATCATCGTTATAACCCCCATGGCAAGGATGGATGATCACTCCGTCACCCCTGAAGCGGGTACTGAGCCCGGTAATACTCCTGAAAATCTCCGGACTTGATCCGGCGCCACCACGATTCGTTATCCCGGTACCACGCCACTGTCTCTTCAAGAGCCTCGTCAAACCCGTGAGCGGGACTCCACCCCATGGAGCGCAACTTTGTGCAATCGAGAGCATACCGGCGGTCATGTCCTTTCCTGTCCTGAACATAGCGAATGAGATCTTCAGGCTTGTCCAGACAGGCGAGAATGTGATGGGTGATCTCAATGTTCTCTTTCTCGTTTCCCCCTCCAATATTGTAGACCTCCCCCTCCTCTCCCTTCCGGATGAGAAAATCGATGGCCGAACAATGGTCCGCCACATACAACCAGTCCCGAACGTTCCTGCCGTCGCCGTAAAGGGGAAGAGGCCTGTCCTCAAGGGCGTTGGTGATAAAAAGGGGAATCAATTTCTCCGGATACTGGTAAGGTCCAAAATTGTTGCTCGCCCGGGTGATGATCACCGGCAGATTGTAGGTGACAGAATACGAATAGGCTAACC
>JBHIEY010000137.1:0-5082 GCA_046861835.1 Fidelibacterota bacterium | reverse complement strand
GCCGGCATGCTTATGTCGGTTCACCACCCATCGTGCCGGGCGGCGACCCAGGACACTCCTCTCTGAAACATCCGTCCTCTCTGGGTAACCCGTGGTCACGCTTCCAGTTCCCTGAACAGTTGCGCCGTTTGTCTCCGGTAAATCCCGATCCCGGACAACGACGTCCCCAGTACCGTTGAAAACAGACCGGGGATGAAACCGATATAGTACGTTTCCGTGCTCACGGAAGCCCGGAAGACGGTGGGTATCATCATGGACACGTTTTTCATCAATGACGAGATGTCGAGTCCCTTGACCTGCAGCCAGTACGCCAGCCCCAATCCGATTGCCGTGCCGGTGACGGACCCGGCAAACCCGACGAAGATGGACTCGTAAATCATGGAGCGGTAAACGTGGCCCTTATGTTCACCGATAGCCAGGCGGACGCCCACCTCACCGTAGCGTCTCAGTCCCCCCAGGAGCCCGGCGTTCCACAGTACAATAGACATGACCACAACAAAAACGACAACAATAATCCCGGAAGCACTGGAGGCGTAGTCAAGATACTCACCCAGGTTGCTCAGCTCCTTCAGTTTTCCCATGGTCGGTGCGAACTCATCGTCGTCCTGGTCATAGGAGGCATTGAAGCGTTCCACAATGGCGGCGGCTTTCGTGTCATCATAGATACCGTTTTCAAAGTACCCCACCACTTCTCCCGCCGCATCGGCCATATCGAGAGCCGCTTGAACGTCGGCGACATCTGCGATAATGGCGCCACGATCCAGGGCCGTGATGCCAAACCTGACCGTACCGACGACCGTGAAATTGTACATGGCCATACTGCCGTACATGGTGGAGCCCAACAGGGTGGCGGTCTCGCCCAAAGAGACTCCCAGTTTGTCCGCCAGCTCGTCGCTGATGAGTACTTCCCCGGGATGCCTCGGCAGTCTCCCTCTGACCACCGATTTTTCAATGTTCAACGTAACGAGTTCCGTACTGCCCGGCGACAACAGATCCACCCCCATCCCCGCAACGGGCCCCTGAGAACGCGTTTCTCCAAACTCGTCGGGAATGTCGAGAAGACCTCCGAACTGGATCCGTTTTACCCAGGTCATGTCAGGATATTCCCGCTCCAACCTTTTCATAATCTCCCGGACACCCAACAGGGCAAGATCATTGGGGTTTTGACCAATATTTTCCGCATAGGCCCGGGTCGTCACTTTTACGTGGCCTGTCGAAAAACGGGCAGTATAATCCACCATGTCGGTGAGAACGCCGTCAACGTACGCCTGCATGAAAACGGTTATCACCACGCCGACGGTCACGATGATGACGGGAAACAAGCTCCGGTGGCGGTCACGGAGAAGGCCCTTGACAAGAAACCCGATCATTGAATCTTGCCCCTGATGGCGTCGGTCGGTTTCATTTTCGATATCCGGCGGGCCGGGAGGTAACTCACGATCGTGGTGGTGACGAGAACGATCAGGGTGGTGCCCAGGATGAGTCCGGCACTGTAGACGGGGAAGATCGTTTCCGAAATCGTCAGGCCAAAATCGTCTGTCCCGCCGGGGAGTGTCCACCCTTTCCTGGCCTGCAGAGCCAGAAGCGGTATTCCGTAGGCGGCCGCCAGAATCGCGGCCAGAACCGCATTGAGCGCTCCCTCCACCGTGAAAAGGGCAACGACCTGGCCTCTGGTCATCCCCAGAGCAATGTGGGTACCGATCTCCTTTTGACGGCGGAATATGGAAAGCACCTGCGTATCAAAGATCGCCAGCATTGCCAGGGAAAGGAGGACAACAAAAAAGACGTATCCACCGATCGATTTCATTTCAATCATTTCGCGGATTTCTGTCAGAAGAAAGCGGTGGTCTTTGAAATCCCAACCGGGGAACGGTCCAATAAAGCCCGTTTCCTGATGGGTCACCAGGATTGTTGCCTCGTTGGGCATCCGCATCATGTCCCGGAGCCGTTCCAGGGGAACCCACAGGGTTCTGTTGTCCAGCGTGGGAACGTTGGTCTTGAAAATGTGGACTATCCGGGCCTCAGCCGCGTCGAAGGTTCCGTTGACATCACGCCACCGGACCGTGACATAATCGCCGACGTTGAGTTTGTTGTCCTCCGCCGTTCGCGCTCCGATCATCGCGGGGATTTCATCGATGTCCGAATCGAGGAAGGTGGTGGGCAGTTGGAGCACCGTCTGTCCCGGATCCACACCTTTCAACAGAATGCTCTGGATCCGTCCTCCAGGATACATGGAGGCCTGGGTAATGAGGATGGGCGTCAGCTTGCCATCGTCGATGGCGGTCAGGATCGCCTCCGAAAGTTCCCCGTGACTCTTTTCAATGGTAAAAGGGTCGTAGGGATCATAGGCCTGGTGCCAGTATTGTCCGCCGCCGATCTCCCAGTTGATGGTATCGCGCCTGGCCTGCCGGTTCCACCCTTCCAGCAATCCTTTCTGCCAGATGATCACGATAAAGGAAAAGGAGAGCACAATCACGTTTAACCACGTCCTGAGGCGGGCCCCCATGAGATTTCGATAGGCTAATTTCAGCGCCAGCATGTTTACGCCTTGAATGTTATTCCGGGTCCCCCATTGTCATTCCCGAGAAAGCGGGAATCCACTCTTCCAACAATGTCCTAATCCTTTCTCTGAATCCTCTCATCGCCAACCACACGACCATCCTCCAAACTGATCTTTCGATGAAGGTATTGGATGACCTTTTCGTCGTGTGTGGCGAAAATGAAGGTGGTTTCCAGGTCTAAATTCAGCGACTCCATGGTCTTCAGTATATGATGAGAATTCTCTGCATCGAGATTGGCCGTAGGTTCATCCGCCAGGACAATATCGGGTTCTTTGACCATGGCCCTGGCTATGGCAACCCTCTGGGATTCCCCTCCCGATATTTGATTTGGACGCGACTTTGCCTTGTCGGCAATTCCCAGCCATTCCAGGGCCTGCCAGACGGCCTTCGACCGCTCCCTGGGTGGTTTGCCGAGCAACAGAAGGGGCAACTCCACATTTTCATATACTGTATACACGGGAAGAAGGTTGTACGTTTGGAATATGAACCCCATATGGCGATTCCTCAACTCCGCCGCCTCCCTCTGTGATAATTCGTGAACGGGTTTTCCCAAGACCACAGCCTCACCGCGGGTGGGGGTATCCAGGGATCCTATGATATTCAGGAGGGTGGTTTTGCCGGACCCGCTGGGACCGACAATGCCTGCAAACTCCCCCGTTCCAAAAGCGAGATTCACGTTGTCTAAGGCCGTCACCACCCCTTTTCCCATCGGATAGGTTTTCACCAGATTGGTCAGAGTGATCAGATCCGTATCGTCCACAGTCATGTCCTTTTAACCGTCCGGGACTGGCCCTGGTTAGTGGTCAAATATCGCCATGAGTTGAATTCCCCTGTTTTCCAGGGCGGTCAGGGAAGCCAGGGGTCTCTTTTCCGCCGTCCGGGCATTCCAGAACACACTTACGTGAAACGTGAACAGATCGGTCGTGCGCTGCCAGTCCAGGTAAAAGAGCGATATTTCCTGTCCCGGCACGCTGAAGTTCATCACCGACAGCCGATCCATGATGCCTACGGGATAGAACAAGCCCAATCCCAAAACCGACACTTCTTCCCGTCCGTCGAAGGGTCCGTCCCCCGCATCCACCCTCATGTACTCCCCCATGAAGTGGACACCATTGCCCACGGCGAATGTGTAGTCGGTGCCGGCCGTAAGGAAGGACTGCCATGAGCTGGCAGGTGACGGTAAATCGGCGCGAATCGCGGCCATTTCAAACCAGATACCCACACCCAGATCCCAGATACCGTCCAGTGCAAATCGCGCTTCAGGAATCCCTTTTCTCTCCTCTTCAGGATCCGGGAAACCACGGAAATCTACGACTCTTCTGTGGGCAGTCAAAGCCATCTCCCCCCGGGGAACGGGACGCTGAATCCTCACTCCGTATTCCAGGGAGCCGTCTTTCGTCGGGGATACTTCCCATCCTTTGGGTTCCTCGTTGCCCGTGAGAGCCCACATCCACAAGCTCGTGTTGACCGGAGACGTATAGGTCACTCTCAGTCCATAGACACCGTCGGTCAACTGGAGGGGATCCCGCGGATCCAGGCGGTCGAACCACATGAGGGAACGGAGCATCCTGGCGGGACCGAAGCTGATTTTCTGCAATCCCAACCGGAGGTCGAAGGAGGCTCGGGAGTATCGCACCCATGCCCGGTAGAGCCGAAAACGATCGGCCGTCGTGGTCCTCTCAGGCCCGGAGGCGGCATACAGGTTCGCCTCGATATCCAGGTCGACCGTCGCGTCCCCAGAGCCGAATATTTTCCATGTGAGTTCAGGAAGGTACCGGATTCCCACGCGGTTGGAATAGGTCCTTCCCTCCCCCTGTACCACCCGGTCCCATCCGGAAAGCTGTCCTCCTGTGCGAACTGGTCCTGCGGACATTATCGACACCTGTAATGCCACCAAGATGATCACTGGACAATACCCAACATGCCTAACGAGTACGGAAAGTCGTACCGGGACCTCACGGGCCATGGCTACAATGTGTCTCAGGATAATCTATTTGACCGATCGAGACAACCTCGGGTGATAGATTATCCCTGGGAAAAAGGTTGTTCGTAGATGGGGAAAGACGGGAAAGGATCGACCCGTGGCAGGGTCAGGGCGTATCTCCCCTTTCCCTGTTTCTCTCTGTTTTCTCCCGGAATCCTATCCGGTCGAAGGGATTGACCACGCTGGTGACGATGTTGTTCAGGTGGGCGCTGATTCGCTTTAGATACCGGACATAGAGGGCCAGGGCGGCCGAGTCACCGGGGGAAAGACCTTTAACCTTGCCCTCCACCAGATCGTCGTCGATCTTGTCACAGATTCTCGCGATCTCCGCCTTGAAGGTTTTCATCATCTCGCGCGCCTTCTCCACGTCCTGCTTTCTCAAGACCTCAATCGTGTTGTTGAACCGGGTCTTGATTTCCTTCTGGATATCCTCCAATTGTTCTTCGTAAGACGGGACGAACAGGCGCTCCGGATGGACCCTTGCCAGATCCAGAATGTTCTTGCAATAGTCGCCGATACGTTCCATGTCGATAACGA
>JBHIEY010000136.1:0-5089 GCA_046861835.1 Fidelibacterota bacterium | reverse complement strand
GTGACATTGAGCAAATCCGGCAGCGTATGTCCCGGGCATCCCTGGTTCCCCTTCAGGAAAAAGGGGATCTGGACCGCCTGAGGCAGGAACTGAACCGGCTGAAAATGAACGTCATGGAACTGCAGGATCTTGCGTTTCTCGGGGGCCAGGACAACGTGTTCCGTCAGTGCCTGCGTCTGGTGGGAGATTCCGGCTCCCCTTCGGCAAGGACCCTCTTTTTCCGTCTCGATTCCCTGCTCTCTGGTGACGAGGATCCTTTAGGCCGGCTGAACCGGTTTCAGCGTGACTTCGGTGGCGAGTTCCAGGCCCAGGTGATATCTCTGGCGAATCCCGTGATCATCGAGCTGGAAAACCTCCCCCCGTCCATTGTTGAGCGATATGCCAACCGGGACCGCACTCTGTTTCTTGTCACGGTGCTTCCCGGGGACAACATCTGGCAGGACGCCCGGTTCCTGAAGCGGTTCACCCGGGACCTTGCCGATATCTCTCCCCGGGCCACGGGATTCCCGCCCGTCTTCCGGGCCCTCATCGAGATTATCGCCAGGGACGGGCGAAACGCCGCGCTCCTGACCCTGGCCGTGGTATTTCTTCTTCTGTGGATCGATTTCCGGCACCCCGGTCATGCCCTCATGGCCATGATTCCTCTGGCGACGGGGATGGTCTGGATGGTGGGAATCCTGAACCTGGCCGGAAGGCAACTTGACGTGGTGAACGTCATGGGCATCCCGTTGATTCTGGGCATTGGCATTGATGATGGTGTGCACATTCTTCACCGCTGGCGGCGGGAGGGGAGGGGATCCATCCGGCGCGTCTTTTCCAGCACGGGTAAAGCCATTCTTCTGACTTCCCTCACCACCATGCTGGCTTTCGGTTCCCTCATCTTTTCCGTATGGCGGGGATACGGGAGTCTGGGTCTTGCCCTCTCTATCGGGGTTGGGGCCTGTTTTCTGACGACGGTGGCGTTTCTTCCCGCCCTCGTGGGATGGGTGGAAAAAGAGAAGGCGAAGGGTTGAGGGAGGAATAGAAGGGGGGTCGCAATCGGTCGTGGGCTGGAGGGGAAGGCTTATTCGGTTGCAGTTGTCGTGCCGCCGTTAGTATCATTGACCCCTATGGGGGGCCGCACAGGACAGGTCATTTTCTTCCCCGTTTTCCTGTTGAGCTTCGTCTGGTTTTCGTGCAGCCGGGAAAATTTTTCAGGTGGTCAAGTCGCAGCAGGGGAAAACGGGGTGGTTGTCTCCTCCCATCCCGTGGCGACACAGATCGGTCTTAACGTGTTACAGAATGGGGGCAACGCCGTCGATGCCGCTGTGGCCACCGGACTGGCCCTCGGGGTTGTCGATCAATTCAATTCCGGAGTGGGAGGCGGTGGGTATATGGTGATCCGGATGAGTGACGGCGCCATGTTTGCCATTGACGGCCGGGAAACGGCCCCCCTGGCCGCCAGCCGGGATATGTACCTCAGGGAGGGGGAATACCGGCCCAGTCTGAGCCGCCGTGGCCCCCTGGCCGTCGCCGTGCCCGGGCTATTGGCGGCGTATCTCCTGGCGTTGGATCTGGCAGGCACCCGGCCGCTTGGGGAGCTCATTGATCCGTCCGTCACTGTGGCCAGGGACGGTTTTGTCCTGGACGGGTACTACGTCTCCCGGTACCGGTCAGTGGCCGATGAGTTGCGAAAAGATCCGGCGTCCGCTCTCATCTACTTCCGGCCCGATGGCTCCCTGATGGGAGAGGGAGACACTCTCAAACAGCCGGACCTGGCGGAGACGTATGAGCGGATCGCCGCGGGGGGTCTGGACTACTTCTACCGGGGTGAATTTGCTCAGCGGCTGGAGGCCTACATGGCAATCGCAGGGGGTCTCATCACCGCCGAAGACATGGCCCGTTACCGGGCGGTGGCGAGGGAACCGGTCGTCGGTCGCTACCGGGATATGACCGTCATCGGTATGGGTCCTTCCACCTCAGGGGGTGTTCATGTCATTGAAATCCTGAACATGATAGAAGCTTCCCGTATTCTGGAAGGGAAGCGATCCTGGAATAACGCATCCATGGCCTGGACGGCACGCTTTATGGGTCAGGCATTCGAGGACCGGGCCCGGTTTCTGGGGGATGTCGATTATGTGGATGTCCCCGTGAGGCGTTTGACGGGTCAGTCCTATGCCGATTCGCTGGCCTCCCTTTTGGTTTCCGGGAACACCACGAATCTCTGCGTGGTAGACCGGTGGGGCAACGCCGTGACAGTAAATCAATCCATCAATCTGACATTCGGTGCTGCCGTGACCGTTCCGGGAACGGGAGTGGTACTGAATTCCGAAATGGATGATTTCAGTGTTCATCCGGAGATCCCCAACTATTTCGGTCTGGTGGGAAACGGAGCCAACGCCATTGAGCCGGGGAAGCGCCCCCTTTCGAGCATGGCCCCCATTATTCTGGCAAGAGACGACAGGCCCGTGTTGCTCGTCGGAGGGGCCGGCGGGCCGAGGATCATTACCGCCGTGGTCCAGACCATCGTGGGGGTCGTCGATTTTGGTCTCCCCCTTTCCCGCGTCCTCTCCCAGCCCCGGTTTCATTATCAGTCTTCTCCTTCCGTCCTCCTTGTGGAATCGGGCATGCCCCCGCGGTTTGCAGTCGGGCAGAGATTGAGGGGATACCGGGTGGAAGAGCGGAAGCACCTGGCCCGGGTTCACGCCATCGCCTGGGACGAAAAGGAACAGGTTTATGTGGGTGCCGCCGATCCCCGCTCCAACGGAGCGGCAGCGGGCTATTGACGTGTTTGGATCAATCTATGAATGCTTTGTATGTGACAAATGTCACCATTATCCCCGGACGGGGGTGTTATATTTAAAGTTTCGAAATGGGTAGAGAGGAGATCCCCGTGAAGCATATCTTTTTGGCCGTTCTCACAGCCGCCGGATCGATGGCGGCGGAGGAGATTCTCCCGGATAACATCGTGGCGGGGGAGGTGGTGTTCAAGCTCGCGCCGGAAACCCCTCTTATCCGGACACGGACCGTAGTTACGGATATCCCGGGTGTAGATCACGACGCAGTTCGACATGAAGTCGGTGGAGCCGCTGTTGACAACCCGGGCCAGGGGAGGTCCCGGTCTTCCCGACGTCAATCGAATCTACCTGGCCCGCTTTGACGCGGCCGTTCATCCGCGGGTGGTGGCCCAGGCTCTTGAGGATCAACCCGGGGTGGTGTACGCAGAGCCCCGTTTCGTTCGCCGCGTTTATGATGTGCCCTCCGATCCGAAGTTCGCCGACCAGTGGCATCTGGAGAAGATTCTCGCCTCTGACGCATGGAACCTTTCCCACGGCGATGCCACGGTGATTGTGGCGGTGGTGGACAACGGCTTCGATATGGATCACCCCGATCTGGAAGACAACTATTTCACCAATCCCGGAGAAGTCGCCGGTAACGGCGTGGATGACGACGGAAACGGGTATGTGGACGACGTTCACGGATGGGATTTTGCCGGTTCCAACAGCGCCGTCGGTCAGCGGCCCGACAACGATCCGGACAACGGGCCCGAGGATGAGGACGGATTCTGGGTCCACGGAACCCATGTGGCGGGGCTGGCGAATGCGGTGACGGACAACGGTATCGGTGTAGCCGGAGTGGCCTGGAATGTGCGGACCCTCCCGGTGAAGGGGAGCTATGACGACCTCCCCGCTTTCGTCCATTTCGGATATGACGGCATTGTGTACGCGGCGGATATGGGGGCCGATATTATTAACTGCAGCTGGGGCGGCGGAGGATTCTCCCGGGCAGAGGCAGACATCATCGAATACGCCAACGGTAAGGGTTCCCTGGTGGTGGGTGCCGCCGGCAACGCCGCCTCCCCGGAGCATCATTTTCCCTCCGGCTACGAAGGGGTCCTGAGTGTGGCGGCCACGAACACGAATGACGCCAGGGCGTGGTTCAGCAACTTCGGCCTTTCGGTGGACGTGGCGGCGCCGGGAGAGAATGTCCTGGCCACCTTTCCGGAGGGGGCATACGGGTCCATCTCCGGAACCTCCATGGCGGCCCCGGTGACCGCCGGTCTTTTGGGCCTGGTGAAATCTTTCTATCCGGACCTGACGGCCAAGGAACTGGCCCTCCGGGTGGCGGGGACCACCGATAATATCGATGGGACAAATCCCAGTTATGCCGGCCTTCTGGGATCGGGCCGTATCAATGCATTCAACGCCCTTGATTTTTCCGAAGACGATTTCGTTTCCATCCCCCCGAAGATTGAATTGTGGAACGCCGCTGCAACGGATTCTGTCGCGGGCGACGGAAACGGCTTTTTCGACCGGGGCGAAACGGTCCACATCTCCACCGTCTACAGGAATTTTTCCCTGGGAGAGGCCGCCGAATACACCGTCAACCTGGGGGTCGATGATCCCGACATCGCGGTCACCGATGGGTCCACCGCCCCGGCTCCCTTTCCGGCGGATACCACACTGGTGCAGTCTCACGGATTGAGCTTTACGATTTCCCCATCGGCCGGTCCCCACATGGCCAGTGTGGCCCTCGATCTCATGGTGGACGGCGAGCTGCACGCTTCGGATACCCTGACCTTTATTATCGGCAAGATGCCCATCCTGGTGGTCAATGATGGAGGCAATACCGGGGGAGCTTCGGGCAACACCTCCGTGGTGGTGGGCTTTTATACGGGGATCCTGGACGAAATGGATCTTCTCTACGGGGTCTGGGACCACGCCGTTCAAGGAACCCCCTCCGGCAACGTCCTGGCCAAATTTCCCACGGTCATCTGGTTCACCGAGTGGCAGTTTCCCAGCCTGGATGAGAGCGACCGTGCCGCCCTGAAGGAGTATCTCGACGGCGGCGGAAACCTCTATGTCTCCGGACAGGATCTGGGTTGGGATCTGGCCGATCCCGCTCAGGGGTATGCGAATCAGTACAACCTCTCCGGGGGCAAGTCGAAAGAGTTCTACGAAAACTACCTCCACGCCCTCTGGGGAGGGGACCATGCGGAAACGATGCACGTGAACGGGATCTACGGCGATGACATCGGTCACGGTCTGAGCTTCGATGTTTATCAGCCCGGAATTCCCAATAACTATCAGTTCCCCGACTGGTTTACCCC
>JBHIEY010000135.1:0-5109 GCA_046861835.1 Fidelibacterota bacterium | reverse complement strand
GAACCGATATGGAGTCACACGTGGGCCGAAGCCGCCGATACCGTTCTGGGGGGGGACAACGGCATCATTCTGTTGCCGGGGGAAAAAACGGTGGACAACCGTTTCCGCTTTTCCAACAGTCATGTCCGGATTGGCGTCAGCCGTGAAGATGAAAAGTTCGGATTTCAGCTGGGCCTTCAGGCGTATTCGGTCCGCTACCACCTGAGCCAGTACGACTTTCTGGAAAAATCGGGCAGAGAGCAGGAAGAGGGGTGGATTGAATGGACGCCCACATGGGGATTGACGTTCAAGTTTCCCGAGTTTTCCATCCACTATCTCGGGCGGTGGACGCTGGGTACGGGTCAGCCGGGGGTAGCAGGACCCTGGCCAATGGGTGGGGTACGAACGGACTTCAACGTTGGCGGTGATATCATCCTTGCCCCCAGCGGGGACCTCACCCTCCGGGAAGCCACCGTTCTCACGCAACAGGTCTCTATTTCCGTACCGCTCCGGTAGGAAAGAAAGCGGGCGGCAAAATGAGTTGATTTTCCAGACGGCTGAGGCGGTAAGGCATGTGATAGACAGGGATGGGATAGAGTAACATGTAGCCTATTTCAGCCGAAATCCCACGTTGTGTAAACCCATCCCGGCACCCCGGCGGATCGGGGTGCTTTTTTTTGCCGTTTGACACTCTTTCCCGTGAGGCGTAAACTTCAATTATGGCGAAAATCCCCTTTTTCCTTCTCCTTTTGCTGGGATACCTCGCTTGTGAGAGCGGCACCGTCCGCTATTACCGCTCCGAAGACGACTTTCGCCGGGACATAAGCATTACCGAAAGAGAGATCGGGTGGAAGCCTTTTCTGGAGGTTCGCTACTCCCCGGAAGGTGACGTCGTTTCGAGGGCTTTTTACAAACGAAAGGGGAAGCTCATCCAGTTCGAAACGTTTGCCTACGATTCTCTCAGCGGCGCCCTCGTGTCCAAGACCGTCTTTGACCGGGACAGTACCCGGATCCAGACGTATCTCTTCGGTCCGGGGGAACCCCTGTCAGAAAAATTTATCCGGTTTGCGTTTGGTGTTGAAAAAGTTCGCGACTTTGACGACCGGTTTACCGCCATCGAATTCGACCGGCGGCAGCGTCCCAAGGTCACCCGCTTTTTCGACGTGGACGGGTTTCTGTACGGCGTGATGAAGTTCAGCTACGATGACCGGGACAACCTGCGGCAGGAGGATTGGGAAAGAATGCCCGGGAACCGCCTGATTCGCCGATTTCTCTACGGGGTTGACAGCGAATCCCGCATACGGGATATCTGGGAATACGATTCCTCCCGGGCCCTGGTGAAGCATCTCCCCATAGATGAACAGGGGAGAGCCCCCCTGTTTCTCGTGACGTTTCCCCGCGACTCCTCATTTGTCAATGATCCTCTCCTCTCCTACACGCTTGCGGAAGGCCTGACGGAGGGCCGCGTTATTTGGGAATGGGAAGGAGGAAAAGAGGATGCAGGTTCTCCCCATACGGCGACCCTGGCGCGGGAAGAAATGGAAAGAGGCGAATACCAAAAACTTCTCCTGCGTCAAGCCCCTGCCCTGGTCGACAGTGCCGTCTACACCGTCCGGTTCAACGGAACGGGGGAGAGCGGATATCCGGCCTTAGAGGTTGAAATTCGTCACGTGACATACGATGAGACTCCCCCTGTCTATACCGTCGATTCTCCTACAGCGATTAACGTTCCGGAACTCTCTTTTGCCCTCCACGAGGACCTCTTCCGGGCCGAGATACTCTGGGTGTGGGAGCGGGGGAGGAGAGATCCCCGGTCTCCGCATGTTGCCGTTCTCTCTCAAGACGCTCTCAGGAAAGGGAACTATGAATATGTTTCCCTTCTCGACCAGGTCGATCTCCAGGACGGCTCCGTCTACACCCTTTTCTTCCAGGGGACCGATCTTGCCGGAAATACGGGTCCGGCCCTCTCGGTTTCAGGGGTACGCTTTGACACCGATCCCCCCGAGTTCGTCTGGGTCAAACCTCTCGACCGTGAGCATATGAATGCCCCTGTTGTCTCCTATTCTCTGAGCGAGGAACTGGCTTCCGGTCGACTGATCTGGAAGTGGCAAAAGGGGGCGGACGATCCCCAGTCTCCACACACCGTTCTTCTCACGGGAAGCGAGCTGAAAGCAGGGAAGCACCTCTACGTGCTTCCCCGGAATGCTCCCGGTCTCGTCGACGGTGCCGTCTATGATATCACGGTACGGGGGACCGATCTCGCCGGAAATGCTTCCGATTCCCTGGTGATCACCCAGGTGATGTACGACAGGACCCTCCGGCTGTCACCGCGTTTTTCCCTCAACCGGGATTGGTCATGAACCGGCCGGAATTCGTTGCCTCCTTCAGTGAAGATCTTGCCTCCGCCGGTGTGGAGTGGCAGCGGGTGGAGGGGGATACGGCGGTTGGGGAACCGAAAACCGCCTCCGTCGATTCCGTATTCCTGACAAAGGGAGATCACCGGTTTGAGCTGCCGGACATTCTGCCCTACATTGAGGAGGGGGTCCCCTACACGTTGACCGTGACCGCCCGTGACCTGGCCGCCAACGAGGCCGCACCCGTGGTGATTTCCCGCGTGTCGTACGATTTCACTCCCCCCGTCATAACGGACCTCTACCCCGGGGACAGTTCCTTTGTCAGTTCTCCGCAGATCTCGTACACCCTGAACGAACGTCTGAGAGAGGGAGTGGTGGTGTGGACCCAGGTGGGGGGAGAAGCCGATCCTGCTTCTCCTCACGTGGCCGATCTCACGGGAGAGGAACTGGCCGCCGGTCCCCACGAGAATATCACCCTGTCGGAATCGCCTCTTCTCAAGGACGGCTCGATCTATGAAATGTCCATCACCGGGACAGATCTGGCGGGAAACGTTTCCGGGAGTACGGTTGTCCGGCATATCGTGTATGATTCCACCCCCCCGGAAATCGAGCTCGTATACCCGTTCCCCGGAGCAAGCGTCTCTACACCTGCGGTGAGCTACCGCCTGAGCGAGTTGCTTGGGGAGGCGACGATCACCTGGGAGTGGTCCGGGGGAAATCCCGATGAGCGGGCCCCTCATGTGGCGGGTCTTGTGGGGGACGAACTCTCCTCAGGATACCATGAAAACGTCCTGCTCCAGAACGGCCCCGATCTGGTGGACGGTGCGGTCTATACCGTGGTGGCCCGGGGAAGAGATCTGGGGCTCAAACCCGCCGCCCCCAGTGAAGTTGCCGAAGTAACGTTTGACAGATCCCGCCCTGCCCTTGAGATTGCCTCACCCGCGAAAGGGTCGGCGGTGAATTCATCCAACGTCTTCTATACCTTGAGCGAGACGCTGGCCGAAGGGACAATCGTCTGGACCCAGACCGGGGGACGGGAAGATCCGTTTTCGCCACATGTCGTCCCTCTTGAAGGTGAGGAACTGGAGGCAGGGGAGCACGGGGAGGTTCCGCTGGTAAACAGTCCCATCCTGATGGACAGTTCCGTGTACGACATCATGTTCTACCGATCGGATACCCTTCTGGTGGGAAACGTCCTGTTTGACAAGACCTCTCCGTTGCTGGAAGTCACCTATCCTGTGGCTTACTCTGCCGTTCGAAATCTGGAAGTGTCGTACTCCCTGTCGGAAGAACTGGCCGAGGGATCTATCACCTGGAGGAGGACGGGGGGAGCTCCCGATGAAACCGGCGAACACGTGGCCCTTCTGACGGGCGACGAGCTGGCGCCGGGAGACCATCCCGGATCGATACCGGTATCCGCCCCGGCCGGTCTGGCGGAAGGAGGAGTCTACACCGTGGTCTTCCAGGGGAAAGACAGAGCGGGAAATGACGCCAGATCCGTTCAGATACCCGGAATAGTATTCGACGGTACGGCGCCCCGCTTCACCGGTGTGAGTCCCACCAGCGGCGCCCACGTGAATTCTGCGCGGGTGACTTACACGTTAAGTGAGACGCTGGAGAGCGGCACCGTTACCTGGACGCGAACGGGCGGGAAGGACGATCCCCGCTCCCCCCATACGGTGCCCCTGAAAGGAGATGAACTGACCAGCGGAACCCATGAGAACGTTCTCCTTTCCGGCACCCCGGCTCTCCAGGACAGTTCCCTGTATACCGTTACCTTTGTCGGAAAGGACATGGCAGAGAACCTTTCGGACACCGTCAGCGCCGTTCAGGTCCTGTACGACGTTTCCCCTCCCCGGATTGAGGTGACTTTTCCTTCTTCCAATACAACCGTCGCCTCTTCACGGATCGGTTACCGGCTGAGCGAGTCGCTTGGACAGGGGTCGGTAACCTGGACGAGGACCGGGGGAACGGAGGACCCCGGTTCGCCCCATGTACAACCGTTGACAGGAGATGAACTGTCAGCCGGATGGCACCGGGACAAGGAGCTTGCCAACGCACCGGAATTGGTGGAAGGGGCGGTGTATAAAATCACCGTCACTGGGTTGGACCCCGCCGGCAACGAAGCCGAACCGGTGACAATCGCCCGCGTTGCCTTTGATGCCACGGCCCCCGTCATCGCGAACGTCTTTCCGGAGAAAGGGTCCGTGGTCAATCATACCCAGGTTGCCTACTCCCTGAGCGAATACCTGCAGTCGGGAACGGTAACGTGGATCCGGACGGCGGGGAGAGAGGATCCCGGCTCGCCCCATATAGCGTCCCTTCGCAATGAGGAACTGGCCGCCGGACCTCATCCCCCCGGTACGCTGATGGAAAGGCCTGCCCTGGTGGACAGCGCAGTTTACAGAATCTTGTTTGTGGGAACCGATGCAGCGGGGAATGTCTCAGATACGGTCGCCGTGGAGGGAATTACCTATGATGTGACCCCTCCCCGGTTGACGGTCACATATCCCGAACCCAACGGCGTCGTGCCGTCAGCGAGGCTCACCTACCTGCTGGAGGAGGATTTGGTGGAGGGACGGGTAACCTGGACACGGACAGGGGGGAAGGAAGATCCCCGGTCTCCCCACACCGTATTTCTCGAAGGAGAAGAATTGGAAACCGGTGAACACACCGACATGATCCCCGCGAACGCACCTTCCCTGACTGACGGGTGCATCTACACCGTAGCCTTTGAGGGAAAGGACAGGGCAGGAAATGAGGTCTCACGGGTGGT